>NZ_LBIZ01000114.1:0-324986 GCF_028128665.1 Bradyrhizobium sp. CCBAU 45384
CCCGCCACCGCGGGTGGCCGCGCCGCCGCCTCCGCCGCCGCATCCGCCAGTTGCAGCCGCGCGACCCGCTCCGCCGCCTCCGCCGGTGGCCAGGCCGGCTCCGCCGCCGCCACCACGAATGGCGGTCGCGCCACCGCCTCCGCCGCGACCAGTCGCCCCACCGCCGCGACCGCCTGCGCCGCCCCCGCCAGCGGCGAAAAAATGCCCGCCCAACCAGCCGAAGTGCTAGCGGGCAGGGCGGAAATCCCGGAAAGGGCCTTTCGCGGGCGGTAAAAGCCCCGAAAGGCCCTTATTTCCTTGCTTCTGGCCGAAATGGCGCTATATAGCGCGCCATCTCACACGGAAGCATGGCTCACAAGGCCGTCCGGTGGCAGCCGGGGCGACATCGCTCCGTTTTGCTCACACGCTTCCGGAGGAACCAACCGGAGAATTCAAACGATGGCACTGCCCGATTTCACTATGCGTCAGCTGCTCGAAGCTGGCGTGCACTTTGGTCACCAGTCGCACCGCTGGAATCCGAAAATGGCTCCGTTCATTTTCGGCACCCGTAACAACATCCATATCGTCGACCTCGCCCAGACCGTGCCGATGCTGCACACGGCCCTTCAGGCCGTCAGCGACACGGTTGCCAAGGGCGGCCGCATCCTGTTCGTCGGCACCAAGCGCCAGGCACAGGACGGCGTCGCCGACGCTGCCAAGCGTTGCGCGCAGTATTTCGTCAATTCGCGCTGGCTCGGCGGCACGCTGACCAACTGGAAGACGATCTCGGCCTCGATCAAGCGCCTGCGTCACCTCGACGAAGTGTTGGCCGGCGGCGAAGCCAATTCCTACACCAAGAAGGAGCGCCTCACGCTGCAGCGCGAGCGCGACAAGCTCGACCGCTCGCTCGGTGGCATCAAGGACATGGGCGGTCTGCCCGACATGATCTTCGTGATCGACACCAACAAGGAAGACATCGCGATCCAGGAGGCCCAGCGTCTCAACATCCCGGTTGCCGCGATCGTCGACACCAATTCCGATCCGAAGGGCATCACCTATGTGGTGCCGGGCAATGACGACGCCGGCCGAGCGATCTCGCTCTATTGCGACCTGATCGCGCGCGCGGCGATCGACGGCATCTCGCGCGCTCAGGGCGAGTCGGGCGTCGACATTGGCGCGTCGGTTCGTCCGGTCGCCGAAGAGCTGCCGGCCCCGTCCTCGAGCGGCTTCCAGGGTCTTGCCGGTCCGCGCGGCACCGCCGACGACCTCAAGAAGCTCCCGGGCGTGTCGGGCGCGATCGAGAAGAAGTTCAACGACCTCGGCATCTTCCACTACTGGCAGCTCGCCGAGCTCGACCACGACACCGCGCACACGATCGGCGAAGAAGTCGGTCTGCCGAGCCGCGCGGATGCCTGGGTGGCCAAGGCCAAGGCACTGACCGCGGAAGCGGAATAGTCAAAACGGCGATAGGTTGGCCGGACGGGATCCGGCCACCATTCATTCAGTTGACGCGAATTCCTGAGATGGACCGCGGCGGGGCAATTGGAAGCCACGCCGCGGCAAACCGGCAGGCAAGAAGGATTTTCAACGATGGCAACGATCACAGCTGCGATGGTCAAGGATCTGCGCGAGTCGACCGGCGCAGGCATGATGGACTGCAAGGCCGCGCTGACCGAGAACGACGGCAACATGGAAGCCGCGCAGGACTGGCTGCGCAAGAAGGGCCTGTCCAAGGCCGCCAAGAAGTCGGGCCGTGTCGCGGCCGAGGGCCTCATCGGCGCGCTCACCAAGGGCAACAAGGGCGTCGTGGTCGAGGTCAACTCCGAGACCGACTTCGTTGCGCGTAACGGCCAGTTCCAGGGCCTCGTCAAGATGATCGCCCAGGTCGCGTTCGACACCGGCGCCGATGTCGAGAAGATCAAGGCCGCCAAGGTCGGCGACGTCACGGTCGAAGCCGCGATCAACGATGCGATCGCCACCATCGGCGAGAACATGACGCTGCGCCGCGCTGCTTCGCTCGAAGTGAGTCAGGGCGTGGTGTCGAGCTATGTCCACGGCGCGGTCGTCGATGGCGCCGGCAAGATGGGCGTGATCGTCGCGCTGGAATCGCCCGGCAAGGCTGACGAGCTCGCAAGCCTCGGCCGCCAGATCGCCATGCATGTCGCGGCCGCCAACCCGCTTGCGCTCGATCCCAGCGGTCTCGATCCGGCCGTCGTCAAGCGCGAGAAGGACGTGCTCGCCGACAAGTACCGCCAGCAGGGCAAGCCCGAGAACGTGATCGAGAAGATCGTCGAGTCCGGCCTGAAGACCTACTACAAGGAAGTCTGCCTGCTCGAGCAGGCCTTCATCCACGATACCGGCAAGTCGGTGGCGCAGGCGGTGAAGGAAGCCGAAGGCAAGGTCGGCGGTACCGTGAAGATCGCCGGCTTCGTGCGCTATGCTCTCGGTGAGGGAATCGAGAAGCAGGAATCGGACTTCGCGGCTGAGGTCGCGGCGGCCAGCGGCAAGAAGTAAGCGCTGGAACACCTCCTTCCGGCGTGCCGCCGGAAGCGGCGCCCGGACGAGGAAAGTGCTCATGACTGATCCGGTCTATCGTCGCGTCGTGATCAAGCTGTCCGGCGAATATCTCGCAGGACAGCAAGGCTTTGGCATCGATCAGCCGACCATGGACCGGGTTGCCGACGATCTGATCGCGGCCCGCCAGCTCGGATGCGAGGTGGCGGTCGTGATCGGCGGCGGCAATATCTTTCGCGGCGTCGAGGTCTCCTCCCGCGGCGTCTCGCGCACGACCGGCGACACCATGGGCATGCTTGCCACCATGATGAACTGCCTCGCGCTGGAAGCCACCATCGAGCGCAAGGGCGCGCCGGCGCGGACGCTGTCGGCGTTTGTCATGCCCGAGATTTCCGAGCTGTTCACGCGCACCGCGGCGCACAAATACCTCGCCGAGGGTCGAATCATCGTGCTCGGTGGTGGCACCGGCAATCCGTACTTCACCACGGACACGACGGCCGTGCTGCGGGCCGCCGAGATCGGCGCCGAGGCGGTGCTGAAAGCCACCAATGTCGACGGCGTCTACTCGGCCGATCCGAAGCAGGACCCTTCGGCCAAGCGGTTCGACCGGCTGACGCATTCGCAGGCGATCGAGGGCGGCTACAAGGTGATGGATGCGACCGCCTTCGCACTTGCCCGCGAGACGTCGCTGCCTATCATCGTATTTTCGATCGCGGAACCCGGTTCGATCGGCGCGATTCTGCGCGGTACCGGCCACGGGACTGTTGTCGCCGGCTGACGACTCGTTCTGGCGCCCCGAAGCAGGGGCGCGGTGAGGTCGCCGGAACATTGAAGGAGAAACGTGATGGCCACGGGTAATTTCGACCTCAACGAAGTGAAGCGCCGCATGCAGGGCGCGGTCGCATCGCTCAAGCATGAACTTGGCGGACTGCGGACGGGCCGTGCATCGGCCTCGATGCTTGATCCGGTGCAGGTCGATGCCTATGGCAGTCACATGCCCCTCAATCAGCTCGCCACCGTCAGCGTGCCCGAGCCGCGCCTGATCTCGGTGCAGGTCTGGGACAAGTCGATGGTCAAGGCCGTCGAGAAGGCGATCGTCGATTCCAATCTCGGACTGTCGCCGGCAACCGAGGGCCAGGTGCTGCGCCTGCGCATCCCCGAGCTCAACGAGGAGCGCCGCAAGGAGCTCGTCAAGGTCGCGCACAAATATGCCGAGGCCGCCAAGGTCGCCGCGCGTCACGTCCGCCGCGACGGCCTCGATGTGCTCAAGAAGCTCGAGAAGAATCACGAGATGTCGGAGGACGACCAGAAGCGTCACGCCGACGAGGTGCAGAAGGCCACCGACGGCACCATCGCCGAGATCGACCAGCTGCTGGCCGCCAAGGAAAAAGAAATCCTCACCGTTTAAGGCCTTTTTCCATGTCCAACGCCGCCGCGCCCGCAACGGACGGACCTGATCGGTCCGATGTGCCTGCGCATGTCGCCATCATCATGGATGGCAACGGGCGTTGGGCGGCCGCGCGGGGTCTGCCGCGGGCCGAAGGCCATCGCCGCGGCGTCGAAGCGCTGCGGCGTGTGGTGCGGGCCTCGCACGAGCTCGGCATCCGCTATCTCACCATCTTCTCGTTCTCGTCCGAAAACTGGTCGCGACCGGCCAGCGAGATCGGCGATCTCTTCGGTCTGCTCCGCCGTTTCATCCGCAACGATCTGGCGAGCCTGCATCGCGACGGCGTCAAGGTACGCATCATCGGCGAGCGCGCCGGCCTCGAGGGCGACATCTGCGCGCTCCTCAACGAGGCCGAGGAATTGACGCGCGAGAACACCCGCCTCACGCTCGTCGTCGCCTTCAATTACGGCTCGCGGCAGGAGATCGCGAAGGCCGCGCAGAAGCTCGCTCGCGAAGTCGCCGACGGCACGCGCGATCCTGCCACGATCGACGCCGACGCACTCGGCGCCCATCTCGACGCGCCCGACATTCCCGATCCCGATCTCATCATCCGCACCAGCGGCGAGCAGCGCCTCTCCAACTTCCTGATGTGGCAGGCCGCCTACAGCGAACTCGTCTTCGTGCCGGTCCACTGGCCGGATTTCGACAAGGCGGCGCTGGAAAGCGCTGTCGCCGAATTCGCCAGGCGCGAGCGCCGTTTCGGCGGCCTGGTTGCGAAATCAGCCTCGTGAGCGAACCCGACGCCGCACCTGCGGGCACGACGCCTGCTTCGAACAATCTGGTGATGCGAGTTCTCGCGGCGCTGGTGCTGGCGCCGATCACGCTGGCGCTTGCCTATGCCGGCGGCTGGCTGTGGGCGCTGCTCGTCACCCTGATCTCGATCGGGCTGTTCACGGAATGGCTGATGGTGGTGGGTGCAAGCTCGACCGCTCTGACCGGGGCAGGGACCATCGTCCTTGCCATGATGGGCTTGTGCGTTGCCGCCGGCGCGCTCAAGACTGCCGTCATTGTCGGCTGCATCGGCGGCGCGATCGTGACGCTGATTGGGCGCGGCAAGTTCATCTGGGCCGCGACCGGATTTGCCTATGCAGCGGCGGCGCTGCTGGCCTCGATCCTGGTGCGGAAGGATCTCGTGCACGGCTTCGCCGCGCTGATGTTCGTGCTGCTCGTGGTGTGGGCGACCGATATCGGCGGCTACTTTGCCGGCCGCGGGATCGGTGGGCCGAAGCTTTGGCCGCGCGTCAGCCCGAAGAAGACCTGGGCCGGCGCGTTCGGCGGCTTTGTGGCGAGCCTTGCGGTTGCAGGCGGCTTTGCCGCTTTCGGCATCGGAAAGGCGGTGCCATTGCTGTTCGTCAGCGCCGTCCTGTCGGTGGTCTCGCAGGCGGGCGACCTGTTCGAATCCGCGGTTAAAAGGCGCTTCGGCGTCAAGGATTCCAGTCACTTAATTCCCGGCCATGGCGGGCTATTGGACCGTCTGGACGGCTTTGTCGCCGCCATCCTGGTGGCATGGATTATCGGCTTTCTCCGCCATGGTGTGCATAGCGCCGGAAGCGGTCTTATGGTTTGGTGACGATATGAGCGCAGTCCCATTGCGTAATAACAGGCTTGCTGCGACCGACATCCGCAGCGTCACGGTCCTCGGCGCCACCGGCTCGATCGGCGACAGCACGATGGATCTGCTGCGCGCTTCGCCCGAGCGCTACCGCGTCGAGGCGCTGACGGCGAACAGCAATGTCGAAGCACTGGCAAAACTCGCCAGGGAATTCTCCGCGCGCTTCGTTGCGATCGCAGACAGCACCAAGCTCGCCGACCTGAAGGCCGCACTCGCGGGCACGAGCACGGAATGCGGCGCCGGCGAAAGCGCGGTGATCGAGGCCGGCGCGCGTCCGGCCGACTGGGTGATGGCCGCCGTCAGCGGAGCAGCCGGGCTGAAGCCAGCTCTCGCCGCGGTCGATCGCGGCGCGCATGTTGCGCTCGCCAACAAGGAATGCCTGGTCTGCGCCGGTGATTTCTTCATGCAGCGCGCGGCGAAGGCGGGCGCCTGCATTCTGCCTGCGGATTCCGAGCACAATGCGCTGTTTCAGGCGCTGGCCTCGGGCAATCGCGACGAGCTGGTCCGCGTCATCATCACGGCATCGGGCGGCCCGTTCCGGACCTGGAAGCCCGCGGACATCGAGCAGGCGACGCTCGAGCAGGCCCTCAAGCATCCGAACTGGAGCATGGGGCAGAAGATCACGATCGATTCCGCCTCGATGATGAACAAGGGCCTCGAGGTGATCGAGGCGTCCTATCTGTTCGCGCTGTCGCCTGACGAGATCGACGTGCTGGTGCATCCGCAGTCGATCATCCACGGCATGGTGGAGTTTTCGGACCGCTCGGTGATGGCCCAGCTCGGCTCGCCCGACATGCGCACCCCGATCGCCCATTGCCTTGGCTGGCCCGACCGGATCAAGGGGCCGGCGGCCAAGCTTGATCTGGCCAAGATCGGCCAGCTCACCTTCGAGGCGCCCGACTTCGAGCGGTTCCCCGGACTTCGCCTGGCGTTCGAGTCGCTCCGGACCGGGAAGGGGGCAACCACTGTCTTCAACGCCGCCAACGAGGTTGCGGTCGCAGCCTTCATCGCCGGCAAGATCCGCTTCGGTGCCATCGCCCGCCTGGTCGAGGCGACGTTGGAGGACTGGGTCCGGGGCGGGAACCAGGGACCGATGACGTCAGCGGATGATGCAATAAACGTTGACCATGTTGCGCGAAATAAAGCTGCCGCCCTGTTGCCTCAAATTGCCTTAAAGGCATCCTAGATGGTTCGGGGCCAGGGCCTTGCGGCGCTGGATGAGGGAATTCGATGATCGACTTTTTTACCCATAGTTTCAATACGTTGAGCCATGGGCTCCTCGGCTACGTCGTTCCCTTCCTGTTCGTCCTGACCATCGTCGTGTTCTTCCATGAGCTCGGCCATTTTCTGGTCGCGCGATGGGCAGGCGTTCGGGTGCTGACCTTCTCGCTCGGCTTCGGACCCGAGCTGGTCGGATTCAACGACCGCCACGGCACGCGCTGGAAGATCTCGGCGATCCCGCTTGGTGGCTACGTCAAGTTCTTCGGTGACGAGAGCGAGGCCTCGACGCCGTCGGCCGCGACGATGGAAGCCATGACGGCGGAAGAGCGCGCCGGCAGCTTCCATCACAAGAAGGTCGGCCCGCGCGCCGCCATCGTCGCCGCCGGACCGATCGCCAATTTCATCCTCGGCGCCCTGATCTTCGCAGGCATGGCGCTGTATTACGGCAAGCCAAGCACGATCGCGCGCGTGGACGGCGTCGTCGCCGACGGTGCCGCGGCTGCCGCGGGCTTCAAGGTCGGCGACGTCGTCGTGCAGATCGATGGCAAGCCGATCGAGAGCTTTGCCGACATGCAGCGCATCGTTGCGACGAGCGCCGGTTCAGCCCTGGTTTTCCAAGTGAAGCGGGATGGTTCGGTGGTGTCGCTGACGGCGACGCCGGCGCTGCTCGAGCGCAAGGATCCGTTCGGCAATAGTCACAAGGTCGGCGTGCTCGGTGTCGAGCACAAGTCGCAGGCCGGGGAAGTTTCGACCTCGCCGGTCGGGGTCGGCGAGGCGCTCAAGATCGGGGTCGAGCAGGTCTGGTTTATCATCACCAGCACCTTCAAGTTCCTGGGGTCGCTGTTCGTCGGGCAGGGCAATCCGAACGAGGTCAGCGGCGTTCTCGGCATCGCCAAGATGTCGGGGCAGGCGGCCAGTGCCGGGTTCCAGTTCGTGATCAATCTGTGCGCGGTGCTGTCGGTCTCGATCGGCCTTCTGAACCTGTTCCCGATTCCGCTGCTCGATGGCGGTCACCTTCTGTTCTACACGGCCGAGATCGTCCGTGGCCGTCCGCTGTCCGAGCGGACCCAGGAGATGGGGTTCCGAATCGGGCTTGGTCTGGTGCTGATGCTGATGGTCTTTGCGACCTACAACGACATCCTACGGATGGCCGCTTCCTGATCGGGGCTTTTTTGTGGCGTTGCTGTTAGGCAACGTCTTGGAATGAAATTGAAATTACCCTGTCAGCTGCCGTTTGCGATGTCGGGGAAATTGGCTACAAGCGGCTAGAACTTGGGGAATCTCCCAGACCGGCTTTGGGGTTGGGTCTGGTAAGTTGATAAGGGCGCGTTGCGCATGAAGTTTGGACTGCGACTCCGGGGGGGCTTGCTCGCAACCCTGATCATGTTCGGCGCGCCGGTGGTTGCCCCGGTTGGGGCTGTTTTGGTGTCTTCGTCTGCGCTCGCCCAGACCGTGCAGTCGATTTCCGTCGAAGGAAATCGCCGCGTCGAGGTGGAGACGATTCGGTCCTATTTCAAGCCTGGCCCCGGCGGGCGCCTCGATCAGGGCGCTATCGATGACGGCCTCAAGGCACTGATCGAGACCGGCCTGTTCCAGGACGTGAAGATCAACCGCGGCGCCGGCGGCCAGCTGATCGTCTCGGTTGTGGAAAACCCGGTGATCGGGCGCATCGCGTTCGAGGGCAACAAGAAGATCAAGGACGAGCAGCTCACCGCCGAAGTGCAGTCCAAGGCGCGCGGCACCTTCTCCCGCGCCATGGTGCAGTCGGACACGCTGCGAATCGCCGAGATCTATCGCCGCTCCGGCCGCTATGACGTGACCGTCACGCCAGAGATCATCGAGCAGCCGAACAACCGCGTCGATCTCGTCTTCACGATCAACGAAGGTGCCAAAACCGGCGTCAAGTCGATCGAGTTCGTCGGCAACAACGCGTTCTCCTCCTACCGCCTGCGCGACGTCATCAAGACACGCGAGACCAATCTGCTGAGCTTCCTCGGCAGCGGCGACGTGTACGACCCCGATCGCGTCGAGGCCGACCGCGACCTGATTCGCCGCTTCTACCTGAAGAACGGCTTCGCCGACGTCCAGGTCGTGGCCGCGCTCACCGAATACGATCCGGAGAAGAAGGGCTTCAACGTCACCTTCAAGATCGAGGAAGGCCAGCAATATCGCGTCGGCACCGTCGATTTCCGCACCAGCATCCCGAACTTCGACCCAACCACCTTGCGCTCCTTCTCGCGCGTCAATGTCGGTTCGCTCTACAACGTCGAGTCGGTCGAGAAGTCGGTCGAGGACATGCAGATCGAAGCCTCGCGCCGCGGCTTTGCCTTCGCGGTGGTGCGTCCGGCCGGCGATCGCAATTTCGATGCGCATACCGTCGCCGTCGTGTTCAACATCGACGAGGGGCCGCGCACCTACATCGAGCGCATCAACATCCGCGGCAACACCCGCACCCGCGACTACGTGATCCGTCGCGAGTTCGACCTCTCGGAGGGCGACGCCTACAACCGTGCGCTGGTCGACCGCGCCGAGCGCCGCCTGAAGAACCTCGACTACTTCAAGACCGTGAAGATCACCACGGAGCCGGGTTCATCCAGCGACCGCGTGGTCCTGATCGTCGATCTCGAAGAGAAGTCGACCGGCGACTTCTCGGTTTCGGGCGGTTACTCCACCACGGACGGTGCGCTGGCCGAAGTCTCGGTCTCCGAGCGTAACCTGCTCGGCCGCGGCCTGTTCGCCAAGGCGTCGGTCACCTACGGCCAGTATGCGCGCGGCTATTCGCTCTCGTTCGTCGAGCCGTATCTGTTCGACTATCGTATCGCGCTGGGCCTCGACCTCTATCAGCGCCAGCAGCTGTCGAACAGCTACATCTCCTACGGCACCAAGACGCTCGGCTTCTCGCCGCGTCTCGGCTTCTCCTTGCGTGAAGATCTGTCGCTGCAGCTGCGCTACTCGATCTACCGGCAGGAAATCACGCTGCCGTCCTATCTGGCGAACTGTAACAACATCCCGACATCGGGCGCGTTCAATCCGAGCCCGGCCTACGCTGCCGTCAACGGCATTGATCTGACCTCGACCAACGGCCTCGGCTGCTACAGCGACGGCGAGGCTTCGCTGCCGGTCCGCAAGGAGCTTGCGAACGGCAAGACGCTGACCTCGGCGCTCGGCTACACGCTGACCTACAACACGCTCGACAACAACAAGAACCCGACCGACGGTCTGCTCGTCGACTTCAGGCAGGACTTCGCCGGTGTCGGCGGCGACGTCTCCTACCTGAAGACCGCCTTGGACGCGAAGTACTACCAGTCGCTGGTGTCTGATCTCGTCGGCCTCGTCCATCTCCAGGGCGGTGTCCTGAACAAGGTCGGCAGCAAAGACCTGCGTATGCTGGATCACTTCCAGATGGGCCCGAACCTCGTCCGCGGCTTCGCGCCGAACGGCATCGGCCCGCGCGACATCAACCCGTATGACACGCAGGACGCGCTTGGCGGCACCAAGTACTGGGGCGCTTCGCTCGAATTGCAGATGCCGTTCTGGTTCCTGCCCAAGGAAGTTGGTCTGAAGGGCGCGGTCTACGCCGACGCCGGCGGTCTGTACGACTATAAGGGCCCGACGACCTGGGCGCTGACAGGCGAAACCACGACGACCCAGAACTCGAACTGCACCGCGTCGACGATCAATCCAAACACTCCGGGAACCTGTACCGGCCTGGTCTACGATGACAGCAAGGTTATCCGGTCGTCGGTCGGTGTCGGCTTGATCTGGGCTTCGCCGTTCGGGCCGCTGCGCTTCGACTACGCAGTGCCGCTCACCAAGGGCAAGTATGACCGTACGCAGGAATTCCGGTTCGGCGGCGGCACCTCGTTCTAATTCGATCGGCAGGGCGTGACCGGCCGCTTGGGAATTCCCTCCAGGGATTTCTCCAAGGATTTCTCCAAGGTTTCCTTGGGGCCGGCCGCCAAAAAGATCGTGCTCAATCCGTGAGATAAGGCATGATGCGGCCTGACCGCTTCATGCCGAAGCCGGACCGCGACGGGGTGGAATGGCACAGCCGACTTTCTTCAAGAAACCGCCTGCTACGGCGCTGGCCGATATCGCCACGCTGACCAAGGCGCAACTGGTCGATCCTGGCAGGGGCGGTCATGTCATCACGGGTCTCGCTTCGCTGGACGAAGCCGGCCCGATGCATCTGGCGTTCTTCGACAACCTCAAATACGCCGATGAGCTCAAGGCGACCAAGGCTGGTGCCTGCCTGGTGAGCCCGCGCTTCGAGGCGCAGGTGCCCGCGCATACGGCCGTGCTGCGGGTGGCGCAGCCGTTCCGGGCCTTCGTCAGGATCGCCCGGGAATGGCACGCGGACGCATTGCGCCCGCAGTCCTGGTTCGGCAATGACGGCATTGCGGCATCGGCCATCATCGACCCGTCGGCACGGCTGGAGGACGACGTCATCGTCGAGCCGCTGACCGTCATCGGTCCTGATGTGGAGATCGGCAGCGGCACCGTGATCGGGGCAGGCGTCGTCCTCGGGCCGGGCGTCAAGATTGGCCGCGACTGCAATGTCGGCGCGCGCACGGCCATCCAATGCGCGCTGATCGGCAACAATGTGCTGATCCACCCCGGCTGCTCGATCGGCCAGGACGGCTACGGCTTCATCTTCTTCGGCCCCGAGGGCCATTTGAAGGTGCCCCAGACCGGTCGTGTGCTGATCCAGAACAATGTGGAAGTCGGTGCCGGCACCACCATCGATCGCGGCTCGCTGCGCGACACCGTGATCGGGGAGGGCACCAAAATCGACAATCAGGTCCAGATCGGCCACAATGTGACGATCGGCCGTAATTGCCTGCTGGCGGCCCAGATCGGGCTCGCGGGCAGCCTGACCATCGGCGACAACGTGGCGCTGGGAGCGAAGGTTGGTATCAACAATCACCTCAAGATCGGCGATGGAGCCCAGGTGACCGCCATGAGCGCGGTCAAGGACGACATCCCGCCGGGGGGACGCTGGGGCGGGCATTTCGCCAAGCCGACCAAACAATGGTTCAAGGAGATCATCGCGGTGGAGCGTCTGGTACGCGACAGCAAGACCGATCCGAAGGATGAGGGACGGGAATGACGGAGGAATCACCGATCAAGTTTGCGCTGGTGGACATCAATGCGATCCTCCAGACCCTGCCGCACCGTTTTCCGATGCTGCTGATCGACCGGGTGATCAACATCCGCGCTGATTACAGCGGCATCGGCATCAAGAACGTCACCTTCAACGAGCCAGCTTTCCAGGGGCATTTCCCCGAGCGTCCGGTCTATCCCGGCGTCATGATGATCGAGGCGATGGCGCAGACCGCAGGCGTGATCGGCATCAAGTCGGTCGAGGGCACCGAGAAGCCGCGGGCGGTGTATTTTCTCACCATCGACAAGTGCAAGTTCCGCAAGCCGGTGCTGCCAGGCGATACCATCGAGTATCACATGCGCTCGCTCGGCCGCCGCAAGGCGATGTGGTGGTTTCACGGTGACGCCAAGGTCAACGGTCAGGTCGTCGCCGAGGCCGATGTCGGAGCCATGCTGACGGACTGAGGGCGCGAATGGCGAGTGGGGAACGGCGAAGACGGCCTTCCATTCGCCACTCGCCTCCCGAAACACGCCGAGATCATACGTCACTGGACAGATCGGGCGCAGTCACGCTAACAGGCGGAAAGCCGAGCAAGTTCAACACATAGTCAGACCTTGTTGATAAGTAAGATCGCTTGATGAGTAAGATCGACCCCACCGCGCGGGTGGAAGACGGCGCCGTGATCGGCGAGGGCACCGAGATCGGGCCCTTTTGCATCATCGGTCGCAACGCCCGGATCGGGGCCAATTGCAAGCTGCTCGGACAGGTCACCGTTATCGGCCACACCACGCTCGGCGACGGCTGCGTGATCTCGCCCTTCGCGGTGCTCGGCGGCGCGCCGCAGGACCTCAGCTACAAGGGCGAGCCGACCACGCTCGAGATCGGTTCCGGCAACGTCATCCGCGAGGGTTCGACGATGAATGTCGGCACCGTCAAGGGCGGTGGCAAGACGCGCGTCGGCAACGACGGCTACTTCATGAACAACAGCCATGTCGGCCACGATTGCGTGGTCGGCAACAACGCGATCTTCGCGACCTCGGCGACGCTCGGCGGCCATTGCGAGATCGGCGATGCCGTCTATATCGGCGGGCTGTCCGCGGTGCATCAGTTCACCCGCATCGGCTCCTATGTGATGGTCGGCGGCCTCTCGGGGGTGCGCGACGACATCATCCCGTATGGGCTCGCCAACGGCCAGTATGCGGTGTTGGAGAGCCTCAATTTGATCGGCATGAAGCGGCGCAAGTTCACCAAGCAGCGGCTTGCCACGGTGCGTGCGTTCTACCAAAAACTCTTTCACGGCCCCGGCACGTTCGCCGAGCGTCTGGAGGCGGTGCAGCCGCTTGCAAGCGAAGATCCCGCGATCGCCGAGATCCTCGGCTTCATCGGCAAGGGCAAGCGCCCGCTCTGTCTTCCGACCATCGAGAAGTGATCCTGGCATGGCCGCGGACATGACATCGGCGGCATCAGGGATTTCATCGCCGGTCGGCGTTGTCGCCGGCGGCGGCGCCATGCCGTTCGCGGTCGCCGACTCGCTCGCCGCGCGCGGCATCACGCCGGTGCTGTTTCCATTGCGCGGCGCCTGCGATCCGGTGCAGGTCGAGAAATTCCGCCATCGCTGGATCTCGGTCGGCCAGCTTGGCCGCGCCATGCGGCTGTTCCGCGAGGAGGGGTGCCGCGACCTGATCTTCATCGGCACCTTGGTGCGGCCCTCGCTCACCGAGATTCGCTTCGACATCAAGACGCTGCGATTGCTCGGCAACGTCATCCGTGCGTTCCGCGGCGGGGACGATCATCTGTTGTCAGGCGTCGGGCGGATCCTCGAGCAGGACGGCTTTCGCATGGTCGGCATCAAGGACGTCGCGCCCGACCTCCTGATGCCCGAGGGCTGCATCAGCCGCGCCTGGCCGGCGGACAACGCCAAGGGCGACATCGAGCGCGGGCGCGCGGTGCTCACGGCGCTCGGGCCGTTCGATATCGGGCAGGCCGCGGTCGTGATCGATGGCCATGTGGTGGCGGTCGAGGATATCGAGGGCACCGATGCGCTGCTGGCGCGGGTTGCTCGCCTGCGCGAGGAGGGCCGCATCCGCGC
Organism: Bradyrhizobium sp. CCBAU 45384; assembly: GCF_028128665.1. Lineage (NCBI taxonomy): Bacteria > Pseudomonadati > Pseudomonadota > Alphaproteobacteria > Hyphomicrobiales > Nitrobacteraceae > Bradyrhizobium > Bradyrhizobium sp. CCBAU 45384. The sequence continues at coordinate 13,967 of NZ_LBIZ01000114.1, forward strand.
GGCCACGAGGCGCGGCGTGCTGGTGAAGGCGCCGAAAAGCGGCCAGGACCTGCGCTTCGACCTGCCGACGATCGGCCCGCGTACGATCGAGGGCGTCGCCAGGGCCGGCCTTGCCGGTGTCGCTGTGATCGCCGGCAATACCATCGCTGCCGAGCCGCAGGCGATGATCGCGCTTGCCGACGCCAAATATCTTTTCGTTGTTGGTGTGCCGGCGTGATGCAGGTCCGCGATCCCATCAGGAAGATCTTTCTGATCGCGACGGAGGAATCCGGCGACCGGCTGGGTTCGGCGCTGATGAAGGTACTGCGCCAGCGGCTTGGCGATGGCGTTCAGTTCGAAGGCGTCGGCGGCCTCACCATGGCGCGCGAGGGGCTGGAGACGCTGTTTCCGATCGAGGAGTTGTCGATCGTCGGCCTGATCGCGCCGCTCATGCGATTGCCAAGGATGTTGCGGCTGATCCGCGAGACAGCGGATGCCGTGACTGAGGCCGCGCCCGACGCGCTCGTCATCATTGACAGTCCCGATTTTACCCACCGGGTCGCTCGCCGCGTGCGTTCGCGCAACCCGGCGATCCCGATCGTCGATTACGTCTCGCCTTCGGTATGGGCCTGGCGGCCGGGCCGGGCGCGCGCGATGCTCGGCTATGTCGATCACGTGCTCGGGCTGCTGCCGTTCGAGCCGCAGGAATACCGCAAGCTCGGCGGACCGCCATGCAGCTATGTCGGCCATCCCCTGATCGAGCAATTGGCCTCACTGCGGCCGAATGCGGAGGAGCAGGAGCGTCGCGAGGCCGAGCCGCCGGTGCTTCTTGTGCTGCCCGGCAGCCGGCGCAGCGAGATCCGGCATCATCTCGACGTGTTTGGCGCCGCGCTCGGCCGGTTGCAGGCCGAGGGCCGCGCGTTCGAACTGATATTGCCGACGATGTCGCATCTGGAAACCACCGTCCGCGAGGGCGTAGCCGCCTGGCCGGTCAAGCCGCAGATCGTGATCGGCGAGACCGAGAGGCGCGCCGCTTTCCGCATCGCGCATGCAGCGCTGGCGAAATCCGGCACGGTGACGCTCGAACTCGCGCTGTCGGGCATCCCGATGGTGACGGCCTATCGCCTCGGCGCCGTCGAGGCCTTCATCCTGCGCCGCGCGATCCAGGTGTCTTCGGTGATCCTCGCCAATCTCGTGATCGGCAAGGATGTGGTCCCCGAATTCCTGCAGGAAGACTGCACGCCCGAGAAGCTCGCCGGCGCGCTGTCCGAGGTGCTGACCGAGACGCCGATGCGCCGCCAGCAGGTCGAAGCCTTCGCACAGCTCGACACCATCATGTCGACCGGCAACACATCGCCGAGCGTGCTCGCCGCCGACATCGTGCTCGCGACGATGCGCAAGGGGCGACGAACGAGCTAGCTGGCGGCTTGCGACCTGAGCCGAGTCAGTCTCCTCGACGTGCCGGAAAGATCGTGTTCAGCCCACGAACCTGGTTCGTAGGGTATGCTCGTCCAGTTTTTCCGGTTTGGACAGTGGCGCGATCCGATGCGGATTGTCGCGGATCTCGATCATTTTGATCAGTCTGGCATTCTCCAGATCTTGAAGCTGATAGCCGATTCCGCCCGTGCCCGCGAGCGCGAAGCAGTCGTCGAACGTTGCCATGCCATAATCGGGCAAACGATAAAGGTCGGTAGAATGCAAGATGGTTGGGCGCTCCGTGACCCATTCTGCCGTAACGCCTCGCGCCGGAAATTCGACTGGAGATCCGCCCGGGTAGAGAATCGGAAGCGTCGGCGCAAGGAGATCGACCGAAAGCGACTTTCCGCCTTGCGTTTCATTCTTGATGAAAAACCGGACGTGGTCTTGCGATATAACGGTGAGCACACATCTGACATAGTCTTCCGGTTGCAGCGGAAAGTTGGGGAGCATCCACGGGCCAGTGTCGCGGTCACCGCGAAACCACCATTGAACCCATGCTTCCGCCGAAGGCGGGCCAACGCTGCCGTCATTGGCAACCACGATCTTTTGCGTCGTCCCCATCTGCGGCAGCGAATTATCGAAGCGCCGATGACCATCGATCCCGATCCAGGTCGAACAGCGATAATCGCCCGGCGCAGGTGAGGGAGCAGTCGGCTTGGGTACCTGCCAGGCCCCCCACATCTGTGTGAACTGGGTGCCCTCCGTGGCCGCTATACACGCGCCCGACCAATTGAAGCTGGTTTCGTGACGGCCGGGATAGCCCGAGCCCAAACGACCGCGGTTGACACGAAAGTCGGTCGCGGAGCCCGGGTAGATCAGAGGCAGAACTTCGAGAGGCTTCGAAAGAAGCTTGACCCATAGCGTCTCTGCCCTGCGTCCCGCTGCCAGGGGCGGCTTGGGCGGAAGCCGGAAGAATTCGAGCTCCCGCACATCGGCTTTCAGCGCATCGAAGTCTTTGGGTGGCGGTGGCGGTGGCAGCAATATCTGCCGACGCAAACTCGCGTTCAATTCCTCCCGCGTAGGAAGCATGTGTTGCTCGACACCACTCGCGCGCGCGCTCATGGCCACTCGTCCTGAGCAGCTTCGATCAAGTCAGCAAAACTCGGCACCGAGGTTTGGTCGATCAAAATATTGTAGATGTCATCGGCCAATTGAACGCCGGCGTTGGTGTCATTCGGGTAGTGGAGCCCGGCGATCTCACGGTTTCGCGCGATCCGATCGGCGAGGACGGTGAGATCATTCGCCATCGGCTGCACCGACGCTGGTATCACCAACTTCAGGCAGAGTGCGACCAAATGCGCCTGGGTCGAGTGCCCGCTGGGATAGGAAGCGTGGCCGGGAACCTGAATCGGCGGCAACAGCGCGGGGCAGATTTGCGACGGCCGTGGCCGCTTGTAGTAGGCCTTCCAATACATCACGACATGGAGCGCGATCAGACTTGCCGTCGTCATCACGCGACAGGTGCTTGGATGCGAGCTTGGCGTTACGTTGAGAAGCGCCATAAAGTAGCTTAGAAACTCGTCGTTCTGCGCAAATATTTCGCCGAGCGCATCCGCCCGCTCATCTTTGGCCATTGTTACGAGCGTGTCGATCTCGGCTCCGGTGCTCGCATAGTTTGGTTGGGCAACCGTGATGGTGCTCCACCCGTCGTTAATGGCGAATTCGGCCAGCAGCCGCCAGGCGAACCAGTCCGCGGTCCAACTCCGGTCCGGGAACTCGGTGACAGTGGTGCGGTAGGTGCTGACGCCCGGTTCTGTAATGAACGGCAGGTCCACGCGATCCGGAAAGATCCAACCGCCGCCCGAGCCCGCATTGCCGACGTTTCCCGCATTCCCAGCATTGCCTGCGTTTCCTGCATTCCCGGCGTTGCCTGCCATCGCAGCCTCCCAATGATTTGCCGTCTATCTCTTGCTAAAACTCAATCTGGAAATCCTGCCGCCTTGAGTCGATGTCTAAGATTGTCGCGAGTGGCCGCGTTGAGGGGCGTGCGGTCCGCCCAGGCCTGTAAATGGAAATTCGGATCAATCATCATGTGGCGTTGCGCGATCTGGCGCGCCTCTACAAACTTTCCGATGGCCACCAGGCTGGCTGCGAGAATGCGGAAGTTCGAGGTGAAACGCTCATTATGCTTCGCCGCTCGCCAACCCCAGGTAGCCGCTTCATCGAAATTGCCGTTGATGTAGTGCGCCTGGGAAAGCAGGTGCTCGTGCCAGAACACGTGTGAATCCAGGGGAGACAAGCGCAGGCCGTGTTCGGCGCGCAAGACCGCGGTTGGGCCCTCGCCGAGATAGCCGCAGGTCGCACTGCTCATCGTCCACGCCATGGCCGAGTTGGGACCGACCGTGATTGCCCGGTCCAACAGACGGGTCGCTGTCTCGAAATCCTTGAACAGATACGAATGCACGTGACCGTCGATTGCCAGAGCGAGCGCATCGTTGCCATCGCGCTCGATTGCCTTGGACGCATTGCGCGACGCCTCGATGCTATCGGCGGCGGCGTCGGTGGACCAGCCCTGGCCAACCCTGAACATGTACCAGTATGCGAGGTACGAATAGGTCGGCGCATAGTTGGGATCATGCGTGACGGCCTGCTGCAGCAATCCACGCGCCCGCGAAAACGAGTCGTAGTCCATGCGGTACAGATAGCTCAGCGCCTGGAGAACCAGATCGTAGGCCGTCAAATTTTGCGGATGCTTGCGCAGAGCCCGTGCACGCTCCCACTCGCGAACATGTGGCGCGATCGTCGTGACCACTCGCGTCGAAATTTGCTCCTGCAGCGCGAACAGCTCGCTCAGCTCGCCTTCATAACGATCGGAATAGATGATGTTGCCCGACTCGGTGTCGTTGAGCTCGGTATTGATACGCAGTCGCCCGCCGGAGCGGCGAACGCTACCGTAAAGCACATAGCGCACGTCCAGCTCGCGACCGATGGCGCGGACATCGATGATTTCGCTGCTATAACCCAGCGTCGAGCCGCGCGATATCACGAACAGCTCCTTCAGCGCGGAGAGGGCGTGAATGATTTCGTCGACGATCCCCTCGGCAAAATAGGCATCATCCTGACTAGCCAGATTGCGGAATGGCAGAACGACGATGGATGGCCGTCCCTGCGCTCTGACTGGACTATCTGCCACCGGATGCGGTGAACGCTCGATGCGCAGCCCGAAGGCTTTGACGGGGCGCGACAGATTCCGCAGGTGCAGCTCGCCGAAGTCGACGACAGAGACGCCGGGCTGCTCACTGATCTGATCCGCGACAGCACCCGAGACGACGATGCCGCCGGGCTCGGAGTAGGTCTGAAGCCGAGCGGCGATGTTCACCCCATCGCCATAGATATCTTCCCGTTCAAAGATCGCATCGGCAACGTTGATCCCCATCCGGAGACTGATAAGCCGATGTTCAGGTTCTTCCGCCGACATCGCATTGGCGCCGTGCTGAATTGCAAGCGCACATTGGGAGGCGTCATTCGCACTGTCAAACACGGCAAGAAAACCGTCTCCGGTGTTCTTGATCACCTGCCCCCTATACTTCGCAATCGTCGGGTCGATAGTCGTTGCGCGCAGCAAGAGGACCCGTTTGTGGGTATTTTCCTCGTCCGCTTCCATCAATCGGCTGTAACCCACGATGTCGGCCGCGAGCACGGCCACCAGCTTGCGCTGACCAGGAACAATCTCTCGCAAGACGTCCGGCCCTACCAGCGGGCCGGGTCTTGGACTGGCATCGGGTTCACGGGGGGAGGCCATATGGTCACTCTGATGCGTGGGTCCGTGCCGCCGCTTGGACGCTGTTTCTTAGCTAAGCCTGTTTTTTCCGGTTTCACAAGCCGCGGTTGTTTCGCGCAGTTAGAGCAATCCTCGTTCTCGCAACTAGCCCGTGAACACGGTCGGCGGCAGGTCCCGAGTATGTCGGGGAAAACGGCACCGATCCCAGCGTAGTTATCAAAGATGATTCAATAGCAAAGCGGATCTGAAACGATTTATGTGCACCTGCCCTAGGCCAGTCCGCCATCGACCCGGAAGCACTGGCAGGTGATACGCTGGCTGGCGTCGGAGGCGAGGTACAGCGCCATGTTGGCGATATCGTCGGGCGTCACAGCATCGGGGACGGCCTGGCGCGCGCGCATCTCGGCGATCTGCCGCTCATCCGGATACCACAGCTTGCGCTGCCGTTCGGTGATCACCATCCCCGGCGCGATGGCGTTGACGCGGATGCGGTCCGGACCGAACTTGCGGCCGAGCGAATTGGTGAACCCGACAATCGCCGCCTTGGCCGCGGCGTAGACCGGCAGCCCCGGTGCGCCGCGCATCCAGGCGATCGAGGACATGTTGATGATCGAGCCGCCGCCGCGCGCCTGCATCTGCGGCACCACGGCTTGCGCGGCAAAGAAGACATGCTTGAAATTGACGCCCATCATCCAATCGAACTCCGACGGCGTCACATCTGATAGCACCTGGCGCTGGTCGTTGGCGGCGTTGTTGACGAGGACCGCGGCATCGCCACGCGATGCGTGGATCTTCGCCAGCGCGGTGCGCAGCGCGTCGATATCGAGGAGATCGCAGGGCACGAACAGCGGTGCCGTGCCGGAAGTCTTGGCCACTTCCTGCACCAGCGCTTCGCCCGCCTGCGTGTCGATGTCGAGGAAGGCGACGCGGGACCCCTGGGCGGCGAATGCGCGCGTAAAGGCGGCACCAATGCCGCTGGCGCCTCCGGTAATCACCACCACGCGATCGGCGAGGTCGGGATAGGTCGTCTGGGTCATGCGATCAGTCGCTCCGTCTCAGGGTCGAACAGGCAAATGCGCCTGATATCGAGGGCAAAGGAAAAGGTCGCGCCCGGCGCCGGGCGGATGTCCGGCGAGATGCGCGCCTGGGCAGGCTCGCCGCCAAGCCGCAGCAGGACGATGGTCTCCGCGCCGGTTGGCTCGACCAGCTCGACCGGTGCGGTGACGATGACGGGCGGGCCCGCGGCACCTGAGAACACGCGATCGCCTTCGGCGACGCATTCGGGCCTGATCCCGAGCACCACCTCACGGCCGATATAGGAGGCGGCGGCCTCATAGCCCTGCAGGTGGAGACGGACCTCGTCCGGCCGGCCGGCGCCGATCACGGCCACCGCGCCGCCGCCGTCGGCCTCGAGCCGGGCCGGCATCGTGTTCATCGGCGGCGAGCCCATGAAGCGGGCGACGAAGAGGTTGGCGGGATAGCGGTAGACGGTATCGGGGTCGGCGAATTGCTGCACCACGCCGCGATGCATCACGGCAATGCGGGTCGCCATCGTCATCGCCTCGATCTGGTCGTGGGTGACATAGACGATGGTGGCGCCGATGCGCTGGTGCAGCCGCTTGATCTCCATGCGCATCTCGACGCGCAGCTTGGCATCGAGATTGGAGAGCGGCTCGTCGAACAGGAAGAGCAGGGGATCGCGCACCAAAGCGCGTCCCATCGCCACGCGCTGGCGCTGTCCGCCTGACAGTTGCGACGGCTTGCGGCCGAGCAGCGGCTCGATCTGGAGCAGCCTTGCGACATTCGCCAGCGCCTTCTCCTGCTCGGCCTTGGCAACGCCGCGGCATTCCATGCCGAAGGTGATGTTCTGGCGCACCGTCATCGAGGGATAGAGCGCATAGGACTGGAACACCATGGCGATGTCGCGGTCCTTGGGCGGAACGTCGTTGACCACACGCCCGCCGATCTCGATCGTGCCGTCGCTGGCGCGATCGAGCCCGGCGACGATGTTGAGCAGCGTGGACTTGCCGCAGCCGGACGGCCCAACCAGCACGGTGAACTCGCCGCTCTCGATGTCGAGGTCGATGCCCTTCAGCACCTCGAGATTGGCGTAGCGCTTGGACAGGGCGCGAATGCTCAGTGCTGCCATGACACATCCATCATTTCACGGCCCCGGCAGTGAGGCCGCGTACAAAATATCTGCCGCCGAACAGATAGATCAGCAGAGTCGGCAGCGCTGCGATGATCACCGCGGCGCTCTGCACACCTTGCTTGGGGATATCTGCAACTGGTGTCGACAGTGCGATGAGCGCGGCCGTCACGGGCTGCTGCTGGCCGGTCGTGAAGGTCACGCCATAGAGGAATTCATTCCAGATATGGGTGAACTGCCAGATCACGGTGACGATCAGGATGGGTGCCGAGAGCGGCAGGATGATACGCCAGAAGATGCGGAAGAAGCCGGCGCCATCGATGCGTGCGGCCCGGATCAGCTCGTGCGGAATGGCGATGTAGTAGTTGCGGCAGAACAGCACTGTGAAGGAGAGACCCTGGATGGTGTGGATCAGCACGAGACCCGACAGCGTGTTGATGAGCCCGATGTCCCGCAGCACGATGGTCCAGGGCAACAGGCGCATCTGCTGGGGCAGGAACAGGCCAAGGGTGACGATGCCGTAGATCCAAACGTCGCCGCGAAAGCGCCAGAGCGACACGGCGTAACCGGCGACAGCACCGAGCAGGGTCGAGAAGATCGTTGCCGGGATCGTGACGAGCGCCGAGTTCAGCATGTATGGCCGGATGCCGGCGCAGGTCTCGGCGACGCAAAAGCCGCTCCAGGCCAGGACATAATTGCCAAAGGCCCAGTGCTGCGGCCAGCCGATCATCGAGCTCTGCGCGATCTCCTCATTGGTCCGGAGCGAGTTCAGGATGACGACGACCAGCGGCGCAAGGTAGGCGGCCGCGAACAAGGTCACGATCAGATAGATCAGAGCCCGGCTTGGGGCGAAGCTTCGGTCACGCATGGGCCGCCCGCCGTTGCCGGACATAGCGCCACGCCGCATAGGGCAGCAGCACCGCAAGAAGGATGAGCAACATCAGCACCGCCGCCGCCGCGCCCCGACCGAGCTGGCTGCGCTGGAACATCAGATCATAGACAACGAGCGCCGGCAGCTGGGTCGCGATTCCCGGCCCGCCATTGGTGAGTGCGCGGACGAGGTCGAAGGCCGAGATCGCAAACTGCAACTGGACAACCACGACCGTGACGGTGATCGGCCAAAGCGTCGGCAGAATGACGCGCCAATAGGTTCTGACAGGCCCGGCACCGTCGATCTGTGCCGCCTTGATGATATCGGAATCGACGGAGCGGAGGCCGGCCAGGAAGAGGGCCATGGCAAAGCCCGAGGATTGCCAGATCGCGGCGATGACAATGGTCCAGATCGCCATGTCGCGGTTGACCAGCCAGTCGAAGTGGAAGGAGGTCCAGCCGAGATCATGGGCGAGCTTCTCGATGCCGATGCCGGGATTGAGCAGCCAGCTCCACACCGTGCCGGTCACGACGAAGGACACGGCCAGGGGATACAGGAAGATGGTCCGCAGCACGTTCTCGCCGCGAATGCGCTGATCGAGCAGGATCGCGAGCAGGAGGCCGGTAACCAGGCTAAGCAGCACGAAAGCGATGCCGAACAGCAGCAGATTGTCGAAGGCGATCTGCCAGTTTCGCGACGCCAGGACCGAATTGTAGTTGCGCAAACCGACCCAGCCCGTCACGGGAACGAGGGTGGAGGGCGTGAACGAAATCCAGATGGTCCAGATCGAAAACGAGATGAGGTGCGCTGCTGATAACAGCAGCGGCACCCAGATCATCAGAAATTCGGGCAGCCGGCGCACCATCTCGGAGGTTGCCGACCGGCCCGGCCGTGTTGCTGTCGAGACGAGTTCGGTCAACGTGCGCCCTCGACGGCGTCGGCGAGGCGGCTGACGGCCTCCTCCGGCTTGATCGTCTTGTTCTTCACATATTCGGTGATGACGTCGATCATCGCGGCGGTCAGGCCGTTTTCCTGGGCCATGTTGTGCGCGAGGCTGAGGACGGCCTGATTGTTGCCCATGGCATTCTTCAGTGCGGCCGCGGTTGTCCGTTGACCGTCCGACCAGCCCTCGCCGGACAGGTCGACATCGGTGCGCACCGGGATCGATCCCGTGATTTGCGAATACATGGTCTGGATCGCCGGGTCCATCACGAGCTGCGCCATCAACATCTGGCCGGCCTGCAGATCAGCCTCCTTGCGCTGCCAGAAGATGAAGGCATCGGCATTCAACAGGAAGACAGGCTTGCCGTTGTCACTGGGGCCGGGGGTGATGACGTAGTCGTCAAACTTGAAGCCGGCATTTTTCAATACGCCCTGCGCCCAGCCACCCATGATCAGCATGCCCATGTCGCCGTCGACGAAGCGCTTCAAATTGGTGGCATAGGGCTGGACGCCGACATTGGGATCACACCATTCGGAGATCTTGCGCGTCTGCGCGAAGGCTGCCTTCATCTCGGGGCCCTCCAGCGCCTTCTTGTCGAGATTCATGCAGGCGGCGCGGTAGGCCGTCGGGCTGATGCCGGCGAGCGACGCCTCGAATTTCTGCCCGTCGTCGGCGCGGGTGCCGCCGTTGGCGAGGGGGTAGGCCATGCCGGCCGACTTCATTTTCTCGGCAAGGTCGTTGAAGTCAGCGAAGGTGACGGGGACCTTGTCAGCCTTGGCCTTGTCCATTCCGCGCTTGGAGAGAAACAGCATGTTCGTGCTGTAAATCTGTAGCGGCAGCGCAATCCACTTTCCGGCCGGCTTGTGCAGCTTTGCAAGATCCGGCGCGACGACCTTCTCGTAGCCGGCAGAAGCGACCACGGCGTCGAGATCGACGGTCGGCGCAATCTTCGACCAGGCGGCAATCTCGGGGCCCTTGAGCTGCGAGCAGGCCGGCGGATCGCCAGCGATGATCTGCGCACGCAGCTTGTTCATCATATCAGTGGTGAAGCCGGGGACAGGCGAATGCTGCCAGACGCCACCTTTCTCCTCGAATTTCTTGCCGAGCGCGGTGATGGCGGCACCATCGCTGCCTGCGGACCATTGCGAGATGGCGGTGAGGCGCGGCTTGACCGCGCCTTGCGCGCGGGCAAAGGCCGGCAGCGCCAGCGCAGCAGCAGATCCAGCGAGCAGACGGCGCCTTGTTGTTGTGATCGGCATGGCTAGTTCCTCCCGGGTGTGAAGTTCTTTGCGCCGTTCTGGCGCTGATGTTGGCGTGCGCGAGCCGCACGCGGCTTAGGTCATGTCAGGCGGCCTCCGTCGATGCGGCGGGCATGCCGCCGGATCTCGCCAGGCAGAAGGCGGCGAAGGCGAGGGCGGCCTGCGGGTCCTTGCCGGTCGAGGGTGGCACGAAGGCGAGCGACACCTGCGCCAGCTTCCGGCCGCCGAGCAGGCAGGAATCGATGCCGTCGCTCACGGCTTTTCGATCGTCTTCCGCAAGAAGCGATGGCCAGCCGCTGACGACAACGCCGCGACATGGTTTGACGTTCAACGTGTTGCCGATGGCGAGGCCAAGACGAAACAACCGCTGGCGCAATTCCTGGCGCAGCCGCGCCGTGAGCGGGAACGTTGTCACCCAGTCAGTGCCGAGCTGCAGCAATTCTGCTTCGGTCATGCGCAGCAGCTTGGCCAGCGCCGGCAACGACGTGTAGGCTTCGACGCAGCCTTGATGTCCGCAGCGACAACGGGGCCCATCGGTTCCGAACACCATGTGGCCGAGCTCGACCGGCTCGAGTGCGTCGTCCTCGATCGGATCATCGATCCAGGCGCCCGCGACACCCTGGCCGACAAAGACGAACAAATGCGCGTCGGTGAACGGATAGTTCTCGTTGCGGCAGCGGTGAAAGGTGGCGTGCGCCACCACCGAATTGGTGAAGGCAACAGGCACGCCCGCGAACATCTCGACGAACACGTCGCCGATACCTCCGACATCGCAGGGAATGATCGGATTGCCAAACTCACTCAGACGGCCGAGGCCTGGAACGGTCACGCCAATTTGTGCGAGCCTGATCCGGCGGCGGCGCGTCCAGTCGCGCAGCAAGTTCAGAGCTTCGCGGAATACCCGGCTGACTGTTTCGACGGTCGGCTTTCGCGGCAGCGGCACACGTTCGAAGTCATGCAGCTCGCCGGCCAAACCACCAACACCGACGCTGAGCCATTCTCCGGTGAGCTCGAGGGCACCAAGCGCCACCGTGGGATCGAGCGAGACGAGACCCGTCGGGCCGCCGACATAGGGGGCAGGGCGCCTGACTTCCTCGATCAGGCCTTCGGCCTTCAGGTCGAACAGGATGCGCGACAGGCTTGCTTCGGACAAGCGCACGGCTTTCGCCAGCGGCGGCCGGAACGAACCGCCGGACTGAAGCAGGTGAGTCAAAATGGCAGCGCGCGTCTGCCGCCGACTTCTCGGCTGCTCCGGCATTTCCATCCCTGTCGTCATTCTTACTTAGTGTAAGAATTTGCGCGCGGAGCGTTTCAACTGTCAAGCGCTCGTCGGTGCGATGCGCCGACTTGTTGTTGTGCGGGGCAGCACGGAACGGGAAAGGTTCGTTGTTTCGTAGGGTGGGCAAAGCGAAGCGTGCCCACCACCTCTCGCGATGCGGACAGAAGCCGTGGGCACGCTGCGCTTTGCCCACCCTGCGGCACCTGCGCAAAACAAAAACGGCGCCATCGTGCGATGGCGCCGCTTCCGTATCGGCTTAAGGGTTACTTGCGATCCTCGATCGCGACGTAGTTTCGTAGGGTGGGCAAAGGCGCACTTGCGCCGTGCCCACGATCTGTTCGCAATTGAGAGAAGCGGTGGGCACGCTGCGCTTTGCCCACCCTACGGCACCTGTGCAAAACAAAAAACGGCGCCATCTTGCGATGGCGCCGTTCCGCAGGACCTGAGGTCCGATCTTACTTCCGATCCTTGATCGCGACGTAGTCGCGGCGGGTGACGCCGGTGTAGAGCTGGCGCGGGCGGCCGATCTTCTGCTGCGGATCCTCGATCATCTCGCTCCACTGGCTGATCCAGCCGACGGTGCGGGCGACCGCGAACAGCACGGTGAACATCGAGACCGGGAAGCCCATCGCCTTCAGCGTGATGCCCGAATAGAAGTCGACGTTCGGGTAGAGCTTGCGGTCGATGAAGTACTGGTCGCTGAGCGCGATCTTCTCGAGCTCCATCGCCACCTTCAGCATCGGATCGTCGCCATGCCCGGTCTCCTTGAGCACGGCGTGACACATCTTCTGCATGATCTTGGCGCGCGGATCGTAATTCTTGTAGACGCGGTGACCGAAGCCCATCAGGCGGACTTCGGAGTTCTTGTCCTTCACCTTGGCGATGAACTCGGGGATCTTGTCCACGGTGCCGATCTCGGCGAGCATCGCCAGCGCGGCTTCGTTGGCGCCGCCATGTGCCGGGCCCCAGAGGCAGGCGATGCCGGCGGCGATGCAGGCGAACGGGTTGGCGCCGGAGGAGCCGGCGATGCGCACCGTCGAGGTCGAGGCGTTCTGCTCGTGGTCGGCGTGCAGGATGAAGATCTTGTCCAGCGCGTCAGCGAGCACCGGGTTGATCTTGTACTCCTCGCAAGGCACGGCGAAGCACATGTGCAGGAAGTTTTCGGCGAACTTCAGCGAGTTCTTCGGGTACATGAAGGGCTGGCCGATCGTGTACTTGTAGGCCATCGCCGCCAGCGTCGGGATCTTCGCGATCATGCGCATGGAGGCGATCATGCGCTGCTTGGGATCGTTGATGTCGGTCGAGTCGTGATAGAACGCGGCCAGCGCGCCGACCGAGGCCACCATGACCGCCATCGGATGGGCGTCGCGGCGGAAGCCCTGGAAGAAGCGGGCCATCTGCTCGTGCACCATCGTGTGATGGATCACGCGGTCGTCGAAATCCTTCTTCTGCGCGGCGGTCGGCAGCTCTCCGTAGAGCAGCAAATAGCAGGTCTCGAGGAAGTCGCCGTGCTCGGCGAGCTGCTCGATCGGATAGCCGCGGTATTCCAGCACGCCCGCGTCACCGTCGATATAGGTGATCTTGGACTGGCAGCTCGCGGTCGAGGTGAAGCCGGGGTCGTAGGTGAACAGGCCGGACTGGCCGTACAGCTTGCCGATATCGATGACATCAGGTCCGACGCTGCCGCTGTGAATCGGGAGATCGTAGTTCTTGTTTCCGACCGTCAGCGTGGCGGTCTTATTGCTCGATTTTGCGTCCATCAGAGGTCCCCGATGTAAGGTGAAACGGGCCGGACCCGGAAGGCCCCGAAGACGTGGTGGGGGCAGGCCGGATATTCCAGAAGGTACGGCCAAGATGGGTATATTATTGCTGTGTGCGCTGCAAGATGGCGCCACGCAAGGTGGACTTACGTCGTAGCCTATTCCTTGGCCTGGTCTGCAAGCCGGGCGAGGCTTTCCTGGCGTCCCAGCACGTCCAAAACCTCAAAAATACCCGGCGAGGTGGTGCGGCCGGTCAGCGCCGCCCGCAAAGGCTGGGCGACCGCGCCGAGCTTGAGACCATTTTCCTCGGCAAAGGCGCGCAGCGCGGCCTCGGTGGTAGCGCCGCTCCAGGTCTCGACTTTCTCCAGCGCGGAATGAAGCTGGCCGATCAGCTTGCGGTTGTCGGCCGTCAGCAGGGCCGCCGCCTTCGGGTCGAGCTGCAGCGGCCGGTCGGCGAAGATGAAATAGGCGCCGTCGATCAGCTCGAGCAGCGTCTTGGCGCGCTCCTTCAGGGAAGGCATGGCCTTGAGCAGCTGGGCGCGCGTGGTGTCGTTTAACTTGGCTTTGATCTCGTCGCGCGCGGGCACGACGTGGTCGAGCACGTCCTCGAACATCTTCACGAGTGATTGATCGTCGGCGTGGCGGATGTAGTGGCCGTTGAGGTTCTCCAGCTTGGCGAAGTCGAAGCGGGCGGCGGCGCGGCCGACATTGGCGAGGTCGAACGCCGCGATCATCTCCTCGGTCGAGAAAATCTCCTGGTCGCCATGGCTCCAGCCGAGGCGGACGAGGTAATTGCGCAGCGCGGCCGGGAGGTATCCCATGGCGCGGTAGGCATCGACGCCGAGCGCGCCGTGGCGCTTGGAGAGTTTTGAGCCGTCCGGACCGTGGATCAGCGGGATGTGGGACATGTTCGGCAGCGCCCAGCCCATCGCATCGTAGATCTGCTTCTGGCGGGCGGCGTTGATGAGGTGGTCGTCACCACGGATGACGTGGGTGACGCCCATGTCGTGGTCGTCCACGACCACCGCGAGCATGTAGGTCGGGTTGCCATCACCGCGCAGCAGGACGAGGTCGTCAAGGTTCTCGTTCTGCCAGACCACGCGGCCCTGCACCTGGTCCTCGATCACGGTCTCGCCGGTCTGCGGCGCGCGAAGGCGGATGGTCGGCTTGACGTCAGCAGGCGCGGTGGCCGGATCGCGATCGCGCCACATGCCATCATAGAGACGGGTGCGCCCTTCCGCGCGCGCCTTCTCGCGCATGGCGGCGAGCTCCTCGGCGGTGGCGTAGCAGCGATAGGCCTTGCCGTCGGCGAGCAGCTGCTCGGCGACCTCGCGATGGCGGGCGGCGCGGCTGAACTGATAGATGACGTCGCCATCCCAGCCGAGCTCCAGCCATTTCAGCCCGTCAAGAATCGCGCCGATCGCGGCCTCGGTGGAGCGCTCCCGGTCGGTGTCCTCGATCCGCAGCAGCATCTTGCCGCCGTGCTTCTTTGCATAGAGCCAATTGAACAGCGCCGTGCGGGCGCCCCCGATATGGAGGAAGCCGGTCGGGGAGGGAGCAAAGCGGGTGACGATGGGATCAGTCATTCGTGGTAGGGCCTATGCATGGGAGGCGGTGGTATATAACAGGACCGGAGCATAACTAAAGCCCGACAGCGGATGCCTTAAGCTCTTGGCTCAGCCACGCGAATTTGGCAGAAGGACCGCTGATTTCCCTACAGGATTTTTCGTAATGACAGAACCGGTGGCGACTGAGGTTGGGCGCGATTTCATTCGTGACATCATCCAGGCCGACCTCGATCAGGCCAAGTACAAGGAGATCGTGACCCGGTTCCCGCCGGAGCCGAACGGTTACCTGCATATCGGCCACGCCAAGTCGATCGCGCTCAATTTCGGCATCGCCCAGGAGTTTCCGGGCCGCTGCCATCTGCGCTTCGACGACACAAATCCGGTCAAGGAAGAGCAGGAATATATCGATTCCATCCAGGCCGACGTGCACTGGCTCGGCTACGACTGGGGCAAGAACCTGTTCTACGCCTCGGATTATTTCGACCGCCTGTATGAATGGGCGGAGAAGCTGATCCGCGACGGGCTCGCCTATGTCGACGACCAGTCCCAGGAGGAGATCCGCCTCTCGCGCGGCACGCTGACCGAGCCCGGCAAGAACTCGCCGTTCCGCGACCGCAGCGTGGAGGAGAACCTCGACCTGTTCCGCCGCATGAAGGCTGGCGAATTCCCCAACGGCGCGCGCGTGCTGCGGGCCAAGATCGACATGTCCTCGGGCAACATCAATCTGCGCGATCCCGTGCTCTACCGCATCCTGCATGCGCACCATCCGCGCACCGGGACCAAATGGTGCATCTATCCGAGCTACGACTATGCCCATGGCCAGTCGGATGCGATTGAAGGCATTACGCACTCGATCTGCACGCTGGAGTTCGAGGATCACCGGCCGCTCTACGACTGGTTCATCGAAAAGCTGCCGGTGCCGTCCAAGCCGCACCAGTACGAAATGGCGCGGCTCAATCTGACCTACACGCTGCTGTCGAAGCGCGTGCTGACCCAGCTCGTCCGCGACGGCCATGTCGCCGGCTGGGACGATCCACGCATGCCGACCATGGCGGGGATGCGCCGCCGCGGCGTGCCGCCGGCGGCCTTGCGCGAATTCGTCAAGCGGATCGGCGTCGCCAAGGCCAACAGCGTGGTCGATGTCGGCATGCTCGAATTCTGCATCCGCGAGGAGCTGAACCGTACGGCGCAGCGCCGCATGGCGGTCTTGAAACCGCTCAAGATCGTGATCGAGAACTATCCGGAAGGGCAGACCGAGGAGCTCGAGGCGATCAACCATCCGGATGATCCCTCGGCAGGGACGCGGAAGATCACGTTCGGCCGCGAGCTCTATATCGAGCAGGACGACTTCATGGAGAACCCGCCGAAGAAGTTCTTCCGCCTCTCGCCCGGCAACGAGGTGCGGCTGCGCTACGCCTATTTCGTCAAGTGCACCGGTGTGATCAAGAACGACAAGGGCGAGGTGGTGGAACTGCGCTGCACCTACGATCCCGCGACCAAGGGCGGCAACGCGCCTGACGGCCGCAAGGTCAAGGCGACCATGCACTGGCTGCCGGCGGCCAATTCAGTGCCGGCGGAAATCCGCATCTACAACCAGCTGTTCGCCAATCCGAGCCCTGACGCCTCGAATTTCGCGGCCGATCTCAATCCGAACTCGCTGGAGATCCTCAGCGATGCCCGGGTCGAGGCCTCGGTTGCCGCGAGCAATTCGAGCGAGCCGATGCAATTCGAGCGCCAGGGCTATTTCGTGCGCGACAAGGACTCCACGCCCGGCAAGCCGGTGTTTTCACGCACCATCGGCCTGCGCGATACGTTCGCGAAGGAAGTGGCCAAGGGCTGACAAACGAATGAGCGGTGAAGCCGATGCCATCGTTTCCGCCACCATCGCGAAATGGTGCGCCGGCTTCGCAATGCTCGATGCGGTCGCGCTGTCGTCGCTGTATTCGAAGAATGCCTTTTTCTTCGGCTCCAATCCGAAACTCTATCGGGGCAGGGATGGCGTTGCCGAATACTTCAACGGCCTGCCGCGCTGGCGCGAGCCGGGCGCGGCATTTTCCGACGTGCAGGCGGCGCAGGCCGGTCCTGACCTCATCAACATGGGCGCAACCATCACGTTCAACTTCGCCGGTGAACGCTCTGATCTCGTCGTCAAGATGAGCTGGGTCATCATCCGCGAGGACGGCGACTGGAAGATCGTCAATCACCACGCCTCGGCAAAGGCGCCGTTGATCTGACGCACGGCATCGTCATTCCGGCGATGGAAACGAACGTGCTGTCGCCGCGTTGAGGCGGATCCATCGGAGGATCCCGCCATGCAAAACATCGTAGAGCATATGGAAGTCATCGGCGCCGACGGCGTCCATGTCGGCACGGTCGACAAGGTCGAGGGCAACCGCATCAAGCTGACCAAGAAGGACAGCGGTGAGGGCAGCCACCGGGGTCACCACCATTTCATCGACAAGGGCCTCGTCGCCGGTGTCGAGGGCAACAAGGTCCGGCTGTCGGCCAAGGCGGACGTCGCCGTGACGATGGAAGAGGAAAAGTAGGGGCGCGGCCCTTGCGTTCTCGATCCGTACCGCTATTCGGCGGCCTGCACGTTCCGGTAGCCTCTGCGCCCGTCTGATATCGCAGGGGTTGCCAAGGGAATGGCGGAGCCGGGCCGGCCGCAGCGTCTGTCGCAAGGCATTGCCGGGACGCCGATCGCAGGAACTTGGCCGACGGGCCGGACCATTGCCGGGACGCCGATCGCAGGAACTTGGCCGACGGGCCGGACCGCGTCGGCCGGCGGGTTCGTGCCGGCCGGGTCGGGCGTCTGGCCCGCGGTCGTCGGGCAGCTGCGCGAATGGGCCAAGGCCGAGGCTGGTGCGGGTCGGCTGTTTCCTTGGGTGCCCGTCGCCTTCGGCTGCGGCATCGCGCTCTATTTTGCCGCCGACCATGAGCCGCTGCCGTGGGTCACGATGGCGATGGCGACCGCGCTCATGGCTGGCGCCGTCCTGTTGCGGCGAAGCCGCCTGTTTGCGCCCGCAATCATGATCGCGGCGGTTGCGGCCGGCTTTGCCGCGGCGACGTGGAAGACGGCACGCATCGCCCATACCGTGCTCGCAAAGCCGCTTTATTCCGTGTCGCTGTCGGGCTTCGTCGAGACCCGCGACATCCGTGAGCGTACCGACCGTTTCGTGCTGCGTGTCACGGCGATGGAGGCACAGCGCAGCGACGTGAAGCTCGAGCGTGTCCGCCTCTCCGTGCGCAAGGGGACGGCGCCCGATGTCGGCAGCTTCGTGCAGCTGAAGGCGCGGCTGATGCCGCCGCTGTCGCCATTGCGTCCGGGCAGCTACGATTTCTCGCGCGACATGTTCTTCCAGGGCATCGGCGCCTCCGGTTTTGCGATGGGGGCGATCACGACTGTGACGCCGGCCGTGTCGGGCGGATTGCAGCTGCGCTATGCCGCGATCATGCAGGGCTTGCGCGATGCGATCGACGCGCGCATCCGCGCCACCCTCGACGGCGATAACCGCGCCATCGCGACCGCGCTCCTCACCGGCCGCCGCGATGCGATTACGACGCCGGTCAACGACGCCATGTTCATCTCGGGGCTCGGTCACGTCCTCTCGATTTCGGGCTATCACATGGCCGTCGTCGCGGGGGTCGTCTTCTTCGCGGTCCGCGCGCTGCTCGCGCTCGTCCCGGGACTGGCAGCGGGCGTTCCCATCAAGAAATGGTCGGCCGCCGCCGCCTTGGTTGCGTCAGCGTTCTATCTGCTGCTCTCGGGCGCCGAAGTCGCGACGCAGAGATCGTTCTTCATGACCGCGGTGGTGCTGATCGCTGTCATCGTCGATCGCCGCGCGATCACGTTTCGCACCCTGGCCGTGGCGGCGCTGATCGTGCTCGCGGCCGCGCCGGAAGCGCTGGTGCATCCAAGCTTTCAAAGATTGAATGCGCTTGGCGCAATCGCAACGCGCGCCGCCTAAATCTGTTGTGATTTCAAGAGTCTGCTGGTTGGGCCAAGGTGCTAGCAGCAGAACGAAAACCGCTCAAAACTGGGCAAAAACCCCGCATTGGCGACGCAGAGTCCCGGAAAAAGTCCCGGAGTGACTAGCGGGCGTTCACGTGGTGTTCGGCGCGCGGCTACCAGCCCACGGGGTTTCAATTCTGGAACTGACGCTACGTAATGGCCGTTAAGGGATTTATTGGCTTTGAATTGCTCAGGGAGCGCGCCATGGCAGAGCGCCGCAGAGTAAAGCAGACCCTTTCGCTTGAAGATCGCCTTGCCGAAGAGGCGAGGCGCCTCCGCGAGGAGGCCGAATCGCTTCCTCGTGGCCCTGTGCGCGAAGCCGCCCTTCGCAGGGCGCGACAGGCAGAGACTGGTTCGCACATAAGCGAATGGCTGAGGTCGCCCGGGCTGCAGGGGCCGAAATAATTATAGGAACGCCAGATTACTTTGGTACTTAGGAACCTCGCCCATTGCGGGGTGATTCGATGCTTGAAATGCTTTTGATAATGTCCGGCGTCGGGACGGCGCTGATTGCCCTCACGATAGTTGCATTTGAGTGGCGCGCGCTGGTCGGTTATTGGCGCGAGCTAGGGCGCAGGCATCCGTAAAGCTCTGGCGCTTCTGAAGGAAGACCCCTAAGTCGACGGCGCGGCCCAAGGAACGCCTCTCGGGCAAAGAGGATTGATATCTCG
The DNA here is from genome assembly GCF_028128665.1 of Bradyrhizobium sp. CCBAU 45384. NCBI lineage: Bacteria > Pseudomonadati > Pseudomonadota > Alphaproteobacteria > Hyphomicrobiales > Nitrobacteraceae > Bradyrhizobium > Bradyrhizobium sp. CCBAU 45384. The sequence continues at coordinate 33,658 of NZ_LBIZ01000114.1, forward strand.
GTCTGTGGCGCGATGCCCTAGATCCCTCTAGCTTCGCGACATCCACCCGGGACGGTCCATCGTTCGAACGCGCGTTTGACGATGGACCGGTTCTCGCAAGCTGGCCGCAGCCTTTTCCCTAGGAACGACCGGCAAGCGACGGGATTGGTGCTGTGCTCCGGCCCCATGCCCCCGTGGCCCGGAGTAAATTCCAACGGTCCCAGCCGCCGCCCAAAGCTGGGGCCGTTTTCTTATGTGGACCGGGCGCCCGTCGAAGGGGCGGCTAGAGCATACAGAGCTGTTGGAGCCAAATCTTTCACCGTGAAAGATTTGTTGGCGCAGCCTTTCATGCCACTATCCGATGCCGCGCCGATCGTGCGGACTGTCGCGGCACCGGCCGCAGGATCTGTCTCAGGGCAGCGCCTGCGGCCGTCGCTTGAGTGACCGCCAAGCCGGTCCGGCTCAATCATCAACTTTACACTTCGTCCCGGCGCCAACCACATTTGTCATGGGCACATTATTCGCGACCAGCCCTTTTACCGGGCCCGCGCTGGCTTCCCGCTCCAGCAAATTTGGAGGCAGCCATTTAGTGCGCGGGCTCGGAAGTTGCACTAATTGGCAAGGGCGATGTGTTTATCGGATGCCCCATTTTTCGTAAGCGCTGAGCCGTCACCCTATTGATGCGGGCTTGACGCCTTGCGGAAGCGCCACGGCATGAGGTCGCCGATTCTGCTATTGGGATGGCCGTCGATGATCGCCTGGAGCGTTTCAGCGATGTAGGCCGCCGGGTTGACGTCGTTGAGCTTGCAGGTGGCGACGATCGAGGCCAGCAAAGCCCAGTTTTCTGCCCCGATTTCATGACCGGCGAAGAGAGCGTTTTTCCTGGTCAAGCAGACTGGCTGGATGGCGTTCTCGACCGGGTTGGTGTCGAGTTCGAGACGCCCATCTTCGAGGAAGCGCGTCAGCCCCTGCCAATGATTGAGCGCATAGCGGATATCCTCGGCGAGCGTCGAACCGCTGGAGATCATTGACAGCTGCTTCTCGAACCACGACCTCAACGCGGTTACCAAGGGCAGCGAGTGCGCCTTGCGCGCTGCCAACCGGATGTCCGGCGATGAGCCGCGTACCATGGCTTCGATCGCGTAGAGCTGCGCGATGTGCCGCACGGCGGTCTCGGCGATCGGCGATTTATTGTTGCGGGTCAATTTGACAAAGCGCCGGCGCAAATGGCTCCAGCAATGCACGAGCGTCCACGGCCCCTGCGGTCGATCAACTTCGGTCAGCCGGTCATAGCCGTCATAGCCATCGCATTGCAGGAAGCGTCCGCCGAAGCCGTCCAGGAACTGCTGCGCGAAGGCACCGCTGCGACCGGGCGCATATCTGAACAACACGATTGGTGGACTTGGACCGCTATGGCCGCGGTCGTCTGAGGCGATCGCCCAGAAGTAGCCTTTCTTCGTTTGGCCTCGCCCGGGATCAAGCACCGGCGCTGTGGTCTCGTCCATGAACAGGCGATCCGCAATGGCCAGGTGGTGGCGCATGTGGTCCGCGATGGGCTGAAGATGGAAGCAGGCGCGGCCAGACCAGTTGCCCAGTGTCGCCCGATCAAGCCGGATGCCCTGGCGCTCATAGATCTCGGCCTGACGATAAAACGGCGTGTGGTCGCCAAACTTGGAGACGATCACGTGCGCGATAGCCGCTTCGGTCGGCAGCCCGCTGGGCACGACGTGCTCCGGTGCGTGCGCCTGCACGACGGGGCCCGAGCACCGGCGACAGATGTATTTCGGGCGGCGCGTGACCAGCACGCGCCATTGCGCCGGGATCACGTCAAGGCGCTGGCTGACGTCCTCGCCGATCTTCGTCATGGCACCACAACCGCACGGACAGAGCGTGCTTGCAGGCTCGATGACCCGTTCCACTCGCGGCAAGTGGGCAGGCAAGCAGCCACGGTTGCGATGAGAGCCTTGATCCGGATCGCTCCGCGATCGGCCCTTGATCACAGCCGCAGCTCTCTCCTGCGCCGCGTCCAGGATCCCTTGCGCGATCTCCACGTCTTCCAACGGCAAGTGATACTGATCTGGCCGCAGCTTCTCGGACTTCGCGCCGAACCTGTCGCGCCGCAATTCGCCGAGGATGACCTCCAGCCGACGCCGGGCTTCCTCCGACGCCGCCAGCGCCCCCTGATGCTCGCTCAAGGCCGCCTGCGTTTGCGCCAAAAGCGCTTTCAGTTGTTCATTTTCGTCGCGCAGCGTCGCGATGCTCATGCGCTATTTCGAGCACATCGCCGCCGCGCGTGCCACGTTCAAAATAGCAGCCGAGTCATTCTGCCGCAGTTATCCAGCCGCCTGAGGACGCCGCGCTTCTTCCGGGCGGACCAATCTCCAATCCAGCCCCTCGAACAAGGCCGCGAACATCGCCGGCGATATCCGCATCACGCCGTCTGCGATCGTTGGCCAAACGAACTTGCAACCTTCAAGACGCTTGTGCACCAACACCAGGCCCGTTCGATCCCAGACCAAAATCTTGATCCGGTCCGCTCGTTTCGATCGGAACACGAAGGCTGCGCCGCTGAACGGGTCGAGACGAAGCATCTCCTGCACCTTCGCTGCAAGCCCATCGTGGCCACAGCGGAAGTCGATCGGCCGCGTCGCGATGTAAATCTTCAGATCAGCACCGGCCGCGATCATCGTGACGCTCGCACCGCACGGATCACCCGGGACAATTGCTCGGCATCAATGGCCGTATCCGTCCGCAGCACGACATCACCGATCGCGATCTCAAGCTTGATCGCCGGAGCCTGACGCTCCTCCAGCGTACGTTCCACGACCAGCGGCGCAAATGTCGGCGGAGACGCCTCACACAGCGGCAACATGCCTCGCTGTCGAAACCGCCGTCGCCAATCGTAGATCTGCCAGCGCGTCGTTCCGTGCTTGCGCGCCACCTCGGATACCTGGGCACCGGGTAGCAGACTCTCAGCAGCGATCCGGGCTCTCTCTGCTTCCGACCGAACTCGACGTCCTGACGGCCCTTCAAGGATCTCCAACCGGCTCACCGACCCTGCCGATGAGACGTCCAAATGGACGTCCTTTTTGCTGTCCAATCCCATCTCAAACCTCCGTCCAAGCCGGAGGCTTCTTCGCATAGATATCCAGATCCCGAAGCAAGGGTTCCGGCTGAGCGCTTACCATTTTTCGTGAAAATACGTATTTGTTTTGATGATGACACCACAGCCGAACCTCTACAGAGGCAGCCATGACTCTTGAGCAGTTCAGGGATTCACATTGCGAGACTGAGCGCCAGGCGGCGCTTGCCAACGCATTCGATGGCGCAGTTCTTCATACAGTGAAAATGGGCACGTCTATTCGGCTCGCCTCGAAGTTGGCAAACGCGACACTGCAATTTGGCGGCTCCAGAGTCGGTCATAACAATCTCGCCAAAGCGATCGGCTGCAGCCCGCGCACGGTTGCAAAGTCAATTCGCGAATTGCTTGAGAACGATTTTATCTCGTGCGCAGGGCACACCGTAGACGGCGCGCCGATCTACATCGCAAAAATCCGGGAACACGCTGAGGCGTATCGCACGTGGCACAAGGCCCGGTGCGAGGCGCAAGCCAAAGCGTTGCGGGCGAATACTGAGTTCGTTCCTCCCGCCTATCCGAAGCGGGAGCAGAAGCTTGAAATTAGGGCGGCGTAAGCCTGCGGAACTGGCGCTTCGGCGCCTCGGCGACGACGCAGACGGGGACAGTCGTCTCACCGATGCAGCGCGCAAGCTCTACCGGAAAATCATTGCGAGTTATAATTGGGAGAACGGTTACGCCGAGTGCTCGGATAACTTCGTTACTCACAAGATGGACACCTCGCTTCGTTCAGTGAAGCGCGGGCGCAAACTATTGTTGGAAACCGCGCGCGTCTCGATTGTCCGAAAGGGTGGCAGGCGCGGCACCGAGAGATGGTCTACCCGCTATGACCTGCCGTTCGGCTATCGCGGCTCTGATGAATTCCGATTGCTCAACGGCGGCAGGCACACCTTGGACTGGCTCGCAACGCCGGTGACGCTGCCGTTCGACAGACCCCTCCGACGCAAGTCCCAAAGTGCCAAAAACGCACTTCCCAAAGTGCCAAATTTTCCAATTTCCCAAAGTGCCACGGTGGCACCCAAACCTATTTCTAAAGAAATAGATATCCCGCCCCCTCCGGGGAGCGCGGGGCCTGACGGCCCGCGCGTGGGCGGGAGGGAAGTTGATACTGTTACCAGAGCCTCCGCAGGCCCGCCTCCAGGTTACGCGGTCTGGCGTATTACGCATGCTGGTTACGTCGGCGTGAAGGGGCAATGCGAAGATGACTATGACACGTTGTTGGCACACCTGCGTAGTCAGCGCGGCGGAAAGTTCACGCTTCGCTGCCACCTCGATAGTGACGAGTACGACAGCCTTGAATCCGCAATGGGTATCGATGGTGAACCAGAGCGGCTAGTTGGTAGGGAGGTCGCAATGAGCACCAAGCGCGAAGGCCCGAAAACATTCTGTCGGCCGCGACCTGAGCCATGGAGGGAGTTTACGGTCGTATCCGGTGAATCGCTCGATGATGGTGGTGCGGCGCTCCAAGCAGTGTTCCACGACGAGGGCCGCCAAGAGCCACAGCGCTGGGTGCTGGGGGCCAGAGACGCGGCGGCACTCGCGGAGGCATGCGGCGGCGAGGATGGCGCTGTCGGTGCCCGCGTGCGGTTTAGGTTGATGCCAGACGACTCGCTGGAGTTTCGCCTGTTGGTGGCAGGCCGGGCGGAAGCCGCCTGACCGGGCAGGGCCATCCATGTCCCTCTGGCTATCGCCACCAAATGCCGGCCCCACAGTCGCGCGTTAAATCCCGCAGGTTTTCAAATTGTTTTCCAGGGTGCAGCCGAGCTAGCGGCCACCCCACGAGCCAGCAAATGGCCATTACGTCACGTCACGAGATATCCCCACTGTGAACCGCTCCCAACTCATTCCGGCTCTGCACAAGGCTGGCGACACCACCACGCTGCAAAGCATCAACGCCTGGTCCGAACTCACCGGGAAGCCGCTTATTGCCGACAATGACAACCACGCCGAGCCAGCGCGGCCTGTCCATAAGCCTTCACTCCCTGACGGCACCATCGTCGAAACCCTTATGGAGACCACAAGCGCCGAAGACCTGATTGCGATGTACCGGGAGGACCAGGAAGCCAAGAGGGATCCAGACTTCGAAAAGAAGCTCCCTCCATATTCCGCGGCGCAGCACGTAGAGCGCTTTCGACGTCCTCGCAAGGCCAAGGCCTCGCCAGCTCAAGTCAATACCCAGACGGTCGAGGACGTCATGGTGCGAAATATCGATGAGCGTCGACTCAGGACCAAGATGGGAAAGCACGCCGACGTCCTAGACGCGGTGCTTGATGACAGTACAGCCGCCGAAATCGGCCAACTGGTTGCCGGTCCAGGTAGCAGCAAGCGCGCCTATGAGGGAATCGGCAAACAGGCGGTAGTTCGCGCCGCGCGGAAACTGTCCGAACTTATGGCTGCCTAGCCGTTTGCGCTAATCAAGGTTGCCGCTGCCAGAGATATGAGGCCACATTTTGTGGCCGGTGACGTGCAAACTCTGGCGCGCTGGCCACCCCCCTGGCGTCGCCTCTTTTTTTCGGCATTGAGCCGTGAAGCCGTGCAGTCGGCTTTTTATTTGCTCAGCTTATCGCAAATCCTAACTCTTAAAATGGAGGAGTGGCCACCATGGCCTCGATCAGCGCTGTACTCGATGCGATCGAGCAGCACCTAAAATTTCCGCGTTCGCGCAGCGCAGGTGTCGCGCGCCGTTTGCAGGAAGCGCGACTTCTGCCAACGGGGGTGCCAAGTGCACCACCTGAGTTGGATGAGGATCAGACGATTGATCTCGTTGTTGCATTGGCATCCGACGTCACCTTGCACGAAGCACCGGACGCAGTGCGCGCGTTTCACCGAATGACTCCTGGCGGTGTCAATCTCGAAGGCGCACCTCAAACTATTCCGAACGCTCCCATCGCGGTGTCGATCTTAGTTGAAGACGCCAGAGCAGGTGTCGCGGAGGCCCGCAAGGCACAGATTGCCGTGTCCTGTAACTGGCGAGCGCTCGCAATTCACATGCCGGGTGGTGATGTGCAGCGCTTCTGCGAAGCGGGCCAGGCGGCCTCGCACTGGCAGTCCGGCGGACACCACCGTTCAACCACGCTCAACGTGGCAGCGATTGCTGACGCACTCGACGAAATCTTTGGAAAGGCTCAAGCCTAATGGCGCCCCTTAAGAACAAATCTGCCCACGAATTTATCGTGCCAACGCTCGAAACCTCCAGCCAGGATTACGCCAGCTTGGTCGCGAAGCGGCGGGAATTGCATGAATTGCTGTCCTCGCTGAACAAGGAAGCCGCCGATCTCGACACCAAGATCGCTGCAGCGCCCAATGCGCCGCATAGCGCGGGCGTTTCGAAATTGCTTGGCGACCCCGAAGATGCTGCTCCCAACCTCCGAAAGCGACGGCGTGCGGTTTCAGGGGAAATCACCGATTGCGAGACCGCCTTGGGCGTGATTGCGAAGCGCATCGAAGCAGCCCGCGAAGTTGCGAGCAAGACTGCGTGCACCGCTGTTCGGGGCGAGTACGGTCGGCGTTTGGGTGCTCTGTGTGAAACCGCCAAGGCGCTGGAAGCAGCACGCGCGCAGCACGATTCTTTGCTCGACGACCTGGAGCGAGAGGATATCAATCTAGCTTACCTGCGTCCGGTCCGCGCGCACTTCACCGAAAGAGTCGCCTATTTTCTAAAGGAAGCGCGGGAGGCCGGCCACAATGTCTAAGATCACCGTCTATTCCGGAGACGAGAGTAAACGCGGCGTCGTTTCGCGGCGAGTGAAGTTGGTCGGCGAGAAAAGACACTGCACGACTGATGAATCCGCAGTGGAGATCGCAAAGCGAATGATCGAAGAGCGACGAAAGAAGCGCGGTGAGTAAGGAATGAGTGATGCTGGAATAATCTCTGGGTACGCCATTCGATGGTCGGACAGTGCGAATATCGGGGGACTGTTTTTTGAGAGATTCGATCCTTCTGCTTTCGACGCTTTCCTTGCCGCCAGTCCCGACGTTGTTGCACTTTGGAGCCACCAGGACGACCGGCCGCTCGGTCGAGTGAGCAATAGAACACTTCGCGTTAAGGCCGATACGACCGGATTGCGATACACGCTTTTTCCCGATCCGACGTCTCCACTTGGGCAGGAGGCAATCGCGTCAGTACGGTCAGGTTTGGTGCATCAAGTCTCGATAGGCTTTTGGCCTGATGAAGAGAATTGGTCGTGGGCCGACGAGGAGACGCCACTGCGGGTCATCACGAAAGCCGAGCTTAGAGAATTGTCGCTTGTAACCTGGCCTGCGTATCAAGACACGAGCGCCAACTACGTTGCTCCCGTGGCCGCGGATCGAGCCTCGTTACAGGTGCCTAAATCGGTAGCCGCAAGGCGAGCTGAGATGGAGATGAAGTTTCGATCCATCCCGGTTACGAACCATCAGGCAGCGAAGCGCCGCATCGAAGCAGCGCAGCGGAAGCGGAGACTGAAATGACAACGATCAATGGCTTGATACATAGCTGGGATCGCCACAGACGCCGCGGCATCGCCGTATTGGACGATGGCAAGACGGTGCAAGTCCATGCAAGCAACCTCGGCGCCGAGCGGCGTCACCCTGAGTGGAAAGGTCCATTTCAGTTGTACGGTGGAGATCGCGCTGAGTTCGTCATCGATGATGACGGCCGCGTAACTGATGTTTTACGGACTTGGTGAGGAACCAATGGGTACATACACAACAAAAGTCTATCATGAGGTTGGCGGCGACAGGCTTACCGTCGATCCCGGCGGTTCTATCAATTTCAACGGTGTGACCTTCTCGGTGAATGCGGCTGGCAAGTTGATTGTTGCCGGTCTCCCCACCGTGGATCCGCATGTGGTTGGCGCATTGTGGGCGAACGGCGGCGTGCTGACCGTTAGCGCGGGCTAGGGGAGGGCTGGTCGGATCTCTCAGGCCCTGCGCCTAAAAGACCGGCGGCCAACTCAAACGCGCGCGATGGTTGCCCCGGTTCAAACATAAATTTGGATGACCTACGTATGACTACCCGAAAACCACCCCAGCACCTGCGACAAACCACCGCAAAGTGGTTTCGCAGCGTGCTTTCCGACTTCGATTTGGATGAGCACCACATCCGGCTGCTCACGCTAGCTGCTGAGGCCTGGGACCGCGGGCAGCAGGCGCGGGAAGTCATCGAGGCCGAGGGAATGACCTTCATCGACCGATTCGGTAGCCCGAAACCGCGCCCCGAAGTCGCCATTGAGCGCGACAGCAGGATTGGTTTCGCCCGGCTGCTCCGCGAATTGGCGCTCGATGGCGTGGACGGTCCGGAGGCGCCGCGCGCGCCTCGTTCGGCCGACTACGGAAACCGCCGCTGATGCCAGTCCGAAAACGACGGAACAAACGCGTCCAGGCTGCAGGTGCAGACGAATGGTTCTGCGCTTTCGAGTCCGAGTTTGATCTGTTCGGAGATCTCGCTGGCCTGGTTGAATTGGACCAGCACGGCCGACCCACTAGCGAGGAGGCGCGCAAAGCTTGGCGATTGCACGGGCATGCGTTCCTCGATGACTTCGCTGCGCGTTACCCGAACGGCGCGCACTTCGTGCCCTGGGCGCTTGCTGAATTCGGGGATCCACGCTGATGCCTGCACGATTGAGACGAGGAAAGCGTCGCGACCGTACAGGCATCACGCCGGAGGCAGTCGAGATATTCAGGCGCGCGCACAAAGCGCCAACCCATGCCGACCGGATCGCGTTGGCCGAAGCGCTGGGCCGCAGCAAGTTTGCTGCCAGCCCGTTCGATAGCGAGCCGCGTTCGCTGATCGGCGGTGACCGCCGCTTGCCTGCCGGCTGGACGACCACGCCGCCCGGCTATAGCTTGTTGAAGCCATGGGCGTTGGCCCGCCCCTAGGAGCGACCGCGCACCCTAGCTTTTGATTTGAAAACGGAGAACTGAAAGTGGCTATTGGTACTGTGAAATGGTTCAACCCGACGAAGGGTTATGGATTCATTGCCCCGGACAACGGCGGCAAGGATGTGTTTGTGCATATCTCGGCGGTTGAGAAGGCTGGTTTCACATCTCTCGCCGAGGGTGCAAAAGTGAGCTTTGACGTCGTAAATAATCGCGGGAAAGACTCGGCGGAGAATTTGCGGATCGGGTGACGCACCCAACGTGCTTTTCAACGAAATGGCCGCAGCGGCGAACCACTGCGGCCTGCCGGGTTAAAATTTGTAAGTGAAATATGGGATCCAGCCCCGGCAGAATTAGCCTATCGCGACTCTGCCGGGGTGCAATGTCGATGATGTCACACTCTGGAAAATGTTGCGCGTACGTCAGTCTTATTGACGGAAGAGAGGGAGGGCCCGCCGGGGCTGGCTATGACGAGCCCTCAACCTCACGCGCTGGGCGATGAGTTCCCCAGGCGTTGGCGCACGACCGACAGTCTGCACCCGATCGCGTCAGTTTCGTGTCAGCCAATATTAAATTTTGGCGCGGTCATCGCTGATGCCCCAAGCCGATTCCCAAGCTCAGCGCCTTCTGACGTAGAGCGCCAACGGTGCGCTTTGTCTCCTTCGCAATCTTCGCGACAGGCGTCCGCGCTTTAGAGTGTGCCTTCAGAGTTTTGATATCGTCCTTCGTCCACTCGCGGCGAACTACGTTTTTGTTCTTGGCCAACTTGGCGCTCCTTCATTGATAGGAGCGCGCTTTAGCACACGGTGCGGTGTGCGCAACCACCCCATATTATTAAGGAAGTAAGTTGTCAAACGATCTAGTCGTACAACTCGGCGCAAAGCTGGATCAATTCCAAAGCGACATGAATCAGGCCGGCGACATCGCGGACAGCGCGATCGCGCGCATCGAACAATCATTTGCGAGTCTCAACCCGACCGCCGGCGGATTTGCATCGCTTGGTACTGCAGCGGCTGGCGTTACTGGCGTCGTCGGCGGGCTTCTGGCTGCCGTTACCCAGGTGAATGGCCAACTCGCGGAGTTGCAGAAGAATGCTGAGTACACTGGCTTAACTGCCGAGCGGTTTCAGCAGATCCAATATGCTGCTGGTCAAGGTGGTGTATCGAGTAAGGACTCGGTCGATGACTTGCGCAAGGTCGCCAGCCTGTTGGCTGATGCTAAGGAGAATGAAAACTCACTTACACGCCTGCTTGATGCAAACAACATCAAGTACAAGGACCGCAACGGCCAGGTTATCAGCCTCAATCAGCTTCTTACGATAGCTGGCGGTCTGATCAATAAATTCGACTCAATTCCAGAAAAGACCAAGGCGCGCAGATGCTTGGCCTGTCTGAGAGCTGGGTTGAAGCGCTCCGCAATGGCAGCAAGTCCTTTGAGGATATCGCACAGGGCGCGAACGCTGCGGGCGCCGTGATTGACGGCGCCACTGTTGCCAAGGCCGCCGAGTTTGATCGCGCGTGGAAGCAGTCATCGGCCCAACTCGCTGCACAGTTTAAATCGACAGCAGCGGACATTGCTGGCTGGCTGGACGGTCTGATCGAAAAAGCCAACGAACTGGTGAAGACCGCGCTTGCCTCTCAGAACGTGCAGCCGGGAAGCGGTCAAGAAAAGTTCAACGCCATAGCGGATGCAGCCGCGATTTTTGCGAAGAATGCGGTGGGCGCGGCGCAAGACGTCGATCAGGTAACTCGCGCAATTGAGCGGTTAAATGCTTCGGGCAAACCGGAGAATATGCAGATTGCTGATGGCCTGGAGTTAATCCGCGCCAAGGCGCAGCTCGCTCGGGACATGCTGAAGGCGGCCGCTGAGCAGCAGTCCAAGGTAGAATTCCCCGGGGGCGTACCGACGCCTGCAGCGCGCCCTGCAGCTGCTAATAACGCGGACCCGAACGCAGCCAAACTACCTAAGCGCAAGGATGGCGAAGAGGCGGCTGACGCATACGATCGCGCCACGGAATCTCTAAACAAATATGTCGTCACGACCAACGCATTGGCGGAAACACAAGGCCAGGGCGCTGGCGCAACAGAGGAAGCCAAGGCGGAAGCGCAGCTTCTGAACGCTGCGCAGTTGGCCGGCATTCCAATCACCGAAAAGGTGCGGGACCAAATTCAAGACCTCGCGCAGGACGCAGGTCTTGCCGCTGATGCATTGGCAAAGGCCAAAGTTGCGTCTGATATCCCGTTCGGTGCCAAGTCTGCATTTCTGACGCCGCAGGATTTGGCAATCGCCCAACAACTGAGGGGCATCTATGGGAACGATATCCCAGCTGCTCTGGCTAGCAGCGAAGCCGCCGGCATGCGCTTCAACGCCACCATCAAAGAGTTGGCGAACCTAGGTCAGCAGGTAAACAGCGGATTCTTGGTAGACTTCGAAACCAAGATCCGCAACGGGGCGTCCGCAATGGACGCGCTAAAGGAGGCCGGTCTTAACGCGCTGGGCAAAATTGCTGACAAGCTGGCGCAGATGGCGGCCGATCAGCTTTGGTCGTCGGCGTTCGGCGGCTCCGGTGGAGGCGGGCTCCTCAGCCTGCTTGGCATCGGCGGTGGTGGCATCAACGCGAACGGCTCTATTGCTGGCGCTGTCGGCCCGACGTCGGTTGGTGGTGCCCCGCTCGTTGGGCAATTCGCGTCAGGTACTGATTCTGCGCCTGGCGGTCTGTCCTTGGTCGGCGAAAACGGCCCAGAGCTTATGAACGTCCCGCGCGGCGCTCAGATCATTCCTAATGATGTTCTGCGCGGTGGTGGGGTAGGAGGTGGAGGCGTCGCTGTTCACGGTGGGTCTGTCTACATTCAAGGCGACGCTAGCGAGAAGACGGTGGCGCTGATCAAGGCTGCCTTGGCGCAGCAGAACGCGGAATTGCCAATGCGTGTTGTGGCTGCGGTGAAAGATGCGAAGGCGAGACGGGTGTTGGGGTGAGGGGCGGGGAGCCGATTAGGCCAAAGCCGATGGATTGGAAGCGCTGGAAGGCGAAGCGGTTGGCGATTTGAGTCAGCCCGTGGTTAACGAATTATCACCATTTTTTTGTGATCCTCTCGACTCTCAAAAGGGGGAGTTCCATGGCTGAAACCTCGATCGAGTGGACGGATGCGACATGGAATCCCGTCGCTGGTTGCACCATTCTCTCGCCTGGCTGCACCAACTGCTACGCCATGCGGATGGCCGCGCGCCTCGACGCTATGGGTGTTGCGAAGTACAGGGGGCTGACGCGAAAAAGCGGCGGCCGAGCGAAGTGGACTGGGAAGCTCTATCTGGATCGTAAGGCGCTAGATACGCCTAAGGGCTGGAGCAAACCGCGCCAGATCTTTGTGAACTCAATGTCCGATCTCTTTCATTCGGACGTCCCGGCTTCGTTTGTGGCCGAGGTCTGGGCGACAATGGCGGCGACTCCTCGACACACCTACCAGATTCTGACGAAGCGACCGGATCGCATGGCTGAGATCACATCAGCACTGCCCGTGTTGCGAAACGTTTGGCTCGGCACTAGTGTCGAAAGTGCGGATTATCTGGGCAGGATCGATGAACTGCGTGAGGTGCGCGCCGCGGTGCGGTTCATCTCGTTTGAGCCATTGCTAGGGTCTGTCGGCGACGCCAACCTAGAGAATATTCATTGGGCAATTGTGGGCGGCGAGAGTGGTCCGAGTGCTCGGCCGATGGATGCGGAGTGGGTTCGCGAAATTAAGTCCGCCTGTCGCCGCCACAGCACCGCGTTTTTCTTTAAACAGTGGGGCGGCAAGAACAAGAAGGCCGCAGGCCGAGTGCTGAACGGTCGCACCTACGACGAGATGCCGGCCTTGAGAATGTGATTGCCGACGGTCCTGGCCAATTTGATCGCGGCGGGATTCTGACTAGAGATACAGAAGAACAGAGAGAAGCGCTGTGGCCGCTCGTGTAGGGGTAATGGCAGAGGGTCAAGCACCGCTCCAAAGATGGTCTCTAGCCGCCTTTTGGCGTAGGCCTCTAGCGCGACCATATCGGCCTCTCGCCTCAAGGAAACGCCTTCATCACCGCCAAAAAGATCGTACGTTGTGTTCGCGGAATATAGCTCGCGCTCCCATTCGTCCGTACCGAGCATGCGTGTTAGAGCGGCTCTTTTGTCCTCATCTAAGTCGGCATGATCGCGCGTCGCCTGACGGTAAAAGCCTGCTAGCGAAAACAAGTACCATACGTCGATTGCTTGAGTCTTCGCGATAGCCGCCAAGGTCGACCAGTCAACTTCCATGCCGTACGGATCTAGGAATAGAACGGCGCGAGTCGATCTCCAACTGTTTGACGCGAGCAAAGACTTCAGCCCTTCGTTGGCATCATTCTTTACGACAGTGATGCGCCTATCAGGGTGTCGCGCCCTCAAGTCTTCAAGCGCTCGGACATAAGAAGGCTTGTTCTCGATGAACACCAGAAAATCGAAGCGGGGTGTCACATCGATTGCGATTTTTGCGGAACCGCGGCGTCGCTCGATCCGCTCCGGTTCGCCAGCGTCAATCAGGCTGGCTGGAATAGCCTCATGGCGAACTGTCCGGTAGCCGGTGCCTGCAAAGGCGTCGATATACCAGAGTTGAGGGAACTTGTTGCGTAAAGCTGTCGTGAAGAAATGCAGATACTTTTCCACGATCGAGAGCTTTAGTTCGGTATGTTGGTCGCCAAACTCGTGATCTGTCATAAGGGGCCAGCTTTCCGCCGCTCTCAATCTTCATATCGTTCTTCAGCGCGCCGCAGCACGATATTTCCGTCTCTCAACTCCAAGCTTAGAATGTTCATGTCAGGCTGGATTGAGAATGCTTGCGATTGATCATACCAACGCCATTGAAACCATAGTGTCTTTCCGTCTTCATGCTTTTCCCAGATTGTCTTCTGAGAAGGGGTGCCGTCTCCTAGCTGGGTGAATCCGCTTTGGTTCAGGGCTTGTTCGACGTTGGCCACGTTGCGGTGATTGGCTGCGAAGATCATCGCGGATGCAATTTGGTCGAACGTCGCATCGATTTTTCCAGACATTGGTCGTCACCGCCTATGCGCTAAATATGTTTACCGCGGAATCTCGGTCAGATTGCGCCATACAGGGCGGCCTGTTGCCCTAGTGAAGCGCGCAGCAATCTCATCAAAGTTCTCATCGCCATCAGTCAAGATGAGGACGCCTTCAATTCCGTCCTCGATCATGCTGGTCACCGCTGTAGGTGCGTGGCCGAATGGGCCGATCGTGACCTCGTGCCCTCGCTCTGTTAATGTCGCGGTGTACCAACCGGCAACGTCGGCTGCAGATAGGATTGCGATCTTCATCCCTGTGACTCGCGAGTATGATTAAGCGCCTTGGCAAACATGCCATCAAGCCTCCACGCCGCGCGAGCGCATGCTGCGCCAGTACTCGCGAATTTCTGCTTCAAACCAACCTTCGGCCTCGGCGCGGGCATCACTCCGCGATCTGAATTCGAGGTAGTGGCTGTAGTGCTTGCTTTCGAGCCATGTTTTGAAAGCGCCAAAGCTAGGGTAGTAGCCGGGCTTTGGCCGATAATTCGTTTCGTGCATCCACTCTAACGCAAGATGCCTGATCTTCTGTTCGGCGTCCGCTTTTTTGTGCATGGCGTAGTGCTCACTTCGCGTCGTTCATGCCACGAAAGTCCTGAGCTTCTCTTTCCATCCAGTCGAGTGCACAATGCGCGTCTTCTGAAGTGACGCGTCGAGAATTTGCTTCTTTGACAGGCGAGAAGCTGCCTCCCAATCGCTGCCGAATACGTAGATTGCATTGTCGCGACGGATGCTTTCGAGCACTACAATTCCCTTCGGCTCGAATTCATAGGCGATGTAATCACTAAAGCCGTTCACTCCGATGTAAATGGTCGTCGGTCCAAGTGAAACCAGCGTGTCCTGCCGATCTTGGATGACCGCGGCGACACTCTCCGATGCTTTTCGCAGGGCAAACGTGAGGTGCGTCCTCATTCGGCTCCATGGGTACTCGCCTGGAGGCAGTAGCTTCCAATTGATTTGCTGGACGTGCGGAGGGCTGAGAGATTTCAGGTCGGTTGCTGCTACTTCGCAGTGGCCAATCAGTTCCAAGAATAAATTGATGATGTGCTTCAGGTCTTCGGCTTCATCGACATTGATCGTGGGTGACACGATGAGAATGCGAGACTCTAATCTTCTCAGGGATATCTCCACCGATGGTGGGGGCGTGACGATGCGCGGGTAGCACTCCTGATGGATGTCCTTGAAATCCTCTCGCTCTTCGGTTTGCCCTCGTCCTGACCACTGTTTCCACTTCCAACGAACGGTCCTAATGTACCTGGACTCTTTCGGTTTCGTTTTGTCCGGTTGCCATTTCCCCTCAGCGTTGAAACGAGAGACTGGCCCTCGGATCGGCGGAAGCAGCGTGGTCCCATCAGGAGAGTCTTCTGAAAAGCCGGTGCGTAGCAAGGCCCTGGCATCGTCTGAAACATCGGCAATGACTTTGACGGATGTTCCCTTCGCGATGTGTTTCACATAGCGATCAAGATTATGAATTCGAGTCTTGTTGATCCGCACTGTGTGTCCCTCAGCCGCCCAGTTCACTAGCTCGCCAATCGATCTTCATTTTCTTGTTGGCTAGCTTGACGGTTTAGCAGCGGGACTCGTTTTTTTGGTCTTGGGGGTAGGCGCGGCAGCCGCAGCCTCCTGTTGCTTTTTCAGCTCGGCGACCCTCGCCAACTCGGCACGCTTTGCGTCGGCTTCATCCTCTCTGACGAGGAGGTAGCCCTTTTCAGCCATGCAGCCCTGACCGACAGTGTCGGCGGCGTTGGTTCGCTCTTGGGCTGCGATGGCTCCCGCCAATCCACCGCCAGCGACAGTGACCCCTGACAGCGCGGCCTTATTGCGCTCACCCAAGCAGGCGGTTCTGTCGACTTCGAATTGGGTCTGTAGAACCGGGTTTTCTCGGGAGGACTGACCGTCGACGCGTACCCATCCCATTTTCGGTGCGGCGGCGCAGCCGCCTAAGGCGACGCAAAGCGCCGCAATCGCAATTCTACGCATGTGAAACAGCCCCCAAGCCTAAAAAGTAGGCATATCAAACAACAACCATCGCGCGAGATCAATAGCTTGCGCGCGTATGTATCCACAAACCGGGAAAAATATGCACAGCCGAGCCGAAGCACGCCCAAGGTAGGGGGTGGATCACCCCTCCGAATTGGCTTCAGCGCCTGCCGCATCAGCGTCCTAATGGCCTGCGGGCTGGGAGGGGCACGATTTTCCGCTCGACTTTGCTGTTGCAGTAGCAAACGCAGATTTTGCGTTTGCTTGATCAACCGCTTTTCCCTGAGATGCGGCAGACGCCCTGCCACCAATCGCCTTCGCCGGCCCGTTGATCTCCTCCCACACCTCCTTACGCGGCTTGATGTGCGGCGCCTCCTCTGCTGGCGACAACTCGGCGCGGGCCAGGTTCTCATCGATCTCCATCAATTCGGCGCGGAGCGGGTCGTGCAGCGAAGTAAGCAATACCTGTCATTTTTGACAGGTGCGTGCCGCCCTGAGGTGGGCGCATGATTGCCCAAAACGACGGGGGCCATTGCTGTGCAGCGCTACTATTTTCCGATCATTCACAACGGACATCTACAGACAGATGACGCCGGGGAAGTGTTTGGTTCGCCCGATCTCGCGCGTGAATACGGCGCCCGTGTCGCACGCGATATCGGCAGCGATCCGGAATTCGACCGGTGTGCTGGCACGGTCGTGTTGGTGCTAGACAGCGCCGGTACAGAGATCGGGCGGCACGTGGTTGCCAGTGTGTGTGATCGGCGCGCAGAGGAGACGCCGTAGTGGTACGGGCGCCAATTGTGAAGCAGTTCACACTCGTGCGCCGCGATGGCTGCTATAGCAGCAGTCGCTGGAGGATTTCAGGGGCCAGCAACAGGCGCCGCCGGGACAACGTATTTCGAGCCCAGCGGCGTAGTTTTTTGTGCACCTTAGCCTGGCTTGCCTGCCAGCGTTTCGATTTGGTCAAGATCCAGTCCTGCGTCCCCCGTATTGACGTAAAGGTATCTTGATCCGCAAAGCAGCGAGGCCCGACAGTGTGATCCGGAACGCCCCCGCCGTGCTACCGCGTTCAATCCAGCCCTTTGACAGCATGTTGAGGATGGTGCGCTGGCCGGTGGGCTCAAGAGATCTCAGCGTCAGCTCGCGACCCGATCGCAGTCTCTGCAATGCATCTCGCTCCGAGGTGGTCGGCAGATGGCTGGCGCGAGCTGGCATCTTATTTTTTGGCCCTTAGCGCCTGGCGCATCAACGTTCTAATGGCTTCGGGGCGGGTAGGGGCTTTGTCCTGCTCTGCAATCCAGTCATCAACTGCCGTGAGGTCATCCGGCTGCAGCCGGACCTGAATCTGTGTGCCCTTGCCGGTTGGGGCAGGTCCTCGCTTTTTCCGTACTTTCACGGCTTTGCGCTTCTGGAATCTGTGGTACCACAGTTTCGGGCGGTCAAATGAACCGGACGAACTGGGAAATACTATGCCTAATCAAAACAAAACCTGCACAAAAACCAATGCTAGTGCTGAGCTTTCCACACCCGCGACCTTCCACGCCGCACCGAACCTCTCTCAGCTTCTCCAGGCTCACAAGATAGTCGCCGACATGATCACCGCGACGCCGTCCGACCCTGTGGTCGACAAATTTCGAGCGACCGCCGAACAGATGCTTCTCGATATCACGCTCGCCCGCGCTGCGACGTGGGAGGAGTTCGGCCAAAAGGTTCAGCTGCTGGTCGATCAAACGACCGAAAAGTCCGACGGACACTGGCTGACCGCGGTACAGGAGGGCGTTTATTGGGACCTCAAGCAGCTGAACGGCGAAACGGCGGCTGCTGAGCGAGCAGCGGTGGTGCTGCAGGCCGCGGAATAGGCCGTGGTATAATTAGCCAGAGGTGGTGAATCGCCGGCCACTGGATTTGTTGAGACCCAGCAGCGAAGCGCCAGCGGTTCACCACCCACCCCTGTGCGTCGGCCTTAGCCGGCGAGGTTTTGCAGAGCAATCTATTCAAGGGGCATGCTCTTGCCCAATCCCGCCAACGACAACAGCCGCTTGCTCACGCCCGAACAAGCGGCATCTCGGCTTAATATCACCGAAGATCATCTCCGCGACCTCGTGAGGGAGGGCGCCATCGGATTCATCAACGTCGGGCTCGGCAGGAAGCGCCCGCGGCGGCGTTTCACCGAATCGGACCTGAATGACTTCATTGAAGCCCATCGCAGGAGGGAAATACCGTGTCAGTCTATCGTGACAAGCGTTCGCCGTACTACTCGTTTGACTTCTGGCACGCCGGCAATCGGTTTCACGGCCCGACAAAATGCACAACTAAATCAGACGCAAAAAAATTCGAGGCCCTAGAGCGCGAGAAGGCCAAGGAGCTGGTCAAGGCGACTCGGCGCGCCAAGGCATCCCTGGCGATCGATGACGTCGCCGACCGACTTTGGCTTGATAGCGCTCAATATGATGCTGATCCGAAGGCCACTCAAACCAACCTCAACCGGCTAATCGAATATTTCGGCAAGGAGAAGCCGCTCACAGATATCGATCACAAGGCGGCGAAGGATCTGGTGGCGTGGCGGCGAGGGCATCGCATCTCCCGCCGTGGCAAGCGGACCAAGGAAGAAGAGCTGGCCCTGCCTCTGGTCTCGAACGCCACAGTCAACCGGTCCGCAACCAAGGTGCTGCAGCGGCTATTCACGTTCGCCAAGGCCGAGAAGGTCGTGTTTGAGAATGAACCCGAGTGGGACAAGCTTTTGCTGTCCGAGCCAGTGGAGCGTGTCCGCGAACTAAAGATCGAGGAGGCTGACGCGCTCGACGAGGCGATGCGCGCCGACTACGGACCGTTCTTCGATTTTGTGCGGGCTAGCGGCATGCGGCTGAAGGAGTGCGTGACACTGAGGTGGTCGGAGGTGGACTTTGGCACCCGGCAGATTGTTCGCCTCGGCAAGGGCGCCAGGCGCGTTGTATTCCCGATCACGCCAGCGGTTCGCGAGATACTCTTCCCGCTACAGGGCCAGCATCCGGAGTTCGTATTCACCTACGTTGCCATCTACGGTAACAAGCGCCTGGGTAGGGCGAGGGGGCAACGCTACCCTCTAACCTACACCGGCGCTAAGACAGCCTGGCAGCGCCTCAGGGCCAGTTCTGGGCTGGCCGATTTCCGGTTTCACGACTTCCGGCATGACTTCGGTACCAAGCTCTTGCGCGACAGCGGCAACCTGAAGCTGGTGCAAAAGGCGCTCAACCACCGTGACATTAAAAGTACCCTGCGATATGCGCATGTGCTCGACGAGGACGTTGCCGAAGCAGTCGAGCGGCTCGCAGAGTCCCGGAAAAAGTCCCGGAGCAAGCTACGAGAGGTAGGTTAAGCATTTGATCTAACAAGCGAAGCCGGACTCCACATCCAAGCTTTCAAATGTCGTTCGCGGCGACGCTCGGGCTCGTCGCCATGGTGCAGATGGGCATGCCGAGCCTGCTGGCCTCGCCCGATCATTCGGCGACCGCGCGCATCGCGCTGTGGGGAGGCCGCGAGATCGCGATGCTGTTCATGGCCTCGATGATCGCGGGACTTGCGACCACGCCTTACGCCGCCTTCCATTTCCACCGTGTGACGCCTTATGGCGTGCTCGCCAATCTCGGCGCGATGCCGGTGGTCTCGGCGTTGGTGATGCCGGCCGGGCTGCTCGGATTGCTCGCGGCTCCGTTCGGGCTGGACGGCGTGTTCTGGTGGCTGATGGGAATCGGCATCGACTGGATGATCTTGGTCACGCGCTGGGTGGCGGCATTGCCCGGCGCGGTCGGCCACGTCGGCGCCTTCGGCACGGTGCCGCTGATCGCTGCGAGCCTCGGCCTGATCCTGATGGGTCTTTTGCGCACGCCGCTGCGCTGGTCGGGAGCATTCGTGCTGGTGGCGGCGACCGTCTGGAGTCTTTCCGTCCGGCAACCCGATATTCTGATTGCCGGTGACGGTCAGAACGTCGCGGTGCGCGCCAGGGACGGGCAGCTGCACCTGATCAGGGCGAAGAAGGACAATTTCCTGCTGAAGGAGTGGCTTGCAGCGGACGCTGATCCGCGCGATGCGGCGAGCACCTCGCTCGGCGACGGCGTGTCGTGCGACGATGCCGGCTGCGTGACGCCGCTTGCCGACGGCCGCATGGTCGCGCTGGCGCTCCGCATCGACGCGCTGGCTGATGATTGCGGTCGCGCGGCCCTGGTGGTGACGGCAAAGCCTGCGCCGCCGGATTGCACCGGGATGGTGATCGATCGGCCGCGTCTGGCGAGCCAGGGCGCGCTGGCGCTGACACGTCGCGGCGATGGCTTTGCCATTGCGGCGGCGAGGGCGAGAGGCGCAAACCGCCCCTGGTCGCCGGCGGCGGCCGGCGATGGAGATTTCGAAGGGACCCTCATGCCGCGGTCCGCAGCTCCGCGCGCCAAGGACGCAACACCGTCCGAGGCCGACCTTCAGGCCGAGGATTGAGGCATGATCCGGAAAAGCGCGGAGCGGTTCTCCGGCGCTACAAACGCGAAAACGCGTTTGCGCGGAGATCATGCCCAAATTAGGCCGGTTCAACCGATCGGCAGGCCCGGAGGTGTCGGCTGTCTGTCGGCGACAACTTGCGGCTTGTGCTCGCGCTCACCGAGCGGCAGGGTCACCGGCAGTTGCAGCACGGTTGCGCGCTGGCCTTCGACGAGCTGGGTCACCAGCACGTATTTGCCATCGGGGAATTCGATCGCGTCGTGATGACGATCGGGAATGTGCGGATCGACCTTGCCGAACTTGCCGACGCGCGAATTGATGGTGCGCGTCCAGATCCACCTGTTGTCGTAGCGGACGTTGTCGGCGAAGGCGAGCTCCGTTCCCGGCAGCAGGCAGACCGCGACCGACTTGTCGGCTTCGGAGGCGAAGCCGCGCGTCGAGGTGCCGCGGAAGGTTGTCGTGACGATCGTCTCGCCGACCTCTGCGGGACGCGTCGCGACGGCATGCAAGCTATAGTCACACATCGGGTGCTCCTCATCAGCGATAGAGCACCCGCGCCTCTTCTGAGGCGCAGGCCTCTATCAGAGTGGAAGCCTGCGATCATATGCCATGTTGGGGGCAAATCTGCGGCTTGAGTCTGCAGGCTGCCATCACAATTTCTTTTTCAGACGTCCGAGGAACAAAGACTGCTTCCGTGCATTCCGAGAGCTTCTTCGTTAGCGCCCAGCCGGTGCCGACCAACCCGAATAAGGCCAGGCTGGCTGCGCCCGTTGCCCGACGGCGTTGCGGGCATTGCGGAATTGTTCGTTCGTCGCCTGTGGCGCCCTGCGAACGTGATGCTGCGGCTGCGCAGCGAAGGTTTGCGACGCTGATATTGCGATCAGCGCGATCGCGACGGTGCTCAGAATAATCTTGCGCATGGCGGTCTCCTCGGTCTCGCAAGGCCTGCGAAGCGATGCGTGCTTCGTCATGGCGTGCCGGGGATGTAGCGCGGGAGAGGTGGCCGGATAATCAGTGCAAAACCAGAAAAACCAACCAGCCGGAGCGGACAATCGTCCGCTCCGATCTTGAGGGCGTGCTTGCCAGGTGGCGACGTGCGCCGCGTTCAGTATTTGCGGTACAGCCCGATCAGCTTGCCCTGGATCTTGACCCGGTTGGGCGGCAGGATCCGGACCTCGTAGGCGGCGTTTGCCGGCTCGAGCGCGATCGAGGCGCCGCGGCGGCGGAAACGCTTGAGCGTGGCTTCCTCGTCGTCGATCAGGGCCACCACGATATCGCCGGTGTCGCAGCTCTCGTTGCGCTGGATCAGCGCCATGTCGCCATCGAGAATGCCGGCATCGACCATGGAATCACCGCGGACTTCGAGCGCGTAGTGCTCGCCCGCGCCGAGCATGTCGGGCGGGACGCTGATGGTGTGGCTGCGCGTCTGCAAGGCCTCGATCGGCGTACCGGCCGCGATCCGGCCCATCACGGGAACTGCGACAGGGCGTTCGCCCTCATCGACGGGCGGGCTCGACATCGTGCGCACCTTGCCGAGATTGCCCTCGATGACGCTCGGCGTGAAGCCGCGACGGCTGCCGGCAGCCGCCTGGAGTTCAGGCAGCTTGATCACTTCGATGGCGCGGGCCCGGTTGGGCAGGCGGCGGATGAAGCCGCGCTCCTCGAGCGCAGTGATCAGGCGATGGATGCCCGACTTGGAGCGCAGGTCGAGCGCATCCTTCATCTCGTCGAAGGAGGGCGGCACGCCGCTTTCCTTCAATCGCTCGCTGATGAACCGCAGGAGCTCGTATTGTTTGCGCGTTAACATCTCGACCAAAATCCCCCTGACGATGTCGCTCGATTCCCAGACGCTGAATTCAGCAGTAAGCCGCTACATGCTCGAAACAAAGCATGAACGGACACTATATGTTCGATACATGTTCCACAACTGCTTAATTTACCGTGAACGCGACAAAGTTCGCGGGACGGTTGCGTCGGCGCGCTCACTCCGGCAGTCGCAACACCTCGCAAGGCGTGCCGGAAGCGGCCTTCGGTGCGAACGGCGCGCGCACGAGAAGTGCCTGTGCCGCAGCGAGATTCGCCAACAGTGAGGAATCCTGGTGGTTGACGGGAAGAGCGACGAGCGTGCCGTCGTCCCGCGTCTCCAGACGCGCACGCAGATAATCCTCGCGCTGGTCATTGGCCCCGAGGTCGCGACCGAGCACGGCGCGTTCGCGGCGATGATGAATCATTGAGCGGCCCGACAGCGCGCGAATCAGCGGCACCAGAAACAGGAAGCCGCAGACGTAGGATGACACGGGATTGCCGGGCAGGCCGATGACGCGCATCGGCCCGAGCTGCCCGTTCATCATCGGCTTGCCCGGCCGCATCGCGATCTTCCAGAACGCCATCGAGATACCTTCGTGCCGAAGCGCCTGCTGCACCAGATCGTGGTCACCGACAGACGCTCCGCCGGTCGTGATCAGGATGTCGGCGCCGGATTCGCGGGCGCGGCGGATGCCCGAGGTGGTGGCGGCAAGCGTGTCGGCGGCGACGCCGAGATCGATGGTGTCGGCACCCTCGCTGCGGGCGAGGGCGTGCAGGGCGTAGCCATTGGAATAGACGATCTGGCCGGGGCCGGGTGTCGAGCCCGGCATCACAAGCTCGTCGCCGGTTGCGAGAATCGCGACCTTAGGACGGCGATGAACGCTCAGCTGCGGATGGTTCATGCCCGCGGCGAGCGCAAGGTCCCGATCGGTCAGCCGTGCGCCCTTGCGCAGGAGCACGTCGCCCTCGCGGAAGTCGATCCCGGCCGGGCGAATGTGCCGCCCGGTGACGGCGGCTTCCTTGATCGTGATGCGCTTGCCGTCCGCGATGGTGTCCTCCTGGATCACGACCGCATCGGCGCCGGCGGGAACGACGCCGCCGGTGAAGATCCGGACAGCTTCGCCGGCACCGACCGTTCCTGCAAATGGGCGGCCGGCTGCAACCTCGCCGACCACCGTGAGCTGCGCATCAACCTTCGCAGCATCAGCCGCGCGAACGGCATAACCATCCATCGCTGACATCGCCTCGGGCGGCTGCGTCCGGCGCGCCGCGACGTCCCGCGCGAGCACGCGATGGAAGGCCTGATCCAGAGCGATCATTTCCTCAGCCAAAGGCTCCGCACCGGCGAGCACGGCGGCAAGCGCATCGGAAACCGGCATCAGGGCCACGGCGAACTCCCGCAACGAGATCAAGGACTCGGTCGGGCAAGGTTCTAGCCGAGCGGGAGGGCCGACGCAAAAAGGGCTATACTGCTGCGAAGCTTACGCTTCGGGCACTAGGGCTCATGTCCAGCATGATCCGGGCAGACCGGTCCGACGGGGGCAGAACTGTGGGCAGCGTCACGACCGCGTTATGGGATTTCCCCTTGCCGCGTTTTCCACTTCAGCGACGTCGGGCGCCTTGGGGCCCTGATCCCGGTCGGGCATCGGATCTGCCTGAGATTTCAGATCGGCCGCTTTGCTCATCAGCTTGGCAGAAAGCTCGGCGTCCGAAGTGGTCTTGGCGAATTTGACCAGCAGGGAGGCCTGCTTGGTGAGGTATGTTTTGCCCAACACGCGATATGTCCGTCCATGGAAGTCCCAGCGGACTCAAGAGTCCGGAAGGGGGCATTCCGTTCCCGGAACTCCGTACAAAAATGCACAAAGAGCTTTGGTTCCTCGTTTTCGGGCGAAATTGTTCCGGAAATTGCCGCCCGATCAGATCCCCAGCGCCTTCAGCGCGACGCCGACGTCGTGGTGTGAGGTCACATGGACCGCGGTGAGGCCGCGGGCGCGCGCGCCTTCGATGTTCTCGGCGAGGTCATCGAAGAACACGATCCGGCTCGCCGGTACGCCCATCGCGGCCACGACGTGGTCGAACGCTTCCGCATCCGGTTTGCGCAGGCCGATGCTGGAGGACAGGTACAACTCGCGGAAATGGCCGAGCAGGTCGGCATATTCTCTGGAAAAATAGTCGACGTGCGGGCGGTTGGTGTTGGAGAAGGCGTAGACCGGCATCTGCTTTGCCGCGCGCGACAGCAGCTCGGCGATGCCAGGCATCTCGCCCGCGAAAATCGCGTTCCACCCCTCGAGGAACTGGACATTCGAAATGGAGATTCCGAGCGAGGAGCGCAGCGAGGCAAAATAGTCTTCATCGCTGATCTTGCCGACCTCGTGCAGGCGGTAGGCCTCGTCGCGCACATAGCGGGCGACGATGGCTTCGGGCTCGCAGCCGGCATGTCCCGCCCAGCAGGCGATCGCCTTGGAGAAATCGATGTCGAGCACGACGCGCCCGAGATCGAACAGAAGCGCATCTGCGCTGCCGGGAGAGAGCGAGGTCATTGCATCCTTTCGGGTCAGTATCGGTAGGGCTCGTGGTCGAATAGCGGGAACGCGCTGAACACGCTCGGTACATTGGTTGCGGTGGCCGGGTGCAGGCAGGACTTGTCGACCTCGGCGAAGGAGGTGGCACCGAGCAGGCCGAGGCAGCGCAGCACCTCGTCCTCCAGCAGTTCCAGCATCCGCGTTACGCCGGTCTCGCCGGCTGCGGCCAGCGCCCAGCATTGCAGCCGGCCGATGCCGACGAGGTCGGCGCCCGCCGCGATCGCCTTGACGATGTCCGTGCCGCGGCAGAAGCCGCCATCGACCATGATCTTGGCGCGGCCTTTCACGGCGTCGACGATCTCGGGCAGCACATGCATGGCGCCGCGGCCGTGATCGAGCTGGCGGCCGCCATGGTTGGAGACGTAGATCCATTCGACGCCGTGATCGAGCGCGATCAGGGCATCCTCGGCGGTGGCGATGCCCTTGAGGATCAGGGGGATCTTGAATTTGTCCTTGATCATCTTCACGGTCCGCCACTCCAGCCCCTTCTGGTAGTCGCCGCCGGTGGCGCGCAGACGGCTCTCGCGAACATAGCGCTTGGCGATGTCGCGTTCGCGACGGCTGTAATGGGCGGTGTCGACGGTCAGGCAGAAGGCGGCATAATTGGCCTTCTGCGCCCGGCTGACGACGTCCGCGACGAACGCGTCATCGCCACGGACGTAGAGCTGGTACAGGCGCAGCGCATCGGGCGCG
The DNA here is from genome assembly GCF_028128665.1 of Bradyrhizobium sp. CCBAU 45384. Taxonomy (NCBI): domain Bacteria; kingdom Pseudomonadati; phylum Pseudomonadota; class Alphaproteobacteria; order Hyphomicrobiales; family Nitrobacteraceae; genus Bradyrhizobium; species Bradyrhizobium sp. CCBAU 45384. The sequence continues at coordinate 59,233 of NZ_LBIZ01000114.1, forward strand.
GCCTCGGCGGTCTTTTCCAGACCGGGCTCGGACACGGAGCTGAGCATGTGCGATGCGCCGAAAGTACCGGCGGCGCGCGCGACGCTGGCTGCGCCAAGGGGATCGAAGATCTCCAGCGCGCCGACGGGGGCGAGCACCACAGGCAGTCGCATCTTGCGGCCGAACTGCTCGACCGAGCCGCTGACCTTGCGCACGTCGCGCAGCACGCGGGGGCGGAACGCGATCTCGTCCAGCGCCATGCGGTTGCGGCGCATCGTGGTCTCTGTCTCGGCCGCGCCGACGATGTAGTCCCAGGCGTTCTGGTTGAGATTGGAACGCGCCTTCCGGATGAATTCGTGCAGGTTCTGGAACGGCTCGTTGCTGGCGCCGAGTTCGACGTTCCGTTCCGGCCGGAGTGCTTCGTTCATTGTTATCCTCCCGAGAATTTGAAGCAATTGTGCCATCGCCTATCCCGTCCAGCGCTCCAAGACCATCCTAAAATGGCATAGCTGCGAGGCGCCGTCCGGTCGACTGATTCCCGCTGGAAACGGGGCCGATCTTGCGAACGTTGCCAAATGTTTAGGCTTAGGCGAAGGGATTTTTACCGCGTACCCGCCGGCGTGGCAGGCCGGCCTTGAAGAAACCAGAATGATATTGTGAGAACCGGGCTGGATCGCCACTTGCATGGCGGCTGCCCAGCCTCAATAGAACCGCTCAGCGAAAAGGCCACCCATTCCATGCGGAAAACCCTGCTCTTCCCCCTGGGCGCGCTCACCGGAGCGTGCCTGACCCTCCTCGTATCAGGTCCGCAGGGCGGACTATGGGCGGCTCGGGCGGCGGCAGGCGCGGATGATGCATATTCCCAGCTCAACCTGTTCGGGGAAGTTTTCGAGCGGGTGAAGGCGAGCTACGTCGAGAAACCCGACAATGCCAAGCTGATCGAAGGCGCCATCACGGGCATGGTGACCTCGCTCGATCCGCATTCCCGCTACATGAACGACAAGGCCTGGACCGAGATGCAGGAGACCACCTCCGGCGAGTTCGGCGGCCTCGGCATCGAGGTCACGATGGAAGAGGGCCTGGTCAAGGTCGTTTCCCCGATCGACGATACGCCGGCGTCCAAGGCCGGCATCATGTCCGGCGACCTCATCAGCAAGATCGACGGCGAAAACGTGCAGGGCATGACGCTCGAGCAGGCCGTCAACAAGATGAAGGGGCCGGTCGACACCAAGACCAAGCTGACCATCGTGCGCAAGGGCGCCGATGCTCCGCTCGATGTCGCGATCACGCGCGAGATCATCCATGTCCGCCCGGTCCGCTTCCACGTGGAGAACGGGGACATCGGCTACATCCGCGTCACCTCGTTCAACGAGCAGACCACCGACGGCCTGAAGAAGGCGATCGCCTCGATCTCCAAGGACGTCCCGCAAGACAAGCTCATTGGCTATGTGATGGATCTGCGCAACAACCCAGGCGGCCTGCTCGACCAGGCCGTGTCGGTATCGAGCGCGTTCCTGCAGCGCGGCGAGGTCGTCTCGACCCGCGGACGCAATCCGGAAGAAACCCAGCGCTTCACTGCGCATGGCGGCGACCTCACCAAGGGCAAGCCGCTCGTTATTCTGGTCAATGGCGGCTCGGCTTCGGCGTCGGAAATCGTGGCGGGCGCGCTGCATGATCACAAGCGTGCTACGATCATCGGCACGCGCTCGTTCGGCAAGGGCTCGGTGCAGACCATCATTCCGCTCGGCACCGGCAATGGCGCGCTGGCATTGACCACGGCGCGCTACTACACGCCGTCGGGCCGCTCGATCCAGGCTCAGGGCATCGCGCCCGATATCGAGATCCTCCAGGACGTCCCGGCCGAGCTGAAGGGCCGCGTCGACACCATCGCCGAATCGCAGATGCGCGGCCATCTGCAGGCCGCCGACGGCACCGAGCAGACGGGCTCGCAGTCCTATGTCCCGCCGGAAGAGAAGGACGACAAGGCGCTGCACGCGGCCTATGACTTCCTGCACGGCGTCACGGTGAATGCGGCTGCCGCGAAACCGGCGCCGAAGACGACGGTGCCGAACTAGAGCGAGAAGCCGACGGATACAGCGCCCGGGTGCGGATGAACCGCTCCCGGGCGAATTCGTCTTGGGCGCTGTCGTCAAGTCCGGGCAACTCAACGTCTCGGCCGCAGGCTTGACCAGTGTCGCTGCGTCGGGCTTCCGCCGTAGCGACAACGAGGACACACTGTTTCCCCGTTGCGTTGCCTGGGAGATGTGATCCCGCGTCTTGCGCGCGGCGGGATCACCGTCCGATCGTCATTGCTCCTTCTTCGGGCCCATGTGATGCGGGACCTCGGTCTTTGGTCCGCCGCCGTAATGATGGCTGCCGCCAGACCCGGTGGTCGGTCCGCCATCGCTGTCCTTCTTGCCCATGTGGTGCAGGACCTCGGTCTTCGGCCCGCCCGTGTAGTGGTGGCCGTTCTTCTCATCGGTGGTGCTCGTCTGCGCCACGGCGGGCAGCGCGACGAACGACATGATCGCTGCAGCAGCGATCAGCTTGCGGTGGCTCATTCTGGTTTCTCCTGTTTGATCTTGTCGAGTTGGTGTCATCAAGTCCCGATGGCTTGACTGAGAGGCAACCAAACCCGGAGTGAGAACGTCGAAGTTGAGCAAGATCAATCGTCGGCGTGCACGCTTGCGAGCGCCGACGCGTGGATCGTCGAATTGCGGCGGGCGACGCAAAGCATCGATCTTCTTACAGAAAAAATTTTGCATCGATTGCGTGAATTCGATGGCTTCTTGTCATGCCGTCGACTACCTGCGGCGCCGTCGAGAGACTTCGCCCGAGGATGACGCCGTCGATCGAAATCACTCGAGGACGACAGACGCTTCAATTGATTACATGCCTGCGCGACAAAAAGATTTGGCCGGCGCGTCGTTCGAGTTTGATGTCTGTCAAAGGAGCATCAACGACGCGACCTAGCGTGCCGGCGCGAATGAGCGGCGGAAGCATCGCGGTTGCGATTGCGATCCGCAGCACATCGCACGGAAATGGGAAGACACCGTTGATTGACGATACGATCCAGGTGCCCGGTCGGCCCTTGCGAGTTGCGTTTCTCTTGCATCGTCGGCTCTGGGAGACGATCACGATCAGATCCGTGCTGGCCAGGCCCCGACGCGACGTTCGGCTGGATTTGTTTCGCGGCCTGGCAAACTGGCTGATCTTCCTGGGACACGTTCCGGATTCGGCGCTCGTCTGGCTTACGACACGGAATTACGGCTTCAGCGATGGCGCCGATCTGTTCGTGCTGATCTCCGGCTACACGGCGACGTTCGTGTTCGGGTCGATGATGATGGAGCGTGGCTTCGTTATCGGAGCAACCCGGCTGCTGCGGCGGGTATGGCAGCTCTATGTCGCCCACCTGCTGCTGTTCTTCGTCTATCTCACCGCCGTGCACTATCTCGCGCACAGCTTCGATGACCTTCACCTGATGGATCAGTTCAACGTCGCGCCGTTGATGACCTTTCCCGTCGAAACGCTGTCCCAGGGGCTGATCCTCAAGTTCAAGCCGCTCAATCTCGACGTCCTGCCGCCCTATATCGTTTTGATGGCAGCGTTTCCGGCCGTGCTCTGGCTCATGCTGCGATGGCGCAACGCGGTGATGATCGGTTCGCTGGGCCTCTATCTGGCCGCCCGCCATTACGGCTGGAATTTGCCGTCCTATCCGGCGGGAGTCTGGTATTTCAATCCGTTCGCCTGGCAGCTGCTCTTCGTATTCGGCGCCTGGCTCGCATTGGGAGGCGCCGCGGCAAGCCGGTGGCTATTGTCGTCCCGCACGCTGCTCGTCGCGAGCTGCGGCTTCCTGCTCTTTGCGTTTGCGATGACGCTGGCCGAACGAATCCCCTCGCTGCGGGATTACGTTCCGGAAGGGCTCACCGCCATCTTCATTCCGAACGACAAGACCAATCTTGGCCCGTATCGCGTGATCCATCTGGCGAGCCTCGTGCTCATCGTCGTCTCGCTCGTTCCAAGCGATTGGCCCGGCCTGAAGTCGCCCTTCCTCCAACCGCTGATCCGATGCGGCCAGCAATCGCTGTCCGTGTTCTGCGTTGGCCTCTTCCTGTCGTTCGTCGCGCATTTCGTGATCGAGACCGGGGCGGAGGGAATATGGGCCCAGCTCGTGGTCGGCGCTGCAGGGCTCTGGGTCATGACGATCGTCGCCTACTACCGGACGTGGTCGAAGGATGTCGACAGAAGCCGTTCGTCCGGTGAGGAGGGGGCGAATGATAACCGCTGAAAGTCTGCACGCACCAACGCGTAAGAGCCGCGGGCACTTCGCGTCTATATGGCCTGACCCGCACATCGCTGCCTCACCGCCGACCTCGGCGGGCAGATAACCAGCCGAATCAAACCTGGAGAATGACCATGAATCGTCCGAGAAATCTTGTCGTGAGCGCCGCCGCCTTGGCTGTCTTCGTGCTGGGGCCGATTGGGCCGTCGTCCGCAATCGCCACAGCTGATCTGAACCGGATCGCGATGATGGATGACGACAAGATGTCAAAGACTCCCGACCCGTCGCTATCCGGCAGCAACACCAATATGGGCCAACCGGCAGGCCAGCCGCAGAACATGGGTGGCGGCCGGATGAACGACGACAAGATGAAGATGCCGCCACAGGGCCAGATGCGGGACTGTCAGGGCGCTGGCTGCGAGGACAAATCCAGCACGATGCCGATGATGCCGATGATGGAAAAGATGATGCGCGGCCAGATGAGTTCGTCCGGCAGCGGCAGTGCAATCAGTGGCCCGGCTGACGTGACCGAGCGGCTCGAAGGGCGGATCGCATTTCTGAAGGCGGAGCTGCAGATCAGCGACGGGCAGGCTGCCGACTGGAATAACGTTGCAGATGCCTTGCGTGCGAGCCGGCGGCATTTGCTGGAAGCGCGCAAGATGCTCGCAATGGACGAGGGGCTTGGTAGCGCCGACCGTCTGGAGCACTACGAGCGGCACTTGTCCGAGCGTCTGGAGGCAATCAAATCGGCGCGTCTGGCCTTCACGCGTCTCTATGCGTCGTTGAACCAAAGCCAGAAACAGACCGCAGACACGATCCTGCTGCCCCTGATCGCGTCATTCTGAACACTGCGGCGAGGGCAGGATCATGTTCGGTGGGCCGCTTCGATGTCGATCCGGCGTGGCTGCGCTCGTCGTCCTGACGAGCCAGCTCGTCGGGAATGCCGTGCTCGCCTCGGACCTGGCAGGGCAGTTCTTTCAGCGCAAGGAGCTGGCGCAGGCAGAGAGCGATCACGCGGCGCATCATCCAGCACCGTCCGGCGGCGCCGGCGATGGCGCGCCGCCGGACGGTTCAGCAGGCTTGAGCGGTCGCGATGCTGTCCGCGTTCCGACCGGCAGGGCCGCCTCCGGGATGATGGGCGGAATGGACGACATGATGGGGCGGCCGCGCAAGGAGTTTTATCCGGCGTTGATGGACATGCCGGCGCTGTCGGCCGAGCAACGCAGTCATCTGGAGGCTCAGGTGCGCGAGCGGATCGGCGCGGAGGCCGATCGCCTGGCGGGAGCCGGAACGGACCTGCGGCATGCCATCGCCGGGGGCGATCTCGTTGCCGCCGATCAGGCGTCGCGGCGGCTTCGCGTGTCCCTTAACGCGGTCCAGAGTGGCGTGATCGTTCTGCGATCACTTCAGGAGGGCAAGCCACCGCAGCAGGTCGCGCAGGCCTGGTTCAAGTCGCAGATGAATCTCCTGCCTGAGCGAAGCGCCATGGATGCCGATGATGGGGCCGCGAGGGTCTCCTGGTTTCACGTCTCGACCATGGCGCTGCTGGTGCTGTTCTCGCTCGCGATGCTGGCCATCTATGTCGCGCGCATGCGCCGGGCGAATGCGCTGGTGGAGCGGCTGACTCGCGCAGCAGTCGCTCCGGCTGCTGCCGCAGCACCCCCCGCGGCCGCGACATCAGTTAGTCAGCCGGGCAGGGCTGAACCGACACCTTCTCAGGGGAGGGATCGCGATCCTCCGCGGGTCGAAGCGAACCGCTCCTTGAAAGGCAAGCTGAGGATCTGTGCGATCTTTCAGGAGACGCCGAACGTCAAGACCTTCCGTCTGCAAGCGCCGGGCGGCGGCGCGATCCCATTTGCATTCCTGCCCGGGCAGTTCCTGACCTACGCCATCGAGATCGACGGAAAGACCATCAGGCGCTCCTATACGATCGCGTCGTCCGCTGCCCAGACTGCCTACGTCGAGACCACGATCAAGCGCGAAGATGGCGGGCTTCTTTCCGACTACATGCATGACCACGTGAAGGAGGGTGACCTCCTTGAGGTCGCAGGCCCTTCCGGCGCCTTTACATTCACGGGCACGGAAGCCGACAGCGTTGTCCTGATCGGAGGCGGTGTCGGCATCACGCCTCTGATGGCGGCGATCCGGTATCTCTCTGACATCGCGTGGCCGGGCCAGATCTATCTCGTCTATGGCGCGCAGACGACCGAGCAGTTCATCTTCCGGGACGAGCTCGAACATCTCCAGCGCAGGATGAACAATTTGCACGTTGCGGCCACCATGGTGCGGGCCGCCGGCACGTCATGGATGGGAAACGAAGGGCAGATCACAGCTGCTTTCCTGACGCAGGCCGTGCCCGATCTGGTCAAACGGCGTGTTCACCTGTGTGGTCCGCCCGGAATGATGGACGCGCTCAGGAAGACGCTGATCGGACTCGGCCTGCCACGCGAGCAGATCAAGACGGAGGCTTTTGGGCCCGCCCGCGGAGCCGTTCCGCCCCCCGGCAAGGCCGTCGTCGAAGCGCCGACGCCGGAAGGTGAGGCGCGTCATCAATTGGCCGCGGCGATCGGGCCCGCGACGGCCACCATTCGTTTTGCGAGATCGGACAAGGTGGCGGCGCTGCCCCCCGACAAGAGTGTCCTTGAAGTGGCCGAGAGCGCCGGCGTGTCGATTGATTATTCGTGCAGGGCCGGGGTCTGTGGTGTCTGCAAGACGCACCTGCTGCAAGGTAACGTCACGATGGAGGTCCAGGACGCCTTGACCGCCGATGACAAGGCGAACGGCCTCATCCTGGCCTGCCAGGCGAAATCGGTCGGAGATCTGGTCGTCGAGGCCTGACAAGATGAACCGGAGAGAGCGTCTGATCGCGGATATCGTTCTGGCGGCCCTGTTGCTGTTGGTGCCGGCTTTCCTGCTTCACTCTGACGGCAGGTTCGCTGGAAGCCTCGCGGGCTTTGTCCTCGGGGCCGGTGCGGCCGTGCTGATGGTTCTCCTTCTTGTCTATCCGATGACGAAATACAGCCTGGGTCTGAAGACGCTGGTCACGCGATGCGTGTCGATGCCAACGCTCCTGGCATTTCACGCCTATGCCGGAATCGTCGCGGCGTTCTTCGCGCTTCTGCATACCGGACACAAATTCCAGAGCCCGCTTGGGATCGCCCTGGTGACCAGCATGCTGATCGTCGTCGTCACCGGATTTGTCGGGCGCTACTACCTGCCGCAAACGGCAACGGAGCTTCGCCGGCAGCAGTCGGATCTGGCGACCTTGAGGTCGGCTTATGAGCACACTGCTGCGGCTCTGTCGTCGCCCGATCGGATGGCGCATGAGGAGGCCGCCATGCCTGCGCCGGCGCTTCGAAACGTGCCGTTGCTGCAGCTCGTCGATAGCATTTCCGACTTCGAAGCAGCGATCGGATCGAGCGAAACGGTCAAGAAGATCTTCATGCCGTGGATCGGGCTGCACGTCGTGGCCGCGATCGTGATGTATGCGCTGCTCGCGGTGCATGTGGCAGCCGAGGTCTATTACGGGCTGCGGTGGCTGGCGTGACGATCAGGGGCGCGCTCTACGTCGTGGTCGCGACGCTGGCCCTCGCAAGCGCGGCCGTCACGTCGATTGCTCTGTATCGGGGCAGCTCCGAAGTCGTCCCGGGCTGGAAAAGGTTCGTGATGCCCGGGCCGCTCTCGGGGAAGCACGCATTTCTGTCCGACAGATGCGAGAGCTGCCACACGCCGACCAAGGGCGTTGATGCTGCGGCCTGCATCGCCTGTCATGCGCCGTCTGCGGGCGATCTCGGCAAGCAGTCGACGGCGTTTCATGCTGCGGCGGCCGGTCAATGTTCCGGCTGCCATCGTGAGCACATTGGCGGGCCGCGGCCGATCAGGATGGATCACGCTTCACTGCTGCAAGTTGCGATGCCTCCCGCTGGCGGGAACTTGTTTGACAGGACGGCCGATCGATTGGCGGAGGACTTGAAGGAGTTTCTCGGCCTGCCAAAGTCCGAGAGGCGGGAAAAGGCAGAGCTCGATTGCGCCAACTGCCACAGCAACCGGCAACCGCACCGCGAGCTGTTTGGACGGCAATGCTCGAATTGCCATGGTCTCGCGTTTTGGACAATCGTCGGTTTCCTGCATCCTTCGCCAACGTCGAAGGACTGCGCCCAATGTCATCAGGCGCCGCCGAGCCACTACATGGGTCACTTCGCGATGATGGATCGGGTGATCGCCGGACAGGAGCATGCATCGGTCGATCAATGCTTTCTGTGTCACCGGACCGACTCGTTCAACGACATCAAAGGTGTCGGCTGGATGAAGCATCACTGACCGGGGGCGTGCGACGCAGATGGGTGCCCTATATTACGGGAGCGGACGAAAAAATCAGGGCGTTCGTTTTCGCACGGTATCCGGCGGCCGCGCCGGACCCCAAATTCCCGCACGTGCAATTCGTCTATCGCAGCTCTCGCATTGTCTAATCTGTGTGTGCCGTTTTCTATTGGCCGTCACTGCAACCGGGGCTATATGTTTCCCGGTCGTGATAGCAGGTGCGGAGATGATTGGCTTGCGAAAGCCAAGGCGAAGATGGTGGGGATGGCTTGTCGCCGTCGCTTACCTGTTCGCATCGATGACGCCGTCTCTTGCGATTTCGATCCCCCTCGACTCAATGATGCAGTATGAGTACCAGGCCGATCAGCCTGCGGATTCACACGGGCATGACGACGCGGTCGGATCGGCGGTTCATTCGCATGACGTTGCGATGGCCGGGGATTGTGATGACGACCAGGATCGACCCTGCGACCGGCATGCGAGCTGCTGCGGCTCGGTCCTCTGCTTCACCGCCGTGTCGCCTCAGGCGCCCGGGATTGGGGAGTTCGTCGTGCCGCGCTCGCGTTGCGAAGCCCAGCCTGACGTGATCGGCGACGAAGGCACGTTCCGTCGCCACTATCGGCCTCCCATCACCTGAAATAGCTCCCGGCCACCAGGCTGACTCGCTCCAGGTTGGAGCGCGGGCCGACACATCGGCAATGGGCGCGATGCCCAGGCGGATGACGGCGACGCGCGCCAAGACCTCGCGCAGCGAGCGACATGATCGGTCCTGGTCGGCACCCGCGCGCGCTGCGCGTCGAGCAGAAGAATGCCCGCATCGCGATCGTCGGCTCAGGTCATCCCCTGTGCGCCGCTGTAGCGGCGAGCCCTCGCGACCAATGCTCGGACGGCTGCCGCACTAGCGAACGGAGCGTGTCCGATTGACGCGTTCCCGATCAAGCCAAGCGATCTACCGAACGTCATGCAAGGACTTTGGTCATGAAATCGCCGAACGAGAGCCGACCGGCGCGGAGAGCCGGCTCCTTGGAAGCGCAGGAGAGCGTTGTTCGTACTGCTCTCGTCAGCAGTTACGATCGCCTCCGCAGCTATCTGCAGCGACGCTTTGGCGGGAGGGCGGAAGCGGAGGAAGTGCTCCAGGCGTTCATGTTGCGCGCACTGGAGCGGTCGGGCGACATTCGTGATGCGGACTCGGTTCGAGGTTGGTTGAGCAGGGTCCTGGCAACGACCATCGCCGACTTTCACCGTCAGAGATTGAAGAGCAGGACGCGGGAGATGCCGTTTCCGCACGAGCTCAACGACCGTCTTGCAGCCGACCAGGATGCCGCGGCGAATACCGTGGTCTGCGAGTGTCTTCATACCCATTTGACCTTGCTGAAGCCCGAGCACGCCGAAGTCATCAGGAGGATAGATCTTGCCGGTGAACCGCGGGAGCTGGTTGCCGCCGATCTGGGCGTGACCGTGAACAATCTGACCGTTCGTCTTCACCGCGCGCGAAATGTCCTGAGGGAGCGTCTCGAGCAGACCTGCGTTGTATGTCTTGAGGAGAGCTTCTGGGAATGCCGCTGCGCCGGCAGCCGAACTCCGCCCTAGCCAACCTCGCGCCGACGGCCTGGTTCGGCCTCGCGCTGGGCGAGCCGGCTGCGATGAAGCGCGAACAGCTCCAGCATCCTGTCGGCCGGTTTCGCGGCGCTGAACAGATAGCCCTGCATCTCGGTACAGCCGAGCGTGCGCAGCAGCCGCTGCTGCTCCTCGGTCTCAACGCCTTCGGCCGTGGTTGCCATGCGACGGGCGCTGGCGAGATTGACCACCGCCTGCACGATGCTGGCGGAGCCGTCGGGACCGGCGATGTCGTTGACGAAGCAACGATCGATCTTGATCTTGTCGAACGGGAAGCGGTGCAAATAGCTCAGCGAGGAGTAGCCGGTGCCGAAATCGTCGAGCGCAATGCGCACGCCAATGGCGCGGAGCTGGTGGAGGATCGCCAGCGCGGTGTCATCGTCGCGGATCAGCACGGCCTCGGTGATCTCGAGCTCGAGCCGGCTCGCCGGCAGGCTGGAGGCGGCCAGCGCTGCCACGATCTTCATCGCCAGCGTGCCGCTCTTGAACTGAACCGGCGAGACGTTGACCGCAAGGCGAATGTCGTCGGGCCAGGTGGCCGCCTCACGGCAGGCGGTCGACAGCACCCATTCGCCGATCTCGTTGATCAGCCCGGTATCCTCGGCGATCGGGATGAACTCGGCCGGCGAAACCATGCCGCGCTCGGGGTGGCGCCAGCGCACCAGCGCTTCGCAGCCGGTGATGCGATCGTCCTTCAGGCTGACGCAGGGTTGGTAATAGACCTCGAGGCCGCCTTCGCACCCGCCTTGGGCGATGGCGTGGCGCAGGTCGATCTCCAGCCGGCGCCGCTCGCGCACCCTGGCGTCCATCTCCGGCTCGAAGAAGCGATAGGTGTGACGCCCGGCAGATTTGGCGGCGTACATCGCCATATCAGCGTTCTTCAGGATCTGGTCGAGCGCGTTGCCGTGTCGCGGCGCCAGCGCGATGCCGATGCTGGCGTCGGTGGTGAGGTGATGGCCCATGCAATCGAACGGCGTGCGGATCGCGGCGAAGATCCGGGCAATGAGCTCGTTGACCTGGTCCTGCGAGGTCACCGCGCCCTGCACGATCGCAAACTCGTCGCCACCGAGCCGGGCAACGAAATCGTTTGGGCCGGCGCAGCGACGCAGGCTCTCCGCCACGGACTTCAACAGCTCGTCGCCGACGAGATGGCCGAGCGCGTCGTTGACGCCCTTGAACTCGTCGATGTCGATGCAATGCACGGCGAGCTCTTCGTCGCGGCCGATGGCGGCTAGCGCTTCGCGCAGATGTTCGTGGAATTTGGCGCGGTTGGGCAGGTCGGTCAGCGCGTCGTAGTGGGCGAGGTGGGTGATGCGCTCCTCGGTGCGGCGCCGCTCGGTGATGTCCTCATGGGTCGCGACCCAGCCGCCGTCGGCGAGAGGCTCGTTGACGATCTGGATCGAGCGGCCATCGCTGGTGTCGACCACCATGGAATTGCGCACGTGGATGTCGCCCAGCACGCGCGCGGTATACTGGTCGACATCGCCCGTGAACGAGCCCGTCTCCTTGCGGTGCGCGATGATGTCGCGGAAACTGTAGCCGGGTCTGACGATGTCGGGCGACAAGCCGTACATCTCGATGTAGCGCTGATTGCAGACCACCAGCTGCTGCGAGGCGTCGAACAGCAAAAGGCCCTGGGTCATGTTGTTGACGGCGCGATCGAGACGCTGCTTCTCCAGTGTCAACCGTTCCCGGGACATGCGGTGCTGCTCCAGCAGCTTGCGCACGATCGCGGTCAACACGCCCGCGATCGCAAGCGCGGACGCGCCGGCGACCGAAATCAGGATTCCGATCTGTTCCCGCCAGTCGGCCAGCGCTGCCGCGCGCGTTGTCGTCGCCATCATCAGGATCGGGAAGTGGGGGAGGGTGCGCGCCGAGGCCAGCCGGTCCTCGCCGTCGATCGGGCTCACCATCCGCCCCGCGAAATGGTCTTGCGTGAAGATCCTTTGCTGCTCGAACGAGCCGTTCCTGAAATTGCGTCCCATCATGTCGCTCGATTGGGGAAAGCGGGCAAGCAGTGTGCCGTCCCGATGCAGCATCGAGATCGTGGCGCTATCGCCGAGCATGAGGGTTTCGAAGAACTTCTCGAAATTAGCCGGCTCGATGCCGCGTCCGACGGCACCCATGAACTCGCCGTGTGGCCCCATGATCCTGCGCAAGATCAGGATGGTCCAGGCGCCGGAGATGCGGCTGTGAACCGGTTCGATCAGCACGTCGGGCGCCTGCGGATCGTACCGGAACGTGCGGTAATAGGCGCGGTCGGCAACGTTGACCTTCGGAGCCGGCCATGCCGTCGAGGAATTGATCACATTGCCGTCGGCGTCGATGATGTTGACGCCGCCCATGTACGGCAGCGCCTCGATCTTCGAGCGCAGCATCCGGTGCACGTCCTCGCCGGAGAGGCGCTTGCGGAAGTCATCCGCGGTCAGGATTCCGCTGAGGCGGACGTGGTCGACGAAGTCCTTTTGGATGACCACGAAATCCTGCAATTGCTGATCGAAATGATGGGCGAGCAGCAGCGCGGTGTTTTCCAGTTCGCGACTGGAGTTGCGCAGCGCGCGCTCGCGGAAATTCTGCGCCATCAATACCGCGCCGACGGCGATCGCCGCGATGAGCAATGTGCCGCCCACCACGAGCCAGCGGATCGGTCCGCTGCGCACGAAGGCCTGGTCGAAGAGGCGGCTGCCGTATCTTGTCATCATGTCGATCGCTGCCGTCCACACACGTCAGGGTGGCTACTTGATCCTCATGACATCCGTCGGTTTACGGGATCGATGTGGAGGCGACGTTAGGAATCGCGGTTAACGCGACATAAACGGATGCGCACAAATGCAATCGATACCCACGGCGCCGGTCTCGCACTTGCTGTCATCACGTTCGTGAGCGGCCTGGGCAGCAAGCTCAACGCTGACATGGCACCGGATCAGGCGCGGTAATGGCCCGACTTGCCGCCCAGCTTTTCGATCAGATGGATCCTCTCGATGCGCACGCCGCGCTCGACCGCCTTGATCATGTCGTAGATGGTGAGGCAGGCGACCGTCACCGCCGTCAGGGCTTCCATCTCGACGCCGGTCGGGCCAGTCACCTTGACGCTGGCGCGGACCACGCAGCCCGGCAGCTTCGCATCGGGCTCGATGTCGACCGTGACCTTCGACAGCGCCAGCGGATGACAGAGCGGAATCAGCTCCGAGGTCCGTTTCGCGGCCATGATTCCGGCGATGCGTGCGGTGCCGAGCACATCGCCTTTCTTGGCGTTGCCAGACACGATCAGGTCGAGCGTTGCCTTTTCCATGACGACACGGCCTTCGGCAACGGCGAGCCGCTCGGTCGCGGCCTTGTCCGAGACGTCGACCATCCGCGCCTCGCCGGTGGCGCCGATATGGGTGAGGGCAGGGCCCGCCTTCTTCGAAGGCCTGGTCTTCGCAGGCCTGCGCGCCAGAATCTTGCGCACCATGTCAGCGCGCGCCCGTGGCACGGGCCTTGGTCTCGCGCGCGAGCAGCGTGCGCGTGGCGGCAGTGACGTCGGCCTGCCGCATCAGGCTCTCGCCGACCAGAAAGGTCGACATGCCCACGCGCTCGAGCCGGGCGAGGTCTGCGGGCGTGAAGATGCCGCTTTCGCCGACCATCAGCCGCCCCTCGGGGATCAGAGGCGCCAGCATCTCGCTGGTCGCCAGCGACGTCTCGAAGGTGCGCAGGTTCCGGTTGTTGACGCCGATCATCGGCGAACGCAGCTTCAGCGCCCGATCGAGCTCGGTCCGGTCGTGGATCTCGATCAGCACGTCCATGCCGTAGGCGATCGCGGCGTCTTCGAGATCCCTGGCCGTCGCGTCATCCAGCGCGGCCATGATGATGAGGATGCAGTCGGCGCCGTGCGCCCGCGCCTCGACGACCTGATAGGTGTCGAACAGAAAATCCTTGCGCAGCACAGGCAGCGAGGTCGCCGCGCGTGCCGACACCATGAAGTCGAGATGGCCCTGGAACGAGGGCGCATCGGTCAGCACCGACAGGCAGGCCGCACCGCCCGCTTCATAGGCCTTGGCCAGCAGGGGCGGATCGAAATCTTCGCGGATCAGCCCCTTGGAGGGCGAGGCCTTCTTCACCTCGGCGATCAGCGCGTAATCGCCATCGGCATGCTTGGCCTTGATTGCGCGCACGAAGCCGCGCGGCGCGCCTTGCGCCCTGGCCTGTGCCTCGAGCGCCGAGAGCGGCTGCGCGCGCTTGGCCGCCGCGATCTCCTCGCGCTTGTAGGCCTCGATCTTGGTCAGGATATCGGACATGACGGGTTCAGCTGTTCGAGACCGCGATCAGATGTTTCAGTCGCGCATTCGCAGCGCCGCTGTCGAGCGATTTCGCACCGATCGCGACGCCTTCCTTCAGGTCCTTGGCGCGGCCAGCGACGACCAGCGCCGCGGCGGCGTTCATCAGCGCGACGTCGCGATAGGGGCTCGGTTTGCCGTCGAGCACGTTTTGCAGAGCCATCGCATTGGCGTCGGCGTCGCCGCCCTTGAGGGCGCCGGGCTCGCAGCGCGGCAGGCCGACGTCCTCGGGCGTCACCTCGAAATTCCTGATCTCGCCATTGTGGAGCGCCGAAACGAAGGTCGGGCCGGTGAGGGTGATCTCGTCGAGGCCGTCGGAGCCGTGCACCACCCAGGCGGATTCGGAGCCGAGATTCTTCAGCACCTGCGCCAGCGGCTGCACCCATTGCCTGGAGAACACGCCGACCATCTGCCGTTTCACGCCAGCCGGGTTGGTGAGCGGCCCGAGCAGGTTGAAGATCGTACGGGTGGCGAGCTCCACCCGGGTCGGGCCGACGTTCTTCATGGCGGGGTGATGGGCCGGCGCGAACATGAAGCCGATGCCGCATTCGCGCACGCAGCGCCCGACCTGCTCGGGCTTGAGGTCGAGCTTGACGCCAAGCGAGGCCAGCACGTCGGCGGTGCCCGAACGCGACGACAGTGCGCGGTTGCCGTGCTTGGCGACGGGAAGACCGGTGCCCGAGACGATGAAGGCGGCGCAGGTCGAGACGTTGACCGAGCCGGAGCCGTCGCCGCCGGTGCCCACGATGTCGACCGCGTCGGCGGGGGCGTCGACGGTGAGCATCTTCGAGCGCATCGCCGTCACCGCGCCGGTGATCTCCTCCACGGTCTCGCCGCGCACGCGCAGCGCCATCAAGAGGCCGCCCATCTGCGAGGGGGTGGCCTCGCCGGACATGAGGGCGTCAAAGGCGGATGCGGCTTCCTCACGCGACAGGCTGGCGCCGGTCGCCACTTTTCCAATGATCGATTTCAGGTCGTCCATCGCGTGCTTTCAACTCACTGGTTCGCGCCGGTCACTTGCGCGAAGGCGGCCTGATTAATGGTGGTTCCGATGTCGGTTTCAAGCTTGTTGACGTAGGAGGCGACCAGTTCATCGGTCAGCGACTTGCCGACGCTCTCCTTCAGCTTCTTGACGGCATCGGAGGCGGTGTCGACCGCGGGATCGACGATGTCGGTGACGCGGAAGACGATGACTTCGGTGCCGCCGGTCACGGGCGCCTGCCCGACGCCGTCCTTGGCGGTGCGGAAGGCGGCCGCAACGATGTTGGCGGGCACGCCGGCCGGAGTGTCGTCGCGCTTGAAGCCGCTGGCGGTCTCGACCTTGGCGTTGACCGCTGCGGCCTCGTCGGCGAGCTTGCCGCCCTGTTCGAGCTTCTGCACCATTTCGGTCGCCTTCGCCTTCAGCTTGGTGGCGATCTGGTCCTGGCGCCAGCGCGCCTCGACCTGGTCGCGGACCTCGTCGAGATTGCGGTCGCGCGACGGCGTGATGGCGAGCACGTCGTACCAGACGTAGCCGCCCTTGAACGAGATCGGGTCGTTGTCGACGCCGACATCGCTGTTGAAGGCCTGCGACGCCACATCGAGGCCCGGGGGAATGTTGGCGACCGGCTGCCCGTTCGGCGCCCGGCCGGAGCGGTCGACGGCGTCGATGGTCACGGCCGTGAGCCCGAGCTTCTGCGCGGCATCGGCGACGCTGGTGCCGGCACCGCGTTCGTCCTCCATCTTGTCACGGAGCTCGCCGACCTTGCTGCGCGCGCGCTCGGTCGCGATGGATCGCTTCACGTCGGCGGCAAACTTGGCGTAGTCGGCCTCGGCGGCGGGCTCGATCTTCTCGACCTTGACGATCGAGACGCCAATCGGGCCGTGGATCGGCTGGCTTATCTCGCCGACGGAAAGCGCGAAGGCGGCATTGCCGACGGTGGGTTCGAGCGAGGATTTCGTCACCAGGCCGAGATCGACATCGGAGGCCGTCAAACCGCGCTCTTTGCCGAGATCTTCAAAAGACATCCCGCCGACCAGACGCTCGCGCGCGGCCTGCGCCTGGGCGGCATCAGGAAACACGATCTGCTTGATCTGGCGCTTCTCCGGCGTGGAGAGTTGGTTCTTGCGCTGATCGAACAGTTTCTTCGCGTCATCGTCGGAGACGTCGCTCCACTTGGCGATCTCCTCAGGCGAGATCATGGCGAAGACGATCTTGCGGTATTCGGGCGCGCGGAACTGGACCTTGTGATCCTCGAAATAGGCGGCGAGTGCCTCGGGCGAGGGGGGATCGATGGTGCCGGCCTGCGCCGTATCGAGCCTGACGAACTCGATCGAGCGCTGCTCGTTCTGGAAGCGCGTCGCCACCTCGAGCATGGTTTTCGGCGGCTCGAGGCCGGCACCGATCGTGCCCGTGATCTGCCGGCGCAGCGCTACCTTGCGCTGCTCGGCCACGTAGCGCTGCTCGGTGTAGCCGAAATTACGGATCAGCCCCTGGAAGCGGTTCGCATCGAACTTGCCGTCGACGCCCTTGAAGTTCGGGTCGTTCATGATGAGCTGGCGGACCTGCTCATCGGATTGGCCCAGCCCCATCTGTCGCGCGTTCTCGTCGAGGGCGGCTTCCGCAATCGTCTGCTGCAGCACCTGGCGGTCAAGGCCGAACGCGCGCGCCTGGTCCGGCGTGAGGGGACGGCCGAACTGGCGGCCGATCTGCTGCAGGCGGTCGGTGTAGATCTGGCGGAACTCGTTCAGCGAAATCTCGGTGTGGCCGACCTTGGCCAACGTGGACTGCCCGAAGCCCCGGAAAATGTCGGCGATGCCCCAAATGCCGAAGCTGATGATCAACACGCCCATCACGACGGCCATGATGGTCTTGCCGACCCAGTTTGATGAGGCCTTGCGCATTCCTCGAAGCATTTGGTCCAACTTGTCTTGATAGGAGGGGAACGGGAGCGCGTCTTAATGCAGATTCCGCAAAAGCGCGTCACCAAATTGATATGCCATCATAAAGTGGCGGCTTTCGCCCCGCAACCTCGCCTCAGGCCGGCCCTCGAAGTTGCGGTTAGAGGCGTCTGGTCTCTGGAACTGCCACGGCGCCTCTGCTAGCGCATGCACAAACCTCATTCCGCTGGACATTGACATGACCGAAGCCATCCGCCCCTTGATCGCCGGCAATTGGAAAATGAACGGCCTGAAAGCCCAGGCCGCCGAATTCGACGCCATGCTCAATGGTGCGGCAGAGGTATCAGGCAAGGCCGATCTGCTGGTCTGCCCGCCGGCGACCCTGATCGCGGCCTTTGCCGAGAAGGCGCGGGGCAAGAAGGTCGCGGTGGGAGCCCAGGACTGCCATCCCAAGGCCTCCGGCGCCCATACCGGCGATATCGCGGCCGAAATGTTGGCGGACGCAGGCGCGAGCGCCATCATCGTCGGCCATTCCGAGCGTCGCGCCGACCACGGCGAGGGCGATGCGCTTGTCAGGCAGAAGGCGGAAGCCGCCTGGCGAGCCGGGCTGGTCGCGATCGTTTGCGTTGGCGAGACGCAGGCCCAGCGCGATGCCGGCCAGACCCTGGACATCGTCCGCGGCCAGCTCGACGGCTCGCTGCCGGACGGCTCCACGGCCGCCAATCTGGTCGTGGCCTATGAGCCGGTCTGGGCGATCGGCACGGGCCTCACCCCCACGGCCAAGGATGTCGAGCAGATTCATGGGTTTATCCGGGAGTTCCTGAGCTCCAGGTTCAAGGCTGACGGGGCGAAAATGCGGATCCTCTATGGCGGGTCGGTCAAGCCGTCGAACGCAGCCGAGCTGATGGCGGTCAAAAACGTCAACGGCGCGCTGGTTGGCGGCGCCAGCCTGAAGGCGGCCGACTTCCTTGCGATCGCGAAGGGTTGCCCCTAGCTAAGTCAAAGCTTTGATCCGGGGGCGATCGGGGGTGGCAATACCCCCTCCGATCGTGTAACACCGCGCAACTTCAGGAAAACCCGCGAAGCGCGATCGGCCGCCGTCAGGCGCCGCCCGCTTGTGACGGAAGGATAGCATGCAGACCGTTGTCATCGTCATCCACCTCATGATCGTCGCCGTCATGATCGGCGCCGTGCTGCTGCAGAAGTCGGAAGGCGGCGGCCTCGGCATGGGCGGCGGTGCTGGCTTCATGTCGAGCCGTGGCACTGCGAATCTCTTGTCGCGAACCACCGCGGTCCTCGCGGCGGGCTTCTTCCTGACCAGCCTGTTCCTGTCCTGGTACGCCGGTTACAACCGCGCGCCGTCCTCGATCATCGGCCAGCCCGCGTCACAGACCCAGCCGGGCGGCGCCAACCCGATCACCGCGCCGACGTCGGGCGGTATTCTGGACACGCTGAAGAAGGCGGACGAGCAGCAGCAGGCTCCGGCGGCTCCGAGCGGCCCGCAGGTGCCGCGCTCGCAATAAAGCAGGGGGGCCATGCAGGACGGTGGCTAGCGTCCTGCATCAACAATCCCCATCAAGGCTCTGTCACCATTCTTCGTTTTGGCTCACCCACAGGCCCGCAGATTCTTTGGGGCTGAATACGAATCGCTTTGGCGAATCGGGTTTGAGGGATTAGAGGTTAGGTCCCATGGCGCGGTACATATTCATCACCGGCGGCGTGGTTTCTTCGCTCGGCAAGGGTCTCGCTTCAGCGGCGCTCGGTGCCCTGCTGCAGGCCCGGGGCTACAAGGTCCGCCTCCGCAAGCTCGACCCCTATCTCAACCTCGATCCCGGAACGATGTCGCCGTATCAGCACGGTGAAGTGTTCGTGACCGATGACGGCGCGGAGACCGATCTCGATCTCGGTCACTACGAGCGCTTCACCGGACGTCCTGCGACCAAGCAGGACAACATCACGACGGGGCGCATCTACCAGGACATCATCTCGAAGGAGCGCCGCGGCGATTATCTCGGCGCGACCATCCAGGTGGTCCCGCACGTCACGAACGCCATCAAGGAATTCGTGCTGTCAGGCAATGACGAGTACGACTTCGTGCTGGTCGAGATCGGCGGCACCGTCGGCGACATCGAAGGCCTGCCGTTCTTCGAGGCGATCCGCCAGCTCAAGAACGAGCTGCCGCGCGACCACGCCGTCTACATCCACCTGACGCTGCTGCCTTACATCCCGAGCGCCGGCGAATTGAAGACCAAGCCGACGCAGCATTCGGTGAAGGAGCTGCGCTCGATCGGCATCCAGCCGGATATCCTGCTGTGCCGAACCGACCGTGAGATCCCGAAGGAAGAGCGGCGCAAGCTCGGCCTGTTCTGCAACGTGCGCGAAAGCGCCGTGATCGAGGCGCGCGACGTCGACAACATCTACGCCGTCCCTGAGGCCTATCACAACGCCGGCCTCGACGATGAAGTGCTCGCCGCCTTCGGCATCGGCTCGCGGATTCCGCCGGCGCTGCAGAGCTGGCAGAAGATCAACGAGCGCGTCCGCAACCCCGAGGGCAACGTCACCATCGCCATCGTCGGCAAGTACACCGGCATGAAGGATGCGTATAAGTCGCTGATCGAGGCGCTCTCGCATGGTGGCATCGCCAACAAGGTGAAAGTCAATCTCGACTGGATCGAGAGCGAGATCTTCGAGAAGGAAGATCCGGCGCCGTTCCTCGAACACGTCAACGGCATCCTGGTGCCGGGCGGCTTCGGCCAGCGCGGCGCCGAAGGCAAGATCAAGGCGGCGCAGTTCGCGCGCGAGCGCGACGTGCCGTATTTCGGCATCTGCTTCGGCATGCAGATGGCCGTCATCGAAGCCGCGCGAAATCTCGTCGGCATCGAGGACGCCAACTCCACCGAGTTCGGCCCGACCAAGGAGCCCTTGGTCGGCCTGATGACGGAGTGGCTGCGCGGCAACGAGCTCGAGAAGCGCTCGCAGGCCGGCGATCTCGGCGGCACGATGCGCTTAGGGGCCTATCCCGCCGCGCTCAGCCGCGGCAGCCGCGTCTCGCAGGTCTATGGCGGCGCGACCGAGATTTCCGAGCGCCACCGCCATCGCTACGAGGTCAACACCGCCTACAAGGATCGCCTCGAGCAGCACGGCCTGAAATTCTCCGGCCTTTCGCCCGACGGCGTGCTGCCCGAGATCGTCGAATACGAGGATCACCCCTGGTTCATCGGCGTCCAGTTCCACCCCGAGCTAAAATCGCGGCCGTTCGAGCCGCACCCGCTGTTCGCCTCGTTCATCGAGGCGGCGGCGAAGCAGAGCCGGCTGGTGTAACCGGCTCAGCCGTTTCCGGTGATCTGTCTCGCACGGTCGCTTACGCGGCCGCCATCTCCATCCTGCGACAGAAGCAGGATGCCTTGATCGGCACCTCCGCCCGGGCCTGGGCGAGATCGAGCCGCTGCTTGATCAGCGGCGTCTCGACCTTGTCGCCACGCCGCACCAGGCATTCATGCAATCCGTGAAGTGACCACAGATTGTCGGGATGCTGACAGGCCCGGCTTAGCTTTCCATCGAGGCCGAGGTCGGAGCGGTACACCGCCTCGGCTTCCTCGATCCGTCCCTGCTCCAGAAGCAGCGCGCCGAGCGCGTGGCGCGGCGGCTGCATCCATCCCCAGGGCTCGTCATAGGGCAATGCGTCGCTGAGTGCGACCGATCTGCGCAACTCGGCAAAGGCCATGTCGTAGTTGCCCTTGCGATATTCCAGCTCCCCATTCAGCATGGCGTCGGCCACACCAAGCAGGTTCACGACCTTGTTGTTGTGCACGAGCCGGCTTTCCGGCACGCGGGTCTTTGCCTGCGCGAACAGCGCCTTTTCGGTTTCGGCCTCAGTGACGTGGCCAAGCGCCGAATGAGCGACCGCCTTGGCGTAGTGGATCATGGCGGTCACCGAGCAGTACAACTCGCGATCCTCCGGCAGCTTTTGCGCGATGATATCGTTCCATTTGCCGAAGCGCACGAGCACGTGCTGCTTCATCGTCAGGTAGCCTTCCAGGAAGTCGGCCATGGGTGGCGATTGAATGCGCAGCACCGGATCGGGCACGGTCGCAATGAGCTCCTCGGCTGCCGCAATGGCGGGAGCATATTGGCCCAGGAACATCGCGCCGTAGATGGCGAAGTGGAAATTATGGATGACATAGACCAGGTAGACACCTGGATCGTCGGAGTAAGCGAGGAACTTTCGATCCGTTGCCAGCGCCTTCTGATTGTACAGCAGGACGTCGTTGTATTGTCCGCACAGCACATCGAGATGGGTCGGCATGTGGATCAGATGTCCGCTGTCGGGCGCGATCGTGCGCAGCCGGTCGCCGGCTCGCATTGCTCGTTGCGGGAACGGCGACATCTCCATGAGATGGACGTAGAGATGCAGCAGCCCCGGGTGATCCCATGCCGCCGGCATCCTGTCGAAGGCCTGTTCGAGAACCGTCCTGCATTCCTCGGTGCCGGCTCCCGCCGTCGGTTTTCCAGAGGTCAGGTCCCACATCAGCCACGGCGTCTCGTTCATGATCGCCTCGGCAAGGATGGCCCGGACATCGAGATCGTCTGAATATGTCGCGAAGACCTTGCGCATCTCCTGCGTGAAAGCCTTGTCCCACGGCGCCATGTCCTCGATGGCCTCGCGCTGGGGATAGCGCGCAGGCAACGCACGGATCAGCGCGCGCTCGACCGGGCCAGTCTTGTCCGCATGCGCGAGAGCGTCCTGCGTCGCATCGTAGGATGCCGCGAGCGCCAGCTGACGGCCGTGGGCGTCATAGCGAACCCAGGGAAGGTTGTAGTTGGGGCCCGATGCGTAGGCGATGCCCCAGTGCGCCATCGCACAGTTTCCGTCGTACGCCAGCGCTTTGCGAAAACACTTGATCGCTTCACCGTGGTTGAACCCGAACACCCAGTTGAGCCCTCGGTCGAACCAGAGCTGGGCCTCGGGCGACGAGGTGGTGATTTTGCGGCTGTAAGGGCCGAGATCAAAATAGGTCAATGTCTTGCCTCCCCTGATCGCGTTGGCCGCGGCGCCATCTGCCCTTGAGCGTCACCGGCGGCTCATCCGCAAGATCGAGCCGCGACAATACCAAGAAGAGCGCCCGAGCGCTATTGAGCCCATGCTCGCAATTAGGGAGGCGGTTGGTCTAACAATCCGCTTGCGCTGGGGCGGGTGTTGAAGCCTCCTGCGCCAGCGATCCCGCAATCAGCGTCATTTGCGGTCGCCGGGTCAGCTTGTAGACGGCGGCCGGCGGCACGTTCATGAAGGCCCGGTCCACCAGCGTTGCGCGCAGGCCGAGGCGGTCGAGCACCGGCCGCGGGATCGGACAGCTCATGCCATAGGTGAACTGGTAGAAGGCGCCGCCGGGGCGGACATAGCTGAATGCGCCGCTGACGATCGAGATGACCTTGCGCGTCGACATGTTGAGCAGCGGCAAGCCGCTCACGACCGCACCGACGGGCGAACCGTCATAGAGACGCTCCGTCGCCAGCCGCGCCGCATCCATCCACAGCACGCGCGCGCCGGGAAAGCGCATCTGCAACAGCTTCATGAAATCCGAGCCGTATTCGATCAGCGTGAGATCCTGCTGCCTGACGCCGCGCTTCAGCAGCTTGTAGGTGAATGCGCCGGTGCCGGGACCGAGCTCGAGGATCGGGCCGGTCTTCTCGGTAATCTCGCGCGTGATGAGATCGGCCAGCGCCGCACCCGATGGTGCGATGGCGCCGACCTGGCGCGGTGAGGACATCCAGGACAGGAAGAAGGAGAGAAAATCGTTGGGCATGCGCACTCCGGCATTTCGGTTGCACCTCATGAAACCAGAGGTGATGCGAATGCACTGTTGCGCCGCTGGATTGCGACAGCATTGCGGTGCGAGGTGCGGATGCAGATTGATTCAATCCTGCCGATGTGGCGGCAGCGTCATTCTGAAGCAGGTGCCGCCGTCTGCGCCGTCGGTGACCGCGACCTGGCCGCCATGCAGCAGCACGATCTCGCGCACCATGTTGAGACCAAGGCCGGCGCCACGGTCGAGCGGGGTGAGCCGATAGAACGGCTCGAAGATCTGCTCGCGCTGATCTTGTGGAATGCCGGCGCCTTCGTCGGTGACCTCGATGCAAGCGGGCTTGCTGACGCGAATGCCGATCGTGCCGCGGCGCGGGCCGTGCTGGATCGCATTCTGCACGAGATTGGTCAGCGCCCGTTCCAGCGCGGCTGCGTCACCAATCGTCTCGACCGGCGTTGAGGGCGCATCGAGCGCAAGCTCGTAGCCGGCGGCAATGGCCAGCGGCGCGAGGTCGGCGGCCGCGCTCTGCGCGACCGCGACGAGATCGACACGTGCAAAGGGATGGCCGCAGCGGTCGAGCCGCTGGATGTCGAGCAATTGCTCGGCCAGCGTCGCCAGCCGCGCAGTATCCTCCAGCAGCCGGGTCTTGTCCGGACCAGAGGGCAGCGATTCCAGTCGCGTATTGAGGATCGCGATCGGCGTGCGCAACTCGTGCGCGGCGTCCGCAACGAAACGCTTGTGCCTGATATAGCCCTGGTCGAGCCGCGCCAGCGCATCGTTGACTGCGGTGACCAGCGGCACGACCTCCAGCGGAATCCGCTCCACTGACAGCCGCGCCCCCCGCTGATGAATGTCGATGCGGCGCGCCTGGTCCGCGGTTGCATCCAACCCCCGGAAGGCGCGCTGCACGATCATCGGCGTCGCGATGAAGGTCGCGGTACCCATAATCAGCAGGCCGGGCAGGGCGATGCCGAGAAACGCCAGCGAGGTCATGAAGAGTGCCTTGGCGCCGGTCAGCCGTCCCTGCGTCGCGGTGATGATCTGCACATTGCCGGCATCGGTGTTGACGCGCTTCAGCCGCGCCGCCGGCTTGCGCGGATCATCCTCCAACATCTGCCAGCCGAGCCGCGCCTGGCTGATATGGTCGAGACCGCTGCCGATCGTTGCGAATTCCGCCGGCACGGCGCCTTCGGTCAGCGAATGTCCTTGCCGGTCGCGGACCAGGAACCAGAGGTCCGGTGTCTCGGAACGCAACTGTGTCAAATCGGGCGTCGACCGCAGAATCAGGCCACCAGCTGCGTCGCGTGCAAGCGCGCGCTGCACGACATCGATGACGCGGTCCTCGTCGCGCTCCGCCAGCACGAAGCCTGAGGCGCAGAGCGCACCGACGATCACGCCGACCAATGCCAGCAGCAGCGCGGCCTGGAGCGCGAGCAGGCGCCAGCTCAATCGCGAGCGCAGGCAATAGGGATCGTCGTGCCTGCTCATGTGAGCTTCTTCAGGAGATAGCCGACGCCCCTGATGCCGTGGATCTCTACGCCGGCGTCGGCCTCGGCAAGCTTGCGGCGCAGCCGCGAGACATGCGTGTCCAGCGCGTTGGACTGGATCTCGTCGTCGAAATTGTAGACGGCTTCCTCCAACGCCGCGCGCAGCACCGTGCGGCCCATCCGGCGGATCAGGGCTTCGAGCACCAGCAACTCGCGGCGGGGAAGCTCGAACGGCTGGCCGTCGATGCTGGCCTCGCGATGGTTGAGGTCGAAGGCGATGCGGCCGGCGCGGATGACGTCCGGGGACAGGCCCGCGGGCCGCCGCAGCACCGCCCGCAATCGCGCCAGCAGCTCTTCGACCGCGAACGGCTTGGCGAGATAGTCGTCGGCACCGCTGTCGAGCCCGGCGATGCGGTCGGCGAGCTCGCCGCGCGCGGTCAGAACGATGATCGGCACGCCATCGGCGCGCGCCCGCAACTTTGGGATCAGCGTGAGGCCGTCGCCGTCGGGAAGCTGGCGGTCGAGCAGGACGGCGGCATGGACGTCGGCGGAAATCGCTTCCTCCGCCTCCGCAAGCGTCGGGGCGTGATCCACCACCATGTCGTAGCGTTTCAGTGCCGACGAAAGGGCGCCGGCCATCTCGACTTCATCCTCGACAAGCAAGATCCGCATGTGACAGGTACCCTAACTGAAACCGAGCCATTCTAGCGGCCCGATCATTGCGGCAGCATTGCGGGAACAGGCGCTGCGCGTGGCCGGGTCCCGTCCAGCCATGCGCGAAACGCTGCGGGGGCGGCCGGGCAGGGCTCAAGACAGCCCTATGGCCGATCGCTATAACCGTCGCACCCTTCCAGGGAGGAAACGAGAATGATCTACGAAATGCGCCAGTATCGCTGCGTGCCCGGTCGCCTGCCGGCATTGCTCAAGCGGTTCGAGACTGCCACGCTGAAGATCTGGGAGAAGCACGGCATCAGGCAGGCAGGGTTCTTCACCACGCTGATCGGCGAATCCAACCAGGAGCTGACCTATTTTCTGGCCTGGGAGTCACTGGCCGAGCGCGAGAAGAAATGGGGGGCATTTATGGCCGATCCAGAATGGGTGGAGGCGCGCGCCAAGTCCGAAGCGGATGGCCAGATCGTTGCCAACATCGTCAGCCAGATTCTGGCTCCGACTGCTTTCTCTTCAGTCAAGTAGCCGTCGTTCCGGACAGGTGGCCGTGGCGCAACCCTGATATTCAAAGGTCAGGGCCGAATGGGGTTGATCCCGCCCATTCGGCCGCTATGGTCGCGCCGAAACAGGGATTTTGCGTCTTGAGCACCAGTCAATCTGCAGCGCCGGTCGTCAGCGTCGGGTCGGTCAAATTCGGCAATGATCTGCCGATCTCGATCATTGCAGGTCCCTGCCAGCTCGAAAGCCGTCAGCATGCGCTCGAGGTGGCCTCCGCGCTGAAGGAGATCGCCGCACGGCTCAAGATCGGTCTCGTCTACAAGACCTCCTTCGATAAGGCCAACCGC
Organism: Bradyrhizobium sp. CCBAU 45384; assembly: GCF_028128665.1. NCBI lineage: Bacteria > Pseudomonadati > Pseudomonadota > Alphaproteobacteria > Hyphomicrobiales > Nitrobacteraceae > Bradyrhizobium > Bradyrhizobium sp. CCBAU 45384. Next base: position 85,432 of record NZ_LBIZ01000114.1, read on the forward strand.
ACCAGCGCCTCGGCCGCGCGCGGCCTTGGCCTCGCGCAGTCGCTGCCGATCTTCGCCGAGATCCGTTCCTCCCTTGGCCTGCCCGTGCTGACCGACGTGCACGATGCCGCGCAATGCGCCGAGGTGGCGCAAGCCGTCGACGTCCTGCAGATCCCGGCTTTTCTGTGCCGGCAGACCGATCTGCTGCTGGCCGCAGCCGCAACCGGCAATGTCGTCAACGTCAAGAAGGGGCAGTTTCTTGCGCCCTGGGACATGGCGAATGTCGTTGCGAAGATCACCAGCGCTGGCAATCCCAACGTGCTCGTCACCGAACGCGGCGCCTCCTTCGGCTACAACACGCTAGTCTCTGACATGCGTTCGCTGCCGATCATGGCGCGCACCACCGGTGCGCCCGTGATCTTCGATGCCACCCATTCGGTGCAGCAGCCGGGCGGGAAGGGCGCGTCCTCCGGCGGCGAGCGCGAGTTCGTGCCGGTGCTGGCGCGCGCGGCCGTCGCCGTCGGCGTTGCCGGTCTGTTTATCGAGACGCATCCCGATCCAGACAGCGCGCCGTCGGACGGACCCAACATGGTGCCGCTGCGCGACTTCGAAGGACTGATCGCCAGGCTGATGGCATTCGACGCGGTGGCCAAGGGCCAAGCGCACTGATGCACGAGCGCGTGGCAAGATCGTCGTCCGACCAGAAGTTTCCACCTGCGATCAACATCATCGCACTTGCCAGCTTCTCCGCCGCGTTGTCGACGCGCGCGCTCGATCCGGTGCTGCCGCATGTTGCCGAGGAATTTTCGATCAGCATCACGACGGCGGCGAGCATTGCGGCCGGCTATGCGTTGATCTACGCGCTGATCCAGCCGATCGTTGGTGCGGCAGCCGATCTGTTCGGCAAGGCGCGGCTGATGACGTTGTGCCTGGCGCTGCTCGGTGCCGCCTGCATTCTGGGCGCGCTCTCGACCACCTTCTCGGGCCTGTTCGCCAGCCGCATGCTCGCCGGCATCGCCTCGGGCGGCGTGTTCCCGGTTGCGCTCGGCCTCACCGCCGACCTGGTCGCGCCGGCGAAGCGGCAGGTGGCGATCGGCCGCACGCTGGCGGGCTCGATGACGGGCAACCTGCTAGGTGCGACCGCATCGGGCATCATCGGCGACCTCGTCGGCTGGCGCGGCGTGCTGGTGATCATCGGTGCGCTCGGGCTGATCGCGGCCGTCGCGGTCGCGGCGGGCTTTCGCGGTGCCGCGCTCACGGCGCGGCCGAAGAGCGATCTGAGGACCTTGCGGCAGGGATATCGCACCATTCTCGCCAATCCGAACGCGCGCTATTGCTATTCGGCCGTGTTCGTCGAGGGCTGCTGCGTGTTCGGCCTGTTTCCCTTCATCGCCGCGCTGCTGTTCGATCTCGGCGAGACCTCGCTGTCGATCGCGGGCATCGTCATCGCGGGCTTCGCGGTCGGCGGGCTGTTCTATACTTTCACGGTCGCGCGCTTCCTGCCGCGACTGGGCGTCAAAGGGATGATGATCGCTGGCGGGAGCCTCGTCGCGCTTCAGCTCGCAGCGCTCGCCCTTGGCCCCGGCTGGAAGGTCCAGTTCGCCATCATGCTGCTGATGGGCTGGGGCTTCTACATGATCCATGGCTGCCTGCAGGTGTTCGCCAGCGAGCTGTCGGTCGAGGCGCGGGCAACAGCGATGTCGCTGCACTCGTTCTTTTTCTTCATGGGCCAGACCGTCGGTCCGCTCGCCTACGGGTTCGGTCTGGCGCATGCCGGCAAGGCGCCGACCCTGGCCGCAAGCGCCGTGCTCATGGTGCTGCTGGGCCTTGCCTGCGCCGCGCTGCTGAGGCCGCGGGCGCCGTCCGACGCGCGAGCCTGATCCAGGGCCGCGACCGGCGTGTGAAGTGGCGTAAAAGCCGGGATATCGAGATTAAAACAAAAGCGATTGGACCGGCGGCGAGGATCGGATCATATTCGCCGGGGCATCAATTGCGAGGGCATGCGGGGCGCGCAACAAGGAGCCGCAATGTACGCCAATCTTCTCTTGAGCACCGATGGTTCGGACGTCGCCACAAAAGGCCTCGAGCATGGAATTGCGCTGGCGAAAGCGTTGAATGCCAAAGCGACGATCATCACCGTGACCGAACCGCTGCCGATCGACTATGGCGGAGGATTTGACTCGGGATGGGTGCCGTCGCAGGAAGAGGTCGACAATTTTGACGCGGCCTGCAGGGAACGCGCCGGCAGGGTACTCGATCGGGCACGAGGCATAGCCGAGCAGCGCGGGATGCCGGTCGAACTCCTGCACGTTCCCAATTCGCACCCGGCCACGGCGATTGTCGAAACCGCAAGATCCAGAGGCTGCGATTTGATCGTCATGGCCTCTCATGGGCGCCGCGGCCTCAGAAAGCTGTTTTTGGGAAGTCAGACATCCGAGGTGCTCGGGAACGGAAGCGTGCCAGTCTTGGTCGTGCCGCCCGACGCCACGGCGTGACTATGTCGCGCCGGATGTCAACGTCAGGGCTCTCCCACTAGCCCCGGCCACGATACGGCGCGACGCCTTGCTCGGGCACCCACAGGCCCTTCGGCACGCGGCCGGTCTGCCAGAACACGTCGATCGGAATGCCGCCGCGCGGATACCAATAGCCGCCGATGCGCAGCCATTTCGGCTTGATCTCGCGCGCGATGCGCTTGCCGATCATCACGGTGCAATCCTCGTGGAACGCGCCGTGATTGCGGAAGCTCGCGACGTAAAGCTTGAGCGATTTCGACTCCAGCAGCCACTGGCCGGGCGCGTAGTCGATCATCAGATGGGCGAAATCGGGCTGTCCCGTGACTGGGCAGAGCGAGGTGAATTCCGGCACGGTGAAACGGACCAGGTAGTCGGTCCCTCCTTGCGGATTGGGCACGCGATCGAGCTGAGCTTTCTCAGGCGCATCTGGCCATTCCACCGCGCGACCGAGTTGCAGGCTGGGTGAGGTGTTCGATTTGCTGGGTTTTTTCGACATGCGGCCCTCATAGCCAATCATTCGGCGGCCGTCACCCGGCCTTTTCCGTCTCGATGCATTGCGGTAGAAGCACCCGCGAACTGCCCCCTTTGTTCCCGGAAAAGAGGCCCTCATGACCGCCATCATCGACATCATCGGACGCGAAATCCTCGATAGCCGCGGCAATCCCACCGTCGAGGTCGACGTTGTGCTGGAGGATGGCGCGCTTGGCCGCGCCGCGGTGCCGTCCGGCGCCTCCACCGGCGCCCATGAGGCGGTCGAGCTGCGCGACGGCGACAAGGCCCGCTATCTCGGCAAGGGCGTTACCAAGGCGGTCGGCGCCGTCAACGGCGAGATCTTCGAGGCGCTGAGCGGCCTCGATGTCGAGCAGCAGGCCCAGATCGACCAGATCATGATCGATCTCGACGGCACGCCGAACAAGAGCCGGCTGGGCGCCAACGCCATTCTCGGCGTCTCGCTCGCCTGCGCCAAGGCCGCGGCGAATTCGCTCGACATGCCGCTCTATCGTTACGTCGGCGGCACCTCGGCGCGGCTGCTGCCGGTGCCGATGATGAACATCATCAATGGCGGCGTGCACGCCGACAACCCGATCGACTTCCAGGAATTCATGATCCTGCCGGTCGGTGCGCCTTCCTTTGCCGAAGGCCTGCGCTACGGCGCGGAAGTGTTCCACACGCTGAAGTCGGAGTTGAAGAAGGCCGGCCACAACACCAATGTCGGCGACGAGGGCGGCTTCGCCCCGAACCTGCCGTCGGCCGACGCCGCGCTGGAGTTCGTGATGAACGCGATCGGCAAGGCCGGCTTCAAGGCAGGGGCCGACATCGTCCTCGGGCTCGACTGCGCCTCGACCGAGTTCTTCAAGGACGGCAAGTACGTCTATGAAGGCGAGGGCAAGACCCGTTCGGTCTCCGAGCAGGCCAAGTATCTCGCCGACCTCGTCGGACGCTATCCGATCGTCACCATTGAGGACGGCATGTCGGAGGACGACATGGACGGCTGGAAGGAGCTCACCGACCTCGTCGGCAAGAAGTGCCAGCTGGTCGGCGACGATCTCTTCGTCACCAATGTCAAGCGCCTTGCCGAAGGCATCAAGGCCGGCCGCGCCAATTCCATCCTGATCAAGGTCAACCAGATCGGCACGCTGACCGAGACGCTTGCTGCCGTCGAGATGGCGCACAAGGCCGGCTACACCTCGGTGATGTCGCATCGCTCCGGCGAGACCGAGGATTCCACCATCGCCGACCTCGCGGTCGCCACCAATTGCGGTCAGATCAAGACCGGTTCCCTTGCGCGTTCCGATCGCACCGCCAAATACAACCAGCTGCTGCGCATCGAGCAGCAGCTCGGCAAGCAGGCGCTGTACGGTGGCAAGGCGGCACTGAAGGCGCTGGCATAAGCGGGGTCACCGCGCGAAAGCGCGAAACGAGGACAGGGGAGGATCGACATGAGCGACGGCAAGACCGGACTGCAACTGCGTTCGCTGATCAAGAGCAGCGGTGAGCTGGAAATCTCGCTTCTGGAGGTGCCGACCCCCGAGCCCGCGGACGACGAGGTCGTCGTCCGCATCGAGGCGGCGCCGATCAACCCGTCCGACCTCGGCCTGCTCGTTGGCGCTGCCGACATGAGCACGGCCAAGGCGTCCGGCACGAAAGAAGCGCCCATCATCACCGCGAAGGTGCCTGACGGAGCGATGCGGGCGATGGGGGCGCGGATCGATCAGTCGCTGCCTGTCGGCAATGAGGGCGCCGGCGTCGTCATCAAGACCGGCTCGTCGGAGGCCGCGAAGGCGCTGATGGGCAAGACCGTCGCGATGATTGGCGGGGCCATGTACGCGCAGTACCGCACCTTGAAGGCGAGAGACTGCCAGGTGCTACCCGAGGGCACCAGTGCGGCGGAGGGCGCCTCCTGGTTCGTCAACCCGCTCACCGCGCTCGGCATGACCGAGACGATGCGGCGCGAGGGCCACAAGGCGCTGGTGCACACCGCGGCCGCCTCCAATCTCGGGCAGATGCTGAACAAGATCTGCATCAAGGACGGCATTCCGCTGGTCAACATCGTGCGCAGCAAGGAGCAGGCGGAGATCCTGCACAAGATCGGCGCCAAATATGTGGTCGATTCCAGCGTGCCAAGCTTCCTCGACGACCTCACCAATGCACTGGTCGAGACCGGTGCCACCATCGCGTTCGACGCGATCGGCGGCGGCAGGCTTGCCGGCGACATTCTCAACTGCATGGAAATCGCGATCAACAAGACCGCGAAGGAATACAGCCGCTACGGCTCCAGCGTGCACAAGCAGGTCTATGTCTACGGCGGGCTCGACGTTCGTCCGATCGAACTGCCGCGCGGGTTCGGCATGGCCTGGGGCGTCGGCGGCTGGCTGCTCACCCCGTTCCTGCAGAAGATCGGACCTGCCGATGTGGGACGGCTGCGCCAGCGCGTCGTGAGTGAATTGAAGACGACCTTTGCCAGCCACTACACCAAGGTGGTGTCGCTGCAGGAGACGCTCGATCCCGCCAACATCGCGGTGTACGCCAAACGCGCCACCGGCGAAAAATTCCTCATCAACCCAAATAAGTAATCGCGATTTGGGACGGCAGATCACCATCTGATCCCATTTTGCAGATTTGCACGAAAGATCGGGCCGCCGCTTGGCGGTCCGGTGGTTTTCGGCGACCGTCTGCTTCTCGGAAACCCAGCGTTTCCAAACCAGCCCGGTTCATGCACTTGCATCCTTTGCTCCGGATCGCTTAAGTGCCGACGGCACTTCCCCTTCAAGGTTTCAAAGACAAGCCAAGGATAATCTGATGGCCTACAACATCGTCGTGATCGCCGGCAGCCTGCGCAAGGACAGCTTCTCGCTCAAGATCGCCAACGCGCTCGCCAAGGTCGCGCCTAGCTCCCTCAAGCTCGAGGTGATCACCCCCGCGGGCATTTCGTTCTTCAACCAGGACCTCGAAGGCGCGCCGCCGGCCGACTGGCTGGCCTTCCGCGAGAAGCTGCAGAAGTCCGACGGTGTCATCTTCGTCACGCCGGAATACAACCGCGCCATCCCGGGCGTGCTGAAGAACGCCATCGACGTCGCCTCGCGCCCCTACGGCAAGAGCTCGTTCAACGGCAAGCCGGTCGGCATCATCTCCAACTCGCCGGGCCCGCTGGGTGGCGTCAGCGCCGCCAAGACGCTGCAGAACATCCTGCCGGGCATCGCCGGCCCGATCATGCAGCAGCCCGAGACCTATCTGAACGGGGTCGGCGACGCCTTCGATGCCGAGGGCAACCTGACCAAGGACTCGCTGAAGGGCGTGCTCCAGGCCTACGTCGACGCGTTTGCCGCGCACGTCGCCAAGCATCACGGGTAAGCCGCTCATTCCGTCATTCCGGGGCGATGCGAAGCATCGAGCCCGGAATCCATTTCCCGACGGAGGCTGTGGCCTGATGGATTCCGGGTTCGCGCGACGCGCGCCCCGGAATGACAACGACCGGGACGGGGCGTCAAGACTCCCTTAACCAAGCTGGCCCATCTTGCCATCATGGTCTCCCGTGCCCGCCTCAAATCGATCCTGACCGGCCTTGCCCTCTATGCGATGGCGGCGGCCATCGTCGGCTATTTCGGCGTCAACGCCTATACCGGCAAATACGGCCTCAACGCCCGCCAGGAGCTCGACCAGGAGATCATCGCGCTGACCAGCGAGCTGGCCCAGCTCAAGCGCGAGCGCGCCCGCAGCGAGCAGCGCGTGTCGCTGCTGCGCACCGAGAAGATCGACCCTGACATGCTGGACGAGCGGGCCCGGTTCCAGCTCGACTATGTCAATCCGCACGACCTGGTTCGGATGATCCCGCAGAACTAGCGCATTCCGCCGTATCCGAAACTGACGCGAAAGCCGCCGCCGACTATTCCGAAGGTCGTAGGACCGCAGTCTTGACGCCGCCGCGGCGAGAGAGGCATTGCTTGTCCGCGCGCGATGCCGCCACGGATTGACGGAGATCAATCGGACTCGCGAGGCGCCGCCTAGACTGCTTTCCGGAGGAAACGGTGATGGATGGGTCAATGCCCCGGCATCACGCGGCTCGTGTCGAAGCCGCCATTGCATCAGGCCAGGCGGCTCGGTCCGCGCTCGTGGCCTCGTGGCGCCGCTCGTCCCGTCTGCATCATCTCGACCCTTCCGGCCGCAGCGCGCCACTGCGGCTGAGCGATGTCGAGCTGCGACAGGCCCGCGAGCGCATCGCGCCGCTGCTCGCCGCGGCGCAAGGCGCCATGGACCGGCTCTATCAGGCAGTTGGTGCGGCCGGCTGTTGCGTGCTGCTCGCCGATGGCGACGGTGTGCCGGTCGACCGCCGTGGCACGCCGGCGGATGATGCAACATTCCAATCCTGGGGCCTGTGGACCGGCGCGCTCTGGAGCGAGGAGCACGAGGGCACCAATGGTATCGGCACCTGTGTCGTCGAGCAGCGGCCTCTGACGATCGATCGCGACCAACACTTCTTCACCCGCAACACGCTGCTCAGTTGCACCGCCGTTCCGATCTACGATCACGAGGCGGCCTTTGCCGGCGTGCTCGACGTCTCCTCCTGCCGTGCCGACCGCACCGACGCGTTCTCCAGCCTGATCGCGCTGGCTGCGGCCGAGGCGGCGAGGCGCATCGAGGCTGATTTGTTTCGCCGCGCCTTCGCCCATGCCCGCATCGTGCTGACACAAGGACCGGACGGCCAGTCGATCGGACTCGTCGCGGTTGACGCGGACGATCTCGTGATCGGCGCGACCCGCACCGCCCGGGCCGGACTCGGGATCGCGCCGGGCAGGGCGCTGCGGCCGGTTCCCGCGGCAGACCTGCTCGGCGGCGAGCCCGCACAGGACCATCTCGCCGGCGGCCAGCGCGCGGTGCTGCAGCGGGCGCTGCTCCGCGCCGGCGGCAACGTGTCGGCCGCCGCCAAGGCCCTCGGCGTCAGCCGCGCCACGCTGCACCGGAAGCTGAAGCGGTTCGAGCTGAAGCACTGACTGTCGCAGTTCTGCGACAGGTCCGCTCCACCTTCGCATCCACCCGGGCTGACAGAAAGCACCTCCCGCGAGATCGTTGGCGCAAGTCGTGAACACACGACGATGAGCGCAAACATCAACATCGGGAGTGATCAATGAACAAGGTTGAATTCCTCGGCGTCACCCAAAATCCGTTCGCCGAACGCTACGACAATTTCATCGGCGGCAAGTTCGTGGCGCCGATCTCGGACAAATATTTCGACAACGCCTCGCCGGTGACCGGCAAGGTCGTCTGCAAGATCGCGCGCTCCGACGCGCAGGACGTCGAAGCGGCCCTCGATGCGGCCCATGCCGCCAAGGCTGCCTGGGGACGCACCAGCGTCGCCGAGCGCGCTGCGATCCTCAACAAGATTGCCGACCGCATGGAGGAGAATCTCGAGCGCCTCGCGGTGGCCGAGACCTGGGACAACGGCAAGCCGATCCGCGAGACCCGGGCCGCCGACCTGCCGCTCGCCATCGATCATTTCCGCTATTTCGCCGGCGTCGTCCGCGCCCAGGAAGGCTCGATCGGCGAGATCGACCACGACACGATCGCCTATCATTTCCACGAGCCGCTCGGGGTCGTCGGCCAGATCATCCCCTGGAACTTCCCCCTCCTGATGGCGTGCTGGAAGCTCGCGCCGGCGCTTGCCGCGGGCAATTGCGTGGTGCTCAAGCCCGCCGAGCAGACGCCGGCCTCGATCATGGTGTGGGCCGAGATCATCGGCGACCTCCTGCCGCCGGGTGTCCTCAACATCGTCAACGGCTTTGGCCTGGAGGCCGGCAAGCCGCTCGCCTCCAGCCCGCGGATCGCAAAAATCGCCTTCACCGGCGAGACCACGACCGGCCGGCTGATCATGCAATATGCCAGCCAGAACCTGATCCCCGTGACGCTGGAGCTCGGCGGCAAATCGCCGAACATCTTCTTCAAGGACGTCACCGCTGAAGACGACGATTTCTTCGACAAGGCGATCGAAGGCTTTGTCATGTTCGCGCTGAACCAGGGCGAGGTCTGCACCTGTCCGAGCCGGGCGCTGGTCCACGCCGACATCTACGATCGCTTCATGGAGCGGGCGCTGAAGCGCGTCGCCGCCATCAAGCAGGGCGATCCGCGTGCGGCCGACACCATGATCGGCGCGCAGGCCTCCAGCGAGCAGCTCACAAAGATCCTGTCCTATATCGACATCGGCAAGCAGGAGGGCGCGAAGGTCCTGGCCGGCGGCGGACGCGCCGATCTCGGCGGCGACCTCTCGGGTGGCTTCTACGTCCAGCCGACGGTGTTCGAAGGCCACAACAAGATGCGGATCTTCCAGGAAGAGATTTTTGGCCCCGTGGTCTCGGTCACGACCTTCAAGACCGACGACGAGGCACTCGCGATCGCCAACGACACGCTCTATGGCCTCGGGGCCGGCGTCTGGAGCCGCGACGCCAACCGCTGCTACCGCTTCGGCCGGGCGATCCAGGCCGGCCGGGTCTGGACCAATTGCTACCATGCCTATCCCGCCCATGCCGCCTTCGGCGGCTACAAGCAGTCGGGCGTCGGCCGTGAGACCCACAAGATGATGCTCGATCACTATCAGCAGACCAAGAACCTCCTGGTCAGCTACAGCCCGAAGAAGCTCGGCTTCTTCTGATCGAACCAGCGCAGGCGGCGTCATGTCGACGCCGCCTGTGCACATCCGTGACCGCCCGACCCGCCGTCATCCGTCTGTCAGATTATTGAGACAAGACGAGCCCGATCGCGACGACGCGATGCGAGGCACAGAGGGAGGCGCGGCCATGACGAACAATCTCGTGCGGCGGAAGATGCATGTCAGAGCGATGCTGCTCGGCGCGGCCCTGGCGTTGCTGGTGCCGTCGGTGGCGGTGGCCCAGTCTGCGCCATCGGGTGCCAAGCCGTTTCTGACCGTCGATGGAAAGGCGCCGCTGATCCTCGGACATCGCGGCGTGCCGGGGCTGGTGCCCGAAGAGACCGAGGCCTCCTACGAGCTCGCGGCCGCGCTCGGAACCGACGCGCTCGAAGAGGATCTGCACCTCACCAAGGACTGCGTCCTGGTCGCGCGTCACAACCCCTGGCTGGCCGACAACACCAATGTGGCCGACGTGGCGAAGACCAACGCAGCGGTCGCAGCCCGCAAGCGCACAGTATCAGGTGTGCGCGTCAAGGCGCCGGCCGCCGCCGGCACGCCGGCCGACTATCTCACGGATCTCACCGATCCCTCCGATCCCAAATCGGTGCTGAAGTCATTGATCGTCGACGGTGAGGATCACACCAATGATTGGTCGCTCACCGACTTCACCATGGCCGAGCTGAAGCAGTGGATCGGCGGCACCACCTATGATGCGGCGAATGAGCGGCCGAAGATGTTCAACGGCAAATTCCCCGTCATCAGCTTCCAGGACATCCTCGATATCGCCAAGGCCAAGAGCAAGGAGACGGGGCGTCCCATCCTGGTCTATCCGGAAACCAAGAATCCGACCTGGAACAATGCCCAGGCGATCGCAAACGGCTGCGGCGCGCCGGGCAGCCATCCGTTGGAAGACGCCTTGATCAAAATCATCAACGACAACGGCCTCAACACCAGGGACGCGCCCATCCTGGTTCAGAGCTTCGAGCCCGGCAGCCTGAAATATATGCGCAGCCACGGCCTTCAGACCCGGCAGGTGCAGCTCATCGACGGCAACGGCATCGACTTCAAGACCGGCAAGGTGCTGCTCGACAACATCACCAACTCACGTCCGTTCGATTGGACGGTGGCGGGCGATGCACGCTTGTATGATGCGATGCTGACGCCTGAGGGACTCGCCGAAATCAAGACCTATGCCGACGGCATCGGTCCGTGGAAGCCCTATATCGTTCCGCTGAAGGTCGCCTTGTGGAAGGACACCAATGCCGACGGCACGCCCTACAAGGGATCGACACCGGAGGCTTCGACCCAGAAGGCGACCAGCCTGATTGCCGATGCGCACAAGCTCGGCCTGTTCGTCCACGTCTTCACGTTCCGTAACGAGAAGAAATATCTTGCGGCCGACTATCACGCCGATCCAGCCCAGGAATATCTCAAATTTTTCCGGCTTGGCGTCGACGGAGTCTTCACCGACTTCACGCACACCGGCGTTGCCGCCCGCGCTGCGTATTTGCGCGAACTGGGCTGGTAGGTCCGGCGGTTCGAATCGGACACGCAGCGGGGCTCGGCACCCGAGATATGCGTGTCCGATGTCGTCGCCGCGCTTGCGTGCAGAGCTCTCGCAGGCGCGGAGCTAATGTTGCCTGATCCAGCGCCAAAAGTTTTGCAAAATTTCGGCCACGCTGCAGTGCGGCATAATGAAAGTCGTCCTATGCCGCTGCGGTGCTTTCACACCCGATTGAGTTAGGTTAGAGAGGACCTAGATTTCTCTGACCCGGAATTCCCATGGCCGCACCCAAGAAAGCCGCCGCAAGCGCTGAGCACGATAAAACCAACGGCGGTTCGCCCCCGGAATTCACCAGGGAGCAGGAGCTGAAGGCGCTCCGCGACATGCTCCTGATCCGGCGGTTCGAGGAAAAGGCCGGCCAGCTCTACGGCATGGGTGCGATTGGCGGCTTCTGCCATCTCTATATCGGCCAGGAGGCCGTGGTAGTTGGTATGCAGATGGCCCTGAAGGAGGGCGATCAGGTCATCACCGGCTATCGCGACCATGGCCATATGCTTGCCACCGGCATGGATGCCAACGGCGTGATGGCCGAGCTCACGGGACGCCGCGGCGGCTATTCCAAGGGCAAGGGCGGCTCCATGCACATGTTCAGCAAGGAGAAGCACTTCTACGGCGGCCATGGCATCGTCGGTGCGCAGGTTTCGCTCGGCACCGGTCTTGCCTTCGCCAACAATTACCGCAGCAACGGCAATGTCAGCGTCACCTATTTCGGCGACGGTGCGGCCAACCAGGGCCAGGTCTATGAGAGCTTCAACATGGCGGAGCTCTGGAAATTGCCGGTGATCTACGTCATCGAGAACAACCGCTACGCCATGGGCACTTCGGTCTCGCGCGCCTCGGCGCAGCAGGATTTTTCCAAGCGCGGCGTGTCCTTCAACATCCCGGGCAAGCAGGTCGACGGCATGGACGTCCGCGCCGTCAAGGCCGCGGGCGAGGAGGCGGCGGCCTGGTGCCGCGCCGGCAAGGGCCCCTACATCCTTGAGATGCAGACCTACCGCTATCGCGGCCACTCGATGTCCGACCCGGCGAAGTACCGCACGCGCGAGGAGGTCGAGAAGGTCCGTCACGATCAGGATCCGATCGAGCAGGTGCGTAACCGCCTGCTGGCGGCCAAGGTCAGCGAGGCCGATCTCAAGGCGATCGATGCCGAGGTGCGTGACATCGTCAACGCCTCCGCCGACTTTGCCCAGCATGATCCCGAGCCGGATGCCGCCGAGCTCTGGACCGACGTTTACCGCTAAACGCGCGCAAGCTTTCTTTGGAGTCGATATGCCAATTCAAGTGCTGATGCCCGCGTTGTCGCCCACGATGGAAAAGGGCAACCTCGCCAAATGGCTGAAAAAAGAGGGCGAGACGATCAAGTCCGGCGACGTCATCGCCGAGATCGAGACCGACAAGGCCACCATGGAGGTCGAGGCGACCGATGAGGGTACGCTCGGCAAGATCCTGATTCCCGAGGGCACCGCTGACGTTGCCGTGAACACGCCGATCGCGACCATTCTCGCCGATGGCGAGAGCGCCGCCGATCTGGCGAAGGCGCCTGCACCGGCGGCGAAGGCCGCGGAGTCCGCGCCGCCCGCCGCTGCCAAGGCTGAAGCGCCCGCGCCGAAGGCTGCACCTGCGCCGCAGGCCGTCGCCGAACCCGATCCTGAGGTGCCCGCCGGCACCGAGATGATCACCCAGACCATCCGCGAAGCGCTGCGCGACGCCATGGCTGAAGAGATGCGCCGCGATCCTGATGTCTTCGTGATGGGCGAAGAGGTCGCCGAATATCAGGGTGCCTACAAGGTCACGCAGGGCCTGCTGCAGGAGTTCGGCGCGCGGCGCGTGATCGACACCCCGATCACCGAGCATGGTTTTGCCGGCGTCGGCGTCGGCGCCGCCATGACCGGGTTGAAGCCGGTCGTCGAGTTCATGACCTTCAACTTCGCCATGCAGGCGATCGACCAGATCATCAACTCCGCGGCCAAGACGCTCTACATGTCCGGCGGCCAGATGGGCTGCTCGATCGTGTTCCGCGGACCCAACGGCGCCGCCGCGCGCGTCGCCGCCCAGCACAGCCAGGACTATTCGGCCTGGTACTCGAACGTTCCGGGTCTCAAGGTCATCGCGCCGTACTCGGCCGCCGACTACAAGGGCCTGCTCAAGGCCGCGATCCGCGATCCCAATCCGGTGATCTTCCTCGAGAACGAGGTGCTCTACGGCCACACCGGCGAAGTGCCGAAGCTCGACGACTTCATCGTGCCGATCGGAAAGGCGCGCATCGTGCGTTCGGGCAGCCATGTGAGCATCATCTCCTGGTCGAACGGCATGACCTATGCGCTGAAGGCCGCCGACGAACTCGCCAAGGAGGGCATCGATGCCGAGGTGATCGACCTGCGCACGCTGCGTCCGATGGACACCGAGACCATCATCAACTCGGTCAAGAAGACCGGTCGCGCCGTGACGGTGGAAGAGGGCTGGGCCCAGAGCGGCGTCGGCGCCGAGATCGCCGCGCGCATCATGGAGAACGCCTTCGACTATCTTGACGCGCCGGTCGCGCGCGTCGCCGGCAAGGACGTGCCGATGCCCTATGCCGCGAATCTGGAGAAGCTTGCGCTGCCGTCGGCGGCTGAGGTCGTCGAGGCCGCCAAAGCCGTCTGCTACAGGTAGACCATGGCGGGCCCGAAGGAGCAGCCACTGCCGCCGGACGTCATGACCCGCGATGACGCGGTCGAGATTCTGCGCGTGTTCGTGCTGGATGGCGGGCTGTCGATGGCGTTCCAGCGCGCCTTCGAGGAGCCCGACATGTGGGGCCTGCTGCTGGTCGATCTCGCCCGCCACGCCGCGCGCGCTTATGCGCGCGAGAGCGAATATACCGAGGAGGACGCGCTGAACCGGATCCTCGACATGTTCCAGGCCGAGATCGAGCGTCCGACCGACACTGGCACGACGACGCCGCGGGGAAAGGGACACTGACCGTGACGATCGAATCCTATCATTACGATTTCATGCTGGAGGCGATCCGCGAAGCGGAAGCCTCGATCGCGCAAGGTGGTCTGCCGATCGGCGCAGTGCTGACGCGCGACAACAAGATCATCGCCCGCGGCCACAACAACCGCGTGCAGGAGAACAATCCGATCCTGCATGGCGAGATGAGCTGCCTGCGCGAGGCCGGCGCGATCTCGTTCCATGACACGGTCATGTACACCACGCTGTCGCCATGCTCGATGTGTGCCGGCGCGCTCGGTCTGTTCAAGGTCAAGCTCGTGGTGATCGGGGAATCCGTCACCTTCGAGGGCTCCAAGGACATTCTCGACAAGTTCGGGATTCCCTGGATCGACCTGGCCGACGACCGCTCCATCACCATGATGAAGAATTGGCGCTCCATCCCTGCCAATGAGCGCCTCTGGCAAGGCGACATCGGCAACTAAACCTGGTCTGTTCGTCTTCACTTTCGGAGACGACGTTTTGAGAAGTTCTTCGTGAGGTCAGCATGCCCATCAACATCCTGATGCCAGCTCTTTCGCCGACGATGGAGAAGGGCAACCTCGCCAAGTGGCTGAAGAAGGAAGGCGACAAGGTCAAGTCAGGCGACGTCATCGCCGAGATCGAGACCGACAAGGCGACCATGGAGGTCGAAGCCATCGACGAGGGCACGATCGCCAAGATCCTGGTGCCCGAGGGCACCCAGGACGTGCCGGTCAACGACGTGATCGCGGTGCTCGCCGGCGAAGGCGAGGACGTGAAGGCCGCGGGTAGCGCCAAGCCCAGCGCTTCCGCCGCGCCGCCGAAGGCTGCCGAAGCCCCTGCCGCTGCGCCGGCTCCCGCGCCCGCCGCGTCCAAGGCTGCACCGGCTCCCGCCGCTGCTCCGGCGCCGCAGGCTGCTGCACCGGCTGCGCAGGGCAATGGCCATGCCGGGCGCGTGTTCTCGTCGCCGCTGGCGCGGCGTCTCGCCAAGGAAGCCGGCATCGACGTCTCGATGGTCACGGGCACCGGTCCGCACGGCCGCGTGGTTGCGCGCGACGTCGAGCAGGCCAAATCAGGCAAGGGCCTCAAGGCGCCCGCTGCGGCTCCGTCCGCCGGCGCGCCGTCGATCGCACCGACGATGTCGGACAAGCAGATCCTGTCGCTGTTCGAGCCGGGTTCCTACGACATCGTTCCGCATGACGGCATGCGCCGCACGATTGCCCAACGTTTGACCGCGTCGATCCAGAACGTCCCGCACTTCTATCTCACCATCGACTGCGATATCGGCAAGCTGCTCGCCGCGCGCGAGGAGATCAACGCCGCGGCTCCGAAGGACAAGGAGAAGAAGCCGCTCTACAAGATCTCGGTCAACGACTTCGTCATCAAGGCGATGGCGGTCGCCCTGCAGAAGATCCCGAACTGCAATGTCAGCTGGACCGAGTCAGGCATGGTCAAGCACCATCATTCCGACGTCGGCGTTGCCGTGGCGATGCCGGGCGGCCTGATCACGCCGATCATCCGCAAGGCCGAGACCAAGACGCTTTCGACCATCTCCAACGAGATGAAGGATTTTGCCGCGCGTGCCCGCTCGCGCAAGCTGAAGCCGGAGGAGTATCAGGGCGGCACCACGGCCGTCTCCAACCTCGGCATGTTCGGCATCAAGGACTTCACGGCGGTGATCAACCCGCCGCATGCGACGATCCTTGCGGTGGGCACCAGCGAGGAGCGGCCGGTGGTGCGGAGCGGCAAGATCGAGATCGCAACCATGATGAGCGTGACGCTGTCCTGCGACCACCGCGCCATCGACGGCGCGCTCGGCGCGGAGCTGATCGGCGCCTTCAAGCAGCTGATCGAAAATCCCGTCATGATGATGGTCTAGCGCGCGGAGCGTGGCGATGCCGAACTCGCACGCATTTGCGGCGGCAGGTGGTGCAGCGCTCGGCATGGCCTGGCTGATCGCGCTGCAGCTGACGCTGAGCTACCGCACGACCGAGGAGTTCGGCGTGGTGGCGAGCGCGATTGCGGTCGATATCGCGCTGGCTATCGCGGTGTTCGCCCTCGTGCTGCAGAAGTCGGGACGCGAACGCGACATGACGCTGGCCGCGCTGGTGCTCGCAGTGGCGACGCTATTGTTTTCCGGATGGTCGGTGTGGATGAATGCTGTTGATGCGCGCTCGACCAATCCGTTCCCGAGCGACCATCGCGATGCGCAGATCGTGCAGGAATTCCTGCTGCCGAGCCTTGTCGGCTTGATGGTGCTCTGGCGCATGCTGGTGCGCTCGCACCGGATTGCCACAGGTGGCGATCCGCGCACACTCTGGCCGTGGATCACAATCGGCCTGGGCCTCGTGCTTGTGTTCAATCCCGTCGGCATCGAGCTGGTCGGCTCGGCGGTTGCGCCTTCCGGCAGCGACTGGCTGGCCGGCCTGTGGCGCATCATCGTCGTGGTCGCGGCCGCCATGCTTGCTGTCCTCGGCATCATCGAATACGCGCTGCGTGCGCGTCGTTTACGTTTACCGGTTCAGGCGGAGGTTTGAGTGGCCGACACGTCTTTCGACATCATCATCATCGGCTCCGGTCCCGGCGGCTATGTCACCGCGATCCGCGCCGCCCAGCTGGGCTTCAAGACCGCGATCGTCGAGAAATCCTATCTCGGCGGCATCTGTCTGAACTGGGGCTGCATCCCGACCAAAGCGCTGCTGCGTTCGGCCGAGATCTATCACTACATGCAACACGCCAAGGACTATGGCCTGTCGGCAGAGAAAGTCTCGTTCGATCCGAAGGCTGTGGTGCAGCGCTCGCGCGGCGTCTCTAAGCGGCTGAACGACGGCGTCGGCTTCCTGATGAAGAAGAACAAGGTCAGCGTGATCTGGGGCGCCGCCTCGATCGACGCGCCCGGCAAGATCACCGTGAAGAAGTCCGACGTCGAGGGTCCCAAGGGCTCGCTGGGCGAGGGGACCTACCAGGCCAAGCACATCATTGTCGCGACCGGCGCGCGGCCGCGCGTGCTGCCGGGCCTCGAGCCCGACAAGAAGCTGATCTGGACCTATTTCGAGGCGATGGTGCCGGAGCGGATGCCGAAGTCGCTGCTGGTGGTCGGCTCCGGCGCGATCGGCATCGAGTTCGCCTCGTTCTTCCACACCATGGGTTCTGACGTCACCGTGGTCGAGGTGCTGCCGCAGATCCTCCCCGTCGAGGACGCGGAGATCGCGGGCCTTGCGCGCAAGCGGCTGGAGAAGCAGGGCATCAAGATCATGTCCTCGACCAAGGTGACGAAGCTCGAGAAGAAAGCCGACAGCGTCGTCGCCACCATCGACGACGGCAAGGGCAAGCCCATCACATCGGAGTTCGAGCGCGTGATCTCGGCGGTCGGCGTCGTCGGCAATATCGAGAATCTCGGTCTCGAAAAGCTCGGCGTGAAAACCGAGCGCGGCTGCATCGTCATCGACGGCTACGGCAAGACCAACGTCCCAGGCATCTACGCCATCGGCGACGTCGCGGGACCCCCGATGCTCGCCCACAAGGCCGAGCATGAGGGCGTGATCTGCATCGAGGCGATCAAGGGCCTGCATCCGCATCCCATGGACAAGAACATGATCCCGGGCTGCACCTACTGCCATCCGCAGGTCGCATCCGTCGGTCTGACCGAAGCCAAGGCCAAGGAGAGCGGCCGCGAGATCCGCGTCGGCCGTTTCCCCTTCGTCGGCAACGGCAAGGCGATCGCGCTCGGCGAGGACCAGGGCTTGGTCAAGGTGATCTTCGACAAGAAGACCGGCCAGCTGTTAGGGGCCCACATGGTCGGCGCCGAGGTCACCGAATTGATCCAGGGCTATGTCGTCGCCATGAACCTGGAGACGACGGAAGAAGAGCTGATGCACACGGTGTTCCCACATCCGACCCTGTCGGAGATGATGAAGGAAGCCGTGCTGGATGCTTATGGACGGGTGTTGAATATTTGACGGAAGGCGGACGGCGGCGTCCCCGATCCGTCATCCTGAGGTGCTCGCGCAGCGAGCCTCGAAGGATGAACGGCCGAGATGCAGCAGCCGGGCTCGTCGCCCTTCGAGGCCTCCGCTTCGCTCCGGCACCTCAGGGTGACGAGTTCAATAGCGACCAAGCAGAACAAGAAAAGGGAATGAACCCATGCACGACAACGACAACCTCACCATCGAACGCCCGACCTTCGTCACGCATCTCGAATGCGCCATGGAGGGCGATCATTACGCCGCCGATCAGGTCCACAATCTCTCCAAGGCCGGCAAGCCGCTGCTGGTGCGCTACGACCTCGCCGGCGTGAAGAAGGCGCTGACCAAGGATGCGCTGAGCCAGCGTCCCGGCGACATGTGGCGCTACCGCGAGCTGCTTCCCGTGCGCAAATGCCAGGACATCGTCTCGCTCGGCGAGGTCACGACGCCGCTGATCCGGCTGCCGAAGCTCGGCAAGAAGCTCGGCGGCGGCGAAATCATCGTGAAAGACGAGGGACGGCTGCCGACCGGCTCGTTCAAGGCGCGCGGCCTTGTCATGGCGGTATCGATGGGCAAGGCGCTCGGCATCAAGCACATGGCGATGCCGACCAACGGCAATGCCGGCGCGGCGCTCGCGGCTTACGCGACGTCCTGCGGCATCAAGACCACGATCTTCTGCCCGGCCGATACGCCCGAGGTGAATGTCAGCGAGATCGAGCTGCAGGGCGCCACCGTCTACCGCGTCAACGGCTATATCGACGATTGCGGCAAGATCGTCGGCGAGGGCAAGGCGAAAGTCGGCTGGTTCGACACCTCCACCTTGAAGGAGCCGTACCGCATTGAAGGCAAGAAGACGATGGGCCTGGAGCTCGCCGAGCAGCTCGGCTGGGACGTGCCCGACGTGATCTTCTATCCGACCGGCGGCGGCACCGGCCTGATCGGCATGTGGAAGGCGTTCGACGAGCTGGAGAAGATTGGCTTCATTGGTTCAAAGCGCCCGCGCATGGTCGCGGTGCAGGCCTCCGGCTGCGCGCCGATGGTGCGGGCCTATGAGGCCGGCACCGAGCACGCCACGCGCTGGGAGGACGCCCACACCATCGCTTCAGGCATTCGCGTGCCGCAGGCGATCGGCGATTTTCTGATTCTGCGCGCTGTGCGCGAGAGCAAGGGTTTTGCCATTGCGGTCGACGACGACAAGATCTCGTCGGCGCTGAACGAGGTCGCGCGCGAGGAGGGGCTCTTGCTCTGCCCGGAGGGCGCTGCAACCTACGCCGCCTACAAGGAGAGCCTTGCCGACGGCCGCGTTTCGAAGGGCGACCGCGTCATGCTGTTCAACTGCGCCACCGGCCTGAAATATCCGCTGCCGCCGGTCACCCGCACGCTCGATCGCCACAAGCCGATCGACTATTCGCAGTTCTGAGGCGTCATTTCGTCTCTTCACGAACGATCGCTCTTCCCGTACGCGGGAAGAGACAAAAACAAGAACGATATCGTCGAGGAGACCACAATGAACAAGGCCGTCTGGGCCGGACTGATCGGTATTCTCGCTCTCGCCGGCCTCGCGCGCGCCGACGAATATCCCTCGCATCCGATCACCATCATCGTTCCCTTTGCCGCCGGCGGCCCGTCTGATGCGATGGCGCGGGTGCTCGCCGAGCGGATGCGCCAATCGCTCGGCCAGGCGCTGGTGGTCGAGAACGTCACCGGCGCCGGCGGCTCGATCGGCGTGGGGCGCGCCGTGCATTCGCCGCCTGACGGCTACACCATCTCCTTCGGCCATCTCGGCACCCACGTCGCAAACGGTGCCGTCTACAAGCTCAACTACGACCTCGTCGCCGATCTCGAACCGGTGGTGCTCTTGCCGAGCAACCCGATGATCGTGGTCAGCAAGAACGCCGTGCCCGCGAAATCGCTGAAGGAGCTGCTGGACTGGCTGAAGTCGCGGCCGACGCCGCCGACTGCCGGCACGGCCGGCGCCGGCTCCGGCAGCCACATCGCCGGCGTCTATTTCGAAAGCGTCTCCGGTATCAAGCTGCAATACGTGCCGTATCGCGGCACCGCGCCGGCGTTGAACGATCTGATCGCCGGCCAGATCGACATCATCGTCGACCAGACCTCCAATTCCATCAACCAGGTCCGCGCCGGTACCATCCGCGCCTACGCCGTCACCGACGACAAGCGCCTCGCCTCGGCGCCCGACATCCCGACCGCGGATGAAGCGGGATTGAAAGGCTTCAACATGACGCTGTGGTCCGGCATGTGGGTGCCGAAGGGCACGCCGAAGGAGATCGTCGCCAAACTCAATGCCGCCGCCGTTGACGCGTTGAACGATCCCGCCGTGAAGAAGCAGCTTGAAAGCCAGGGCCTCGAGATGACGCCCAAGGATCAGCTCACCCCGGAGGCACTCGGCATCAGGCAGAAGGCCGAGATCGCGAAATGGTGGCCGATCATCAGGGCGGCGAAGATCTCGGTGGAGTGAGGCGGAACGTCACTCCGTGACGTCGTCACCTGCTGCCAGCGCCCACTGCAGGCATTTCATCAGGTCCGCGGGGACGAACGGCTTACGGAGACAACAGATTGCTCCGGCTTCGAGCGCCCGGATGTGAAGGGTCTCATCCGGGAAACCTGTGATCAAGATGAACGGGGTGGCCGAACCCTGGGCGCGCATCTGCGTCAACAAATCGATTCCGGTCTTGGACGGCATATGCATGTCGGCGACGATGCAGGAGGTGCGCTTGGAATCGCTCGAGCTCAAAAATTCTTCGGCCGAGGCGAATGTGTGGACCATATACCCGCGCGACCGCAAGAGATTGTTGATCGCCTCCCGCACGTAGGGGTCATCATCAAGGACCGAAATGACCGAAGCCGCTGACAAGACGTCCGCTCCTCGCCCGGGATCACGCTTGCCGTCGCGACGGCCCAATCCAAACACGCAGGGTGGACCTGCCACTCGCCATTGCAAACTCATACTTAGGTTTGTACGTCGGGCCGGCCGGGCCGAACGCCGAGCGCCTCACTCATTCGCACGAGGTCGGCCAGGGACTTCGCCCCCATTTTGCGCATGATCTGGCCGCGATAGATCTTCACGGTAATTTCGGCCAATCCGAGTTGGGCGGCCACTTGCTTGTTCATCAGGCCGGACGTCACTAGAGCCAATACGTCCCGCTCGCGCGAGGTGAGTGACTCGAAGCGTGATCTGACGTTCGAGACCGTCTTGTTGAGATCGCGCCGCTTGCGGTCTCGCTCGATCGCGGCCTGGACTGCGTCCAGGATATCCTGGTCGCGGACCGGCTTGGTCAGGAAATCGATCGCACCGCCTTTCATGGCCCGAACGGTCATGGGAATGTCAGCGTGACCGGTAATGAAGATGATCGGCGTGTGGATGTTGGCCTTGGCCAGATCGGACTGCAGCTCAAGGCCGCTGACTCCCGGCAGGCGGATGTCAAGCACCAGGCAACTCGGCACCTGCGGTGGCTTGGCCTGGAGGAGCTGCGGCGCCGAGCCAAACGCTTCGACCTTGAGGCCAACCGATTCGAAGAGGTTGGTCAGCGCACGGCGCATGGAGGCGTCGTCGTCGACAACGTAGACAATCGGCTGATCACCGTTCTCCTGGGGCGGCGAAGGCGCCATGCGGTCGCTCACGATGCTTCCTCTCGATAGAGGGGCAGGGTGATCTGAAACGTCGCGCCGCCAGATTGGTTCGGCGCGGCGGAAAGTCGTCCGCCGTGGATCTCGATGATGGAGCGGCAGATCGGCAGCCCCATCCCTATGCCGCCGGGTTTCGTGGTGAAGAACGGGGTGAACAGGCGGTCTATCGCCTGTTCGTCGATGCCGACGCCGCAGTCGGCGACGCTCACCAGCATCGCGTCGTCGCCATCCGCCGCCGAGCGGATCGTCAGCTTGCGCGGACGGTCACGGACGTCTTCCATGGCCTCGATCCCGTTCATGATCAGATTGATCAGGACCTGCTGCAGTTGGATCCGATCGCCAAAGATCTTGGGCAGGGCCGACGACAGTTCCATCCGCACCGACACGGCATGGCGGGCCATCTCGCGCTGAACGAGTGCGACGGCCTCGCGCACGATTGAGTTTGGGTCGAGCGGACCCATTTCGATTTCGGTTCGTTTGGCGAGCGCCCGAATGTGACGGATCACGTCGCTGGCACGCTTGCAATCCTCGGTGATCCACTCCACGGAGCGGCGCGCCGCCTTGAGATCAGGCGGATTGCGCTGCAGCCACGCCACACAGGCGTCGGCGTTTGCAATCACGGCAGCGAGCGGCTGGTTGATTTCATGGGCGATCGAAGCAGTCAGTTCGCCCAGTGTCGTGATGCGCGTGACATGAGCCAGCTCGGCTTGGGCCTTGCGCAGCGCCTCTTCGGCCTGGTCGGCGCGGATGGCCGCAGTCACGTCGGTGCAGACGCCACGATAGCCGAGAAAGTTTCCGTCGGCATCGAAGAACGGCTTGCCACTGGTCCGAACGTAGATGGTCTGCCCGTTGCGGTCCCTGCTGCGATACACCAGGTCGCGGAACGGGATGTGGGCGTCGAGTGCCGCGCGATGTTGTCGCCATTTTTCCGGCTCGAGATCGGCGTCCGGCGCAATGTCCCAACGGGTAAGCCCAATCACGCCCGGCGGGGTGGTGGTATCTGAGTGTTCCGATATCAGGGTCACGCGGTGGTCTGGCCCTGTCTCCCAGAACCAGTCGGATGCGGTTTCGGCATAATCGCGAAAGCGCTGTTCGCTCTCGCGCAGCTTGCGCTCTGCCTCTTTGGTCGCCGTAATGTCGCTCACCGATCCCACGAACTCGACGTGGCCGGCAGAATCTCGTGTAGCCCGGGCCACCGCTCGGACGTACTTGATGGAGCCGTCGGGCATCACGAGCCGGTATTCGTGGTCGTAGTCCTTTCCCTCGCGCGCTGCCTGACCTGTGGTCCGCTGCACGGCGAGCCGGTCCTCCGGATGGATCCGCTGGAGCATGACCGGGATCTGCGGCTTGGAACCCTCGTCGCACTGGAAGATGCGATACGTCTCCCTGGACCATGTGATCTCGCGGGTTGCGGCCTTCCAGCCGAAACTGCCGGTGTGGCTCAATTCCTGCGCCTGAGCGAGATAGGCTTCGCTCTGCCGCAGAGCATTCTCCGCTTCCTTGCGCTCGGTGATGTTCTCGCAGGCGACCAACACGACTGGCGAGCCATCGGCCCGCAGCATGGTCTTGGCGTTCTCGCGCACCCAGAGTACCGAGCCGTCCCTGCGAACCTTCCGGATCTCCCAGGTGTGGGACTGATCGACGGTCTCGAGGCACAGTGCAACACAGGCGCGGACAAAATCGCGGTCTTCGGCGAAGAAGACATCCAGTACCGATCGGCCGATCAACTCTGCGGCCGTGTAGCCCAGTTGCGCGGCGCCGAACGTGTTCACGTTGATGACGGTTCCGGCCGGATCGACCATGAAGTACATGACCGGATTGTGCTCGAAGACCTGCTGCCATTGTTTGACCGCTTCGAGCTGGCCATCATCGGGCTCGGCACGCGGCTTAGCGGCGACAGCTTGCCTGACGCAGTCGACGAGGAATTGCGCGGCTGACTTCCCGAACGTGGCTGCCTGGCCAGGTTTCATCGCAGACGCTCCCGGCACTCTCTGCGTGAACACGAGTAGAGCACGTTGGCGCAAGAGGAGCAATTCCGGCCAAAGCCGGATGACCGTGATGATGTTCGTCCTTGAATTGACCTGTCGCCGCTTCGGCTATCCAGGCAGATCAGGTAGCCGCGCCAGCAGGGGTCTTCACCGTGACCGTGCAGCCGGAGCATCATGCGCCGTCTCGTTGAATAAGAATGAGCGCGGAAGCCCCGGGCAAATACGGACAAACCTAGGTATAGCTCTTCCAACCCTAGTCATGTCGGTCATTTACCTCCGTACAGTTGAGCACTTCGTGCCCGGCTGACTACCCTCACGGCCAATCGGGAGTGTCGACCAGCCAGTCGCGGCGAGCGCAACCGCAAGCAACAAAGGGAGACAACAATGTGTCATGCATCCGTACTTCCCGAGGTTGACCAGCCCGACTCCAGACCGTGCTCTTCTGCCAACGGCTGTGCAGTGTGTGGCGGTAAATTTGGCTTGATCCGCTACTACGCGTGGCGCACTGCGCTCTGCTCAAAGACGTGTGTCGATCGCTTCCGCTCACGCCGCGAACGCGACCGCCGGTGGTTGTTTCGGGCTCAGTTCGCGCGGGGCTGAACCAGAGAGCTGACATCATTCCGCAGGCCTGATCCGGGAGCCCATGTCTTGAACCGCTCGTGCAAGCTCTTGTGCTCAATCGTTCTCTTCTGCTCCACCGCGACAATCCAGGCGCAGGAGACCGGAAACGGTGCCGTCCATCGCCGGCATCCACCCCAGGACCAGGCGCTGCACGAGAAATTCTACTCGACCTGGCGCATGCCGGATAACCCGAGCCTCAGTTGCTGCAACAGCGCTGATTGCTATCCAACCGATATCAAGTACGTCGACGGCCAGATCTATGCGCGGCGGAGGGAGGACGGAAGATACATCCGGGTCCCGCCGCAGAAGGTGGAGCAAAACAGGGATAATCCGGACGGCCGAAGCCATCTTTGCGCTCCACCGCCCGCACTGTCTCCGTTGGACAGCGTTTACTGCTTCGCTTTGGGAGGTGCCACGTGAGATTCGCCTTCGTGCTGGTGAACGACCGGACACCGTTCCGGCAGGCGTGGTGCATGCAATGCTGCGAGCCGATCAGCGGCAGCTATCTTCGCGAGATGGCGACCCGTCTGCCGTACTGCGACTATCAATGTTACGCGTTGTTCTGCGAGGCCCTTGCAGAAGATCGCGTGAGGGTGGCCTCATGAACTTCGTGCTGGTCAATCACGAGCCTCCGCCAAGCGCGGCGACGTGCGGCACATGCTCGCGGTCGATCCGATCAGGCTATGTCCGGCATGTACGGACACAGCGCCATTACTGTGACTATGATTGCTATCGCCGAGGCGAGCTAATGACGCTGTGGATGCCATGGTCGATGCCTGGGCGCAGCGCGACGGCCACCGGGAACACGATCGAGATGTTGGTGATGCTGAGCGCCGTCTCGTGCTGGACCTGCACGATGCAGTTCTGGACCATCGCGAGAGCTTTGACCGGCGCATTTCTGGACGGGCGCGACCTGATCACGACGGAAGGAGGTGACACCTAGCTGCGCGACTCGCGCGGAAGCCGCAGCAACCTAACCTCGTCGGCGCCCCTTCAGCCCCGGTGGCGCCGGTTAGGGAGCGGGTGCTGCGGCTGCCACGGGTGCCGTTGCGTTGAGTTCCTGCGTCACCACGCGCTGATCGGTCTTGCCGGCGACAGCGCCGCTGCCTTCGAAGCGGGCGCGATACACCAGCACGTTCTCCATCACCCGCTGGACGTAGTTGCGTGTCTCGGACAACGGGATGCGCTCGACCCAGTCGACCGGATCGATCTTGGGATCTCTGGGGTCGCCATGCGCCTGCACCCATTCACGCACGCGGCCGCGGCCGGCATTGTAGCCGGCGAAAGTCATGATCTGGTTGCCGCGATATTCCGACAGCAGCGCGCTGAGCTCGGCCGCACCCATCTGCGTGTTGTAGACGGGGTCGGAGACCATCTTGTCCCAGTCATAGGTCACGCCGAAGCGCTTGGCCGTGTCGCGGCCGGCTTCCGGCGTCACCTGCATCAGGCCGACCGCATTGGCGGACGACTTGTCGCGCTGGTTGAACGAGCTCTCGGTGCGCGCCACCGAATAGATCACGCTGGTCTCGATCGCTGGTGCGACCTGCTTGTGCTCGGGGATGCCGATGGTCGGGAAGGCGTAGTGGTCGAGCGCGAGGCCGTGGGCCAACGCCGACTTGCCGACCTCCAGCATCACGCGCGCATCGTTGCGCTGGCCGGCGAGCTCGCCAAGCGCCGCGAGCGCGGCGGCGTCGGTGCTCTCCTGGGCGAAATCCTCGGCGTAGTAGAACACCATATCGCGTTCGCCGATGGCATAGAGCATGTCGGCGGCGCGCACGCGCTCATCTGCCGCCTGCGTGTCGGCGGCGGCCAGCACGGGCGAGGGGGTGCGCAGCTCCAGCCCCTCGAGGCCGAGCCGCGCACGGGCGAGCTGGCCGTAATAGGCGGTCGGATAGCGCGCGGCGGCCTTGTAGCTCGCTTGCGCGTCGGCGACGGCGCCCATTGCCTCGGCCGCACGGCCGCGCCAGTAATGGCCTCGCGACAGCGCCAGTGGATTGGGCGATCCCTCGTCGATGGAGGCGAAGTGCATCATCGCGGTTTTGGGATCGTCGAGATAGCGCAGCGCGATCCAGCCGCACATGAAGTGATAGTCGACGCGGTAGACCTCCATCGCCGGCACCGTGGCTGCGCGCACCACGTCGTAGGCGGTCTGGAACTTGCCCTGGTCGAGCAGCTTTCGCGCGAGCAGGCGGCGCTCGCGCCACCATGCGTCTGTGTCCTGCGCCGCCATCGTCTCGGGTGCGGCAGCCAGGATCACCTCGGCTGCATCGTCGATGTGGTCCTTCTGAAGGTGCCATTGTGCGCGGCACAGCACATAGCCGAGATCGCGGCGCGCGTCTTGAGGCACGTCCTCGAGATAATCCTTGGCCTTGTTCTCCTTGCCGTTGACGGCGGCGCAGGCCTTGACGATCGCGAGGAAATCTTCGCCAAGACGTTTTGCGGCGCGCCTTGCGCCGGCATAGTCCTTGGCGCCGAGGCGCTTGTCCATCCGGGCGCGATGGTCTTCGGGCCGCAACAAATCGTGGAACGCTTCGTAGGAATCCTCCTCGCTGCGCTCGGACAGTTCGTCCGAGCGCCAGGCCTCGCGCACGAGGCGCGTCGCCCCGTCGTTGTCGCCCTCGGCGAACAGCGCGCGCGCGAGCGCGAAATTGCCCTTGGCGCTGATCGGGCGGTCCATCGTGAAGGCGTGGACGGTTGCCGCGTCGCTCTTCTCCTGCCACAGCCGCGCCTCGGCGCGCTTGCGCAGCAGCACGGCGCTCGGCCAATCCGGATTGGCGGCGAGGAAGGCGGCGTAGCGCTTGAAGGGGGCGGTGCTCTCGGAATGGCGCAGCATGAACCAGTCGGCGAGCTTTTGTCCGGCGGGATCGGCAATGCGGTCGCGCGCCGCGGTCGCATCGTCGGTCTTGCCCTTGCGCGCGAGGTCGATCGCATCCTTCAGCGCGGCGAGGTCACCGGTCAGCGCCGGCGGCGCGGGCTTGTCCGTGGGCTCGTCCCGCTTCTTCGACTTGCGCCTGGCCTCGGCATGTTTGCGGTGCTTGCCGGATGCAGCATGCCGTTGCTTGCCGGTTTTCGCTTCGTGCGTCTTCTTGGACGAAGACGGTTTCGACGCGGATGATTTGTGACCGCTCTTCGCCGCCAGCCCGGTGGGAAGGAGGGCCAAAGCGGCCACGGCAACGACACACGCGAGCGAGCGTAGGCACTGGTTCATTCGATGGTCCCCCTGCGAAACCACTACAAACCAAGGTCCGCGACGACATGCGGCTTGAGAATCAAGAACGACACCAAAACGATGCCGTGGCATCGTTTCGCATTCCTCACGCTCGTTCAACAATGCGGCAAAATACGGATTGGAACTCGCGGAACTTCAGAAACGGCGGCAGTGGCAGTTCCTTAACCTTTATTAACAAATGGGACTCGCGCAACGGTTGCGGGCAGCGCTGGGCGCCAAACCGGCCCGATTGCGCGTGTTCCCCAGCGAAAATCCGGTGTATTGAGGGTTCCAAAGATCCTTCTTCAGCCTTTGCCCGCATCTCATGCCGCTTTTCAACCAGTCGATCCGGCGCAAGATCGTCGGCATCGCCCTCGGATTGATCGTCCTGATGCTGATCACCTCGATCCTGTCGATGGTGATGTCGAGCCAGGTCGGCATTCTCCTGGACGAGCTGACCAACCGCTACATCCCGGCCTATGGTGATCTGGCGCGGGCCAACATCCGCTCGCTGGAGCGGTCGGTGGCGTTGCGGCGGATGGTCATGGCGAAGATGCAGGATTCCTCGGACGAGCAGGCCTATGCGGCCCGCCTGAAGGAGTTCGAGGAAGCCGACCGCAAGATCGACGAAGAGACGTCGGCCGCGCAAAAGCTCATCAACGCGATCATCGAGGATCCGAGGACGCCGTCGGACAATGCCGCGCTGGCGCGGATCGACACCCGCATCGAGACCGCCGTGACCGAGCTGCGCCAGGGCATGAACGAGGACCACGCCAAACTGCTCAAGCAGATCGACGCCAAGCAGATGCCGGAGGCACGCAGCACGCTGGAGCACATCGATGCGCTGCGCGATCAGTTCAACCAGCGGATCGATACGGTCCGCACCGACATGCTCAAGCAGGTCTATGCGAGCACCTCGACGGTGGTCGGCCACCAGCGACAGGCGATCATCATCTCCGGCGTCGTAACGCTGCTCGCCGCGGTCGTCGGATTTGCCTTTGCGCTGCTTGTCTCCGGCGGCATCACAAGGCCCGTGCGGCTGCTGCTCGCCGGTGCCCGCGAGGTCGAGGCCGGCCGCTTCGACAAGAGCATCACCGTCTCGACCCAGGACGAGATCGGCGAGCTCGCCGCCGCCTTCAACCGCATGATCGAGCAGCTGCGCCACAACGAGCGGATCCGCGAGACCTTTGGCCGCTACATCGATCCCAAGGTGGTGCAGGGCCTGATCGACCGGCCGGAGGTCGCCGTCGACGGCCAGCGTCGGGTCATGACCATCATGTTCTGCGACATGAGCGGCTTCACCGCGATGAGCGAGGGCATGACCCCGCGCGGCCTCGTCAAGGTCATGAACCACTATTTCACGTTGATGTCCGGTCCGATCCGCAACAACCGCGGCGTCATCGACAAATATATCGGCGATGCCATCATGTCCTATTGGGGCCCGCCCTTCATCGAGGAGGACGAGCAGGCGCTGCTCGCGGGCCTGTCCGCCATCGACATGGCCGACCAGGTGCCCGCGCTGCAGAAGCAGCTGCCGGACCTGCTCGGCATCCGGGCCATGCCGGTGTCCTGCGACCTGCGCATCGGCATCGCCACCGGCGAGGTCCTGACCGGCAGCATCGGCTCCGAGCTGATGATGAGCTTTACGGTGATGGGCGATGCCGTGAACCTTGCCTCGCGCCTCGAGGCCGTGAACAAGATCTACGGTACCCGAATCCTGATCTCGCACGCGACCGCCGCGGCGATTGGATCCCGGCTCGAATTGCGCGAGATCGACCGCCTCGCGGTGGTCGGCCAGAGCGTGCCGCAGCCGGTGTTCGAGGTGATGGGCCGGGCAGGTGCGCTCACCGCCTCGCAGGAAGGGCTGCGCGCGCACTACGCCGAAGGGCTTGCCGCCTATCGCGCCTGCCGCTTCACTGAGGCCCGCTCGGCATTCAATGCGGCGCTGCAGAGCGTCCCTGGCGACGGCCCGTCTCAGGCGATGCTCGCGCGCATCGTGCAGTTCGAGACCGCGCCGCCGGCGGCCGATTGGGACGGTGCCTGGCGCATGGACAGCAAATAACTGTCCGCGCCGGGAATAATTGATTCTACTCTATAACGATGTTGGCCGTGACCCATTTTCCGGGCTTAGGCTTGTTGTCCCTGAGGCGTTTGACGGGGACACGCCGATGACAGAACTTGAGGACAGGCTGGAGCGCTTCGAGACGCTCACCGCCGAATGCGAGCTGATTGCCAAGCTTGCGACCGACAGCCACAAGCGCGAATTCTACCTGAAGCTTTCGGAGCGGTACCGTCAGCTCGCGGTCGACATGCGCCTGGCGATCGCGACCAAGGCTGCCGCCTGACGCCCGGATGAAGCTTGCGGCCAGGAACGAGGCACGATGTTCCGCATCGGTGTCTTTACGAGAGGTCGTGCAATCGCAATCCGTTCTTAATAATTGAGACCCATCCTTGATGAGGTCCGCGGATTCGCGCGTTGCGGTTCCCGGCGATGGGAATGCCTGGGGCAAGGTTGCCTTGCAATATTGCCCGCGAACGTCACCCGTCCTATGGTTGGACATCCCATGCGTCTGCTTGCGGTCGCCCTGTTTGCGCTTTTGACGGCAGCCTGTGACCAGGAGCAGGACGTCACTGGCTCGACCCCGCTCTGCCCGATGCGCACCTACAGCACCTACAATCCCCGCGACATGAACCAGTGCGTGGCCGCCTGCAAGGCCTGCGACCACGGCAACACCGTCACCTGCACGACCGCCTGCACGCTCCACGGTGCGCGCTGAGGCAAGGGCGCGGCACCTCGTATGATCCGGCCGCGACTGGGGAACCCTGGGGCTGACGGTGCCTCCGCACCGGAACGATTTACATGGGCTAATCATTAGAGGAGGGCGGCAGGACGCGGAGACCTAAGGAATGGGTATGCTCGATCCCGGTCGGTTTCTGGTGTCGTGCTCGCATTGCGAAGCATGGCCCATGGCGGCCAATGTCAAACGTTCGAGCTGGTCGGCGCAGCCGCACGAAGTCAGCTTTGTCTGCCCGCGCTGTCGCCGCGAGGAAACCGCCATCATCTCCGCCTCCGGTGAGCTCACTCCCATCAAGCGGATCGACGCTCCGCCGCGCGACGTCACCACGGCCTGGGCTCAGGCCCAACGCCCGAGAGGGCGTGCGTAGCGCGCCCGTCTTCCACCCAGCGAGAGGGCGTGCGTAGCGCGCCCGTCTTCAAACCAACGAGAGAGCGAGCATAGCGCGCCCGTGCCACAGCTTGGGGCCGGTTGGCGGAGTTGTCCGACAATGTGGTAGGATCGCCGCCGGGAGATTGTCCATGGCCCTCACCAACCTGCCGCCGCATTCCGACCATGTCAGGCTTCACCCCGTCGCGCCGCATGGTGTCGCTCTGTTCTGCCTTGCGCTGCTGACTGTGTCCTGCGCGCTGGCAAGCTTTGCGCTTGCCTGTGCCACGCCGTTTGCAGCGTTCGCGGTCGTGGCTGCGGCCGCGCTGTCGCAGCGTCAGGCGCTGCTGGTTGTCACCGCCACGTGGCTGGCGAACCAATGCATCGGCTTCGGCGCGCTGCACTATCCCCTTGATGCCGGCACCATCGCCTGGGGCCTTGTGATCGGCGCCGCGGCGCTTGTTGCGACCGCTGCCGCATCGACGATGCTTCGCATCCTGACCCAGCTTCGCACGCCGCTGACGCTGGCCATTGCCCTCGTCGCCGCCTATGCGGCCTATGAGCTTGCGCTGTTCGCCGCGACGCCGTTCCTTGGCGGGCAGGGCGCCTTCACGGCGGCCATCGTCTCGCGGATCGGGCTGACCTGCGCGATCTGGCTCGCGGGCCTCGTCGCCGTCTGCGAGGTCGCCCGCCTGATCGGCTCCCTCGGGCGGGGACGCGCAACCGCTTGAGCAGCGAAGCCCGTTGGCGCGACGATATCGCCTCACTGGTCTTTCCCGTGGCCGGACACGGCGCGATCTGCGCCGTGCACCGGGGCGCTTTCCGGACGTTGCTCGGCACCAAGCCCACGCCGGAGGCCTGCCTCGACTATTTCCGGCGATTTGAGGCCGCCTTTCGCACGGCCGCCGACGCCAAGATCGCCCGCAGGGACATTTTGCCCGGGACAAGCCTGCATCTTACCAGTCGCGATATCGCCCGGAAGCTGCTAGAAGAGGCGCAAATCGCCAATGGAGAATAGACCATGAGCCAGTCCCAGCTCGCCAACGCGCAAGTCCCGGCCCAGATCACGCTTCCGGTTGCCGCAGGGCAGGTGGGACGGCTGTCGCAGGCGCTGATGGCCATGGTGCTCGGCGCGTTCGTGATCGGCATGGTCGGCTTCTCCCATATCGACGTCGTCCACAACGCCGCCCACGACGTGCGGCACTCGAACGCGTTCCCCTGCCACTAACCTTGATGGCATGAGCACGTTTCGCGCGATCGTCTTCGCGTCGGTCATCTCGGGTTTCGTCGTCGGTCTCCTCGTCACCGTCGTCCAGCAGTTCGGCACCGTCCCCCTGATCCTGAAGGCGGAAGTCTTCGAGAAGGCGGCGGGCGCGCACCACCACGACGCCCTGGCGCAGCCGGTCGCGGCCGGGCATGACCACGCAGCCCACGACCATGGTGATCATGACCATGGCGCCGGCGACCATGACCATGGCGGCGCCTGGGAGCCGCGCGACGGGTTTGAGCGCAACGCCTACACCGCCGCCGCCAACGTGCTGACCGCGATCGGCTTCGCGCTGCTTCTGGCCGGCTTCTTCGCCGTGCGTAGCGGCGCGACCGGGACCAGCGTGTCCTGGCACGAAGGCCTGCTGTGGGGCCTGGCGGGCTTCGCCGTCTTCACCATCGCACCGGGCCTCGGCCTGCCGCCGGAGCTGCCCGGCGTGCCGTCAGCGCCGCTGCTGTCGCGGCAGATCTGGTGGCTCGCCGCCGTGCTGGCGACGGCAGGCGGGCTCGCCTTGATCGTCTTCCGCCGCACGGTGCCGGCGGCGATATCAGGCGTGATCCTCTTGACCCTGCCGCATCTGATCGGCGCGCCTGATCTCGCCAATGTCGAGACCAACGTGCCGTCATCGCTGCTGCATCAGTTCGTCACCGCGGTGACGGTGACGAGCCTGGTGTTCTGGACCCTGCTCGGTGGCCTGACGAGCGCAGTGTTTGCGCGTTTCGATCAGCGCGCCTGAAGCTTGCGCCATCGCCGCAACGCGACAGCCGTCCACACCGTCTCGACAAGGCCGAACGGCCAGGCGCCCTGGAGAAAGCCGTAGACCGCGCTAAGCGCGCAGGCAGCCGCGAAGGCCAGTACGTAAAGTGGCCCGCGCGGCTCGAACGCGTAGAACAGCAGCATCGCGCTAACCGACAGCAGCCCGAAGATAGTGAGTCCGTCCATCAGCTCATCGGCGCCCTCGGCTTCTTGGCAACGCCGAGCGCGTGGAAGGCGGCATACTCCATCACCGGCCAAAGGGCAGCCGTTGCCGTCAGCACGGTCGCGGCGCACATCGCTGCCAGCACCGACGATCGGATCTTCGTGCCCGTCGTTCGCGATCGCCACCCGATCCAGCCCCAGGCGCAGAGCACAACGGCGATCGACAGCATTGTCATCAACCCATGCGCATGGTCGAGCACCGCGATCACGCTGCCCGCGCTGGCGAGCACGACGGGAGGCAATGTGAAGGGCAGCACACAGCAAGCCGCGCATGCCGCAGCCGCAACAGCCGTTGCGACTGCCATGCCCGCGGCCTTGCCGCCACCCGGCTCGGTCTTCGCCGCGCAGCCGCATCCGGCCGACGTTTCGGAGGGAGGGCTGCACGACGGTCCGATAACGCTCATGTGATTCTCCTCATGCTTGTGCGTCCAGGACCCGATCGCTACGCCCTCAAGCCACTTGAGGTTCAAGCGAAAAGTGAGAGTGAGCGCTTCCATGAGAATCGGCGTCCTCGCCAAAGCAGCCGGCGTCTCCGTCCCCACCGTCCGCTACTACGAGAGCATCGGCTTGCTCACGAGGCCAGCGCGACAGGGCGGTCAGCGCGTCTACAGCACCGAAGACGTCAAGGCGCTCAGCCTGATCAGGCATTGCCGTGATCTCGACTTCTCGCTCGACGAGATCAGCGACATCCTTGCGTCAGTGCAGCGGCGCTTGCCCTGTAGCGAGACGAAGGCGTTTGCGGAGCGACATCTCCGTTCGATCAGAAAGAAAATTGCCGAGCTGTGCGCGCTGGAGGCGACGGTGGCCGCACTCGTGAGCGGCTGCGAAACGACATGCAGCGGCAGCGCCGCGCCGGACTGCGTGATCCTGCAGCCCGGCCAGCCATGTTGCGGTTGAACGCCACCGGCGCCTCATCGGGGATTACAAAGCGTGAGCTCGCCACGATGCGGCTTTCACGCGAGAGACCCACGAGCGATTTCGTTCCAATGGGTCTGCAAAATCTTTTTCCTGGCTCGACTGAATCCACGCGTTGACAGCCTGGACCCACGGGCTTCAAGTTCAGGCATCGGGGATATGCGGTCTCCCCGCGAGGCGACATGCCCAAGCATCGCGTCCTGATCACCAAGGGCGCAGCATGTCCACTTCATCCATCTCGATTGATCAGACAGATCGGCTCATCCGTCTTGCGAGGCATGCGTCTGCGCGCGCCGCTGACGCCTGGGCCGAACACGGCTTCGACCCTGGGGGCAGTGAGACCAGGAGAACGATCATGCGACGAGGTACACTCTGTCACGCGGCTATCATGCTGGCCGCCGCCTTGGGAGTCGTCATGGGCGCCGGGCAATTCATCGCGCCGGCCCGGGCGGATGACGTCAATTGGCAGGCGATCGACCAAACGCTCGGCCGCAAGGCCGCCGTCACGGATGATGTCCACCGCTACGGATTTCCGCGCAGCGATCTGTCCGTGACCCTGGACGGGGTCGCGATCAAGCCGGCGCTGGCGCTCGGCGGCTGGGTGGCGTTCAAGCCGGCGCATGGCGGCGCCATGGTCATGGGCGACCTTGTGCTGCTCGAGACCGAGGTCAATCCGGTGATGGTGAAGATGATCGCGAGCGGTCTCGAGATCACTGCCGTGCACAACCATCTGCTGCGCGCGAGCCCGGCGACGTTCTACATGCATGTCGCCGGACATGGCGACCCCGTCAAGCTGGCCGCCGCGATCCATGACGCACTCGCCGCAAGCAAGACGCCACTGACCGCTGCCGCGCCGGCGAGCCCGCCGCCCGCGGTCGATCTCGACACGGCGAAACTCGACCAGATCATCGGCACCAAGGGACAGGCCAACGGCGGCGTCTACCAGTTCAACGTCAAGCGCCGTGATCCGATCACGCAACAGGGCATGGCGCTCACGCCCGTCGGGCCGATGGGCGTCGCCATCGGCATCAACTTCCAGCCATCAGGCGGAGGCAAGGCTGCCATCACCGGCGACTTCGTTCTGTCTGACAATGAGGTGAACCCGGTGATCGCGGCGCTGCTGGAGAACGGCATCGAGGTGACGGCGCTGCACAGCCATATGTGCTGGATGAGCAGCCGCGGCTGTTCTTCATGCACTTCTGGGCCAACGACGACGCGATCAAGCTCGCCAAAGGCCTTCGCGCCGCGCTCGACAAGACGGCGAGTGCAAAAGGCTGACCGGCGAGGCGCTACGTCATCAGATCGTGCAGGCCTGTCCAGCCGGTGTAGAGGCCGACGAAGACGATCAGGGCCGCCGAGACATAGGGCGCGCGGTGGGCGTAACGGCTGAAGCCGCCCCAGTGACGTTCGACGTGGCGCAGGCTGAGCGCGGCCAGAACGCCTGCCGACACCATCGTGATCGCGAGCCCGATGCCGAAGGACAGCACCAGGACGAAGCCGAGGCTGAACTGCTTCAGCTGAAGGCAGAGCAGCAGCACGGTGATCGCGGCGGGACAGGGGATCAATCCGCCGGTGAGGCCGAACAGGATGATCTGCGCGGTGGTGACGGTGCGCCCGGCAAAGCGCTTGCGGATGTCTGCGGCGTGGGCGCGCGCATGCGCGTCGTCTTCGTCGCCGAGGTCCATCTGGTCGTGATCGTGCTCCTCGAACAGAAGCTCGGCGGAATCGCCGGCGAGGGTGACGCGCGCCTTGAACGCATGTGGCTCGGGAATTTCATCGACGCTTTCGAGATACCCGTCCCCTGCAGTGAAGGCGAAGCTCTGCTCCGAGCCGTCCTCGCGGATGGTGGTCACCCTGATGTCGCCATCAGCGGGAAGCGCGGCCGTCTCGCTCCGGATCCGCCAGCGCGGCGGCACGCCGTCTTCGAACACTTCCAGCAGCAGCGCGAAGCCGGCGAGCGAGATCGATTGCGGCTCGTCGTGGTGGTGATGATGATGGTCATGATCGTGTTCGCGGTTCTGGTCCCGCCAGGTGCGCCAGACCATCCAGGTGGCGATGCCGATGATGATCGCGGCGGAGACCAGTTGCAGCCAGGCCTCGCTGCGTTCGCCTGATAATTCCTGGCCGAAATAAAGGCCCGCGAGCGCGACCGCCCAGACAACAGCGGTATGGGAAATGGTCGCCGACAGGCCGAGCAGCACGGCCTGGAGCACGGTGCCTCTGATAGCGACGATGAACGCGGCCATCATCGTCTTGGAATGGCCGGGCTCGAGGCCGTGCAGCGCGCCGAGCAGGATGGCACTAGGCACGAACAGCCATG
The DNA here is from genome assembly GCF_028128665.1 of Bradyrhizobium sp. CCBAU 45384. Classification (NCBI taxonomy): domain Bacteria; kingdom Pseudomonadati; phylum Pseudomonadota; class Alphaproteobacteria; order Hyphomicrobiales; family Nitrobacteraceae; genus Bradyrhizobium; species Bradyrhizobium sp. CCBAU 45384. The sequence continues at coordinate 121,649 of NZ_LBIZ01000114.1, forward strand.
CGTGCGCGCTGCTCTGCTGGAGCAGGTGAGACAGATCGGTCATCTCATCACTTCAAATAGGTTCGGACGACGTCGATGAGGTCGGCGGCGCCCTTGGCCTTCTCCGGATCCTTCTCGTGCGCGGGATCCACGACATGATGGCGGATGTGGTCTTCCAGCAGCTCGGTGGTGAGACCGCTGATCGCACCTTTCACCGACGCCACCAGCATCAGCACGTCGGCGCAGCCGATCTCCGACTCCAGTGCGCGCTCGACGGCTTCAAGTTGACCCTTGATGCGCCGGACGCGGCCGATGAGCTTCGACTTGTGCTTGATGGTATGCGACATCGCAGTAAGATAGGGGGGTACCCTATACGAGTCAATGCAACTGAGGCTCGACTCAAGGACGGTGGGAAGCAGCAGCGTGCCACTCGCTCGGCGTAGGGTGGGCAAAGCGAAGCGTGCCCACGCATTTTTCGCGATGGAAAGAGGTGGTGGGCACGGCGCGTTGCGCCTTTGCCCACCCTACGGCATCTGTCGCCCATATCTCCGACAAACGCCGACTCAGTCGCGATCCCGGCGGCGCCGTCGCAACACTGGTCGCGCACCTCGCATCATGAAATCAGAGATTGCGCGATGTCATCTTCGCGAGGGTATCACTGTAAGCGAACCCGTGTCTTCCCGGTAACGACTGTGCTGCCTGAGCCACACCGCTGGTGGATTTAACCCTCACCACTGGTCGTTTGCAGCGGCGCCGCTTTTTGGCCACACCCGAACATGAATAAATCACTCGAATGTTTGAGGGGCCCGGGCTGGTCCCTTGCTGGCGGCAGGAAATCCCAAGGTCGATTCAAATCTTGGCTCTGATGTTTCCTGAACTGACAAGGGTTGGCCAGGAAACTAGATCTGAGGAAACTGGTCGCGATGGACGCCAAGGCCAACATCAAGCAGAGGCTGCCGAGCCGTCACGTGACGGAAGGTCCTGCGCGCGCGCCCCATCGTTCCTACTTCTACGCCATGGGTCTGACCACCGAGCAGATCCACCAGCCCTTCGTCGGCGTCGCCTCGTGCTGGAATGAAGCCGCGCCCTGCAACATCGCCCTGATGCGCCAGGCGCAGGCGGTGAAGAAGGGCGTCGCATCCGCTGGCGGCACGCCGCGCGAATTCTGCACCATCACCGTGACCGACGGCATCGCCATGGGCCATGACGGCATGCGCTCCTCGCTGCCATCGCGCGAATGCATCGCCGACTCCGTCGAGCTGACCGTGCGCGGCCACGCCTATGATGCGCTGGTCGGTCTTGCCGGCTGCGACAAGTCGCTGCCGGGCATGATGATGGCGATGGTGCGCCTCAACGTGCCGTCGATCTTCATCTATGGCGGCTCGATCCTTCCCGGCAATTTCCGCGGGCAGCAGGTCACGGTGCAGGACATGTTCGAGGCCGTCGGCAAGCACTCCGTCGGCGCCATGTCGGACGAGGACCTCGACGAGATCGAGCGTGTGGCGTGCCCCTCGGCGGGTGCCTGCGGTGCGCAGTTCACCGCCAACACAATGGCGACGGTGTCGGAGGCCATTGGCCTCGCGCTGCCTTACTCAGCCGGTGCTCCCGCACCGTACGAGATCCGCGACGCGTTCTGCATGACCGCGGGCGAGAAGGTGATGGACCTGATCGCGTCCAATATCCGTCCGCGCGACATCGTCACCCTCAAGGCGCTCGAGAATGCCGCTGCCGTCGTCGCGGCTTCAGGCGGCTCGACCAATGCTGCGCTGCACCTGCCGGCGATTGCGCACGAGGCCGGCATTAAGTTTGACTTATTCGACGTCGCCGAAATCTTCAAAAAGACACCTTATGTCGCGGATTTGAAGCCGGGTGGCCGTTATGTCGCCAAAGACATGTTTGAAGTAGGTGGCATACCGCTTCTGATGAAGACGCTGCTCGACAACGGATTTCTCCACGGCGACTGCATTACGGTCACCGGTCGAACGATCGCCGAAAACCTCAAAAGCGTGAAGTGGAATCCGCACCAGGACGTGGTGCACCCGGCAGACAAGCCCATCACCGTGACAGGCGGTGTGGTCGGTCTGAAGGGCAATTTGGCGCCAGAAGGTGCGATCGTGAAAGTCGCGGGAATGTCCAACCTCAAGTTTACCGGTCCGGCCAGGTGCTTCGACCGGGAGGAGGATGCTTTCGAGGCGGTCCAGAAGCGCACCTATCGCGAAGGCGAAGTCATCGTGATCCGCTACGAGGGCCCCAAGGGCGGCCCCGGCATGCGGGAGATGCTCCAGACCACCGCAGCGCTGACCGGCCAGGGTATGGGCGGCAAGATCGCGCTCATCACCGACGGCCGCTTCTCCGGCGCCACGCGCGGCTTCTGCATCGGCCATGTCGGGCCGGAGGCCGCGGTCGGGGGCCCGATCGGGCTGCTCGAGGACGGCGACATCATCGAGATCGATGCGGACGCCGGTACCCTTAACGTAAAATTGAGCGACGCTGAGCTGGCTCAGCGCAAGACCAAATGGAGCGCTCGCGCGACTAATCACACGTCGGGTGCGCTCTGGAAGTATGCCCAGCAGGTTGGACCAGCGGTCGGAGGGGCAGTGACCCATCCGGGCGGCGCGCACGAGAAACAGTGCTATGCGGACATCTAGGCGTGCCATTGTTGCGTTTGTGTTGGGGGCTACCGCGCTGGCCGCGCCGGCGCTCGCCTTCGACGGCGCGCCCGTCAATCCGAAGGACGCGACCATCCCCGTCGTGACCAGTCTGCCCGGTGCCGCGGGTGCGGCGCGAAAGTCAGTGCCGCCGGTCGCGACCCAGGAAACCTCGCTCAGTGCCTTGCAATATGCTGCCGAGGGTGGTCACCCGATCGCGCAGTGGAAGCTCGGCCGCATGTACGCCAGCGGCGACGGCGTCGCCCAGGACGACGTGCGCGCCTTCGAATATTTCACCCGGATCGCCAATGCGCATGCCGAGGACAGCCCGTCGGCGCCGCAGGCGCAGGTCGTCGCCAATGCCTTTGTCGCGCTCGGGCGCTATTATCTGAGCGGCATCCCGAACTCCAAGATCAAGGCCGATCCTGACAGGGCGCGGGAGATGTTCTCCTATGCCGCCTCCTATTTCGGCAACGCGGACGCGCAGTACGATCTCGCCCGGCTCTATCTGAAGACGCCGGACGCCTCCCGGGAGGATTTCCGCTACGGCGCCCGCTGGCTTGGCCTTGCCGCCCAGAAGGGCCAGCACGAGGCCCAGGCGCTGCTCGGGCAGATGCTGTTCAACGGCGATCGCCTGCCGCGGCAGGCCGCGCGCGGCCTGATGTGGCTGACGCTGGCGCGTGACAGCGCCGGCGCCGACGAGACCTGGATCAAGGAAAATTACAACCGCGCCTTCGCCAAGGCCTCCGACGACGACCGCGCCATGTGCCTGCAAATGCTGGAACAGTGGGTGCAGGGCCGCCACGAATAGCTGCGGCAACGAAGGTGCCGTAGGGTGGGCAAAGCGAAGCGTGCCCACCACCTGTTTCGATCACGACGAGATGGTGGGCACGGCGCGCGAAGGGCGCGCCTTTGCCCACCCTACCGCAGTTGTGATTGCCGCTCGCGCCGGCCAACTCCGCGCAAGGCCTACGCCGCCTCCAGATCCAGATCCGCCCAAACCGGCACGTGATCCGACGGCTTCTCCCAGGCCCGCACGTAGCTGTCGATGCCGACATTGGCGAGCTTATCGCTCGCCTGCGGCGAGAGCAGCAGATGGTCGATGCGCAGCCCCTGGTTCTTCTGCCAGGCCCCGGCCTGGTAATCCCAGAACGTGTAGAGACCAGGCTCGTCGGTGACGGCCCGCAGGGCGTCGGTCAGGCCGAGGCCGAGCAGGGACTGAAAGCTCTCCCGCGTTTCGGTCTTGAACAGAGCGTCCTCGGTCCAGGCCGCAGGATTGTGGACGTCGCGGGCATGCGGGATGACGTTGAAGTCGCCTGCGAGGATCAGTGGCTCCTCGGTCTTAAGACGCTCCTTCGAATATTCAAGAAGACGCGACATCCATTTGAGCTTGTAGGGATATTTATCGGTGCCAACAGGATTGCCGTTGGGCAGATAGAGGCAAGCGATGCGCATCACGCCCTGCTTGAGCGTCACCACGCCCTCGAGGAAACGGGCATGCGTGTCCTCGTCATCGCCGGCAAGTCCTGACTTGGTCTCGTCGAATTTGAGCTTGGAGAGCAGGGCAACCCCATTGAACGTCTTCTGCCCGTGGGTCACCACGTTATAGCCGAGCGCTTCGATCTCGAGCCGCGGAAACGCCTCGTCGATGCATTTGATCTCCTGCAGGCAGACGATGTCCGGCTGGCATTCCCTAAGCCAGGTCAGCAGGAGATCGATCCGCTGCCGGACCGAATTGACGTTCCAGGTGGCAACTCTGATGGGCATGGGGCGGGCTCCGGGCAGGGGTCATGGTTAGAACAAACCGCTAACGCCCCCGTCAAGGACGCCGCAAAATCTCCCACAAAATTAACCCGGTTGAAGCCGGTCCTAGGCCATTGATACGGAAAAGGTTCCTCGGAATGGGATGGCGGGACAAATCCACAGCATTGACTGAGCAGCGCGACGGTTTCGTCGGCGCTTTCCCGTCCTGGCTCGGCGGTTTCGAGATCGAAGACGGGCTGATCGCCGATCTCAGCGAGCGCGAGCTGCGCCGCATCCGCGCCAAGCAAATCGACGCGGTGACGCGGCTGATCCCCGTGACCATAGCCGTCACCATGCTCAACGTCGCTATTGTTCTGATCCTGTTCTGGGGCAGGGGCTGGAACGACTTCCTGGCGATCTGGGGCGCAACCCTCACGGCCGTCGCTTCGGTCGCCGTGCGCGCATGGCAGCGCTCGCATCAGAACCCACCGCAGGAGGCTTCGCCCCGCACGGCGCGGCAGATGCTGCGGCAGGCGTTCTTCCTCGCCGCGATCTGGGGCACGCTGCCGCTGGCGCTGTTCAGCCGGGTTGGGCCGACCAGCCAGCTCATCCTGGCCTGCCTGATGGTCGGCATGATGTCCGGCGGCGCCTTCACACTGTCGACCTTTCCGCGCGCCGGCCTCGTCTACCTCGCCACCATGACGGTCGCCTGCGCCGGAGCGCTGCTGCTGTGCGGCACCGGCCCATATCTGGTGACGGCGGTGTTTCTGCTGCTGTTCGCGTTCTTCATGGCGCGCAACATCGTCTCGCAGGGCAATCTGTTCCTCGGCAATCTCAAGGCCCAGCTCGACCTCGAGCGGCAGACCGAGATCATCTCGCTGCTGCTGAAGGACTTTCAGGAGAACGCCAGCGACTGGCTGTGGCAGACCGACGCTGAAGGCCACCTCGTCGACGTGCCGCAACGCTTCGCCGACGTCGCGCAATTGCCGCTTCCGCTCCTGAAGGGATCGCATTTCGCCGACGTGCTCGACATGCTGTGCCCCGAGGACAAGGCGGCCGCCTACAACATCCTCGGCCTGATGGAGCATACCGAGCCGCTGCACGAGATGAATTTGAAGGTCGTCGCCGGCGGCGAAGCGCGGCTGTGGTCGCTGACCGCAAAGCCCGCCTACGATCGCGACGGTCAGTTCCTGGGCTATCGCGGCTTCGGCCGCGACGTCACCGAGCGCTGGCGCGCGGAGAAGGCCGAAGCCGAGAACCGCGCCAAGTCGGACTTCCTCGCTGTCATGAGCCACGAGATCCGTACGCCCATGAACGGCGTGCTCGGGCTTGCCAGCATGCTGCTCGAAACCAATCTGGATGAGGAGCAGCGCGAGGCCGTCATCACGATCCGTGAATCCGGCGACAATCTGCAGCGCATCCTCAACGACATCCTCGATCTCTCCAAGCTCGAGGCCGGACGCTTCCAGTTCGAGGCAATCGACTTCGCGCCGCAGACGCTGGTCGAGACGGTTGCGACCGTCGTGCGCGCGAGCGCCAAGGGCAAGGGTATCAGCCTCAAGATCGAGCTCGATCCGAACCTGCCGCCGACGCTGCGCGGCGACGTCGCGCGCATCCGCCAGGTGCTGCTCAATCTTGCCTCCAACGCGGTGAAGTTCACCGACGCGGGCGAGGTGACGATCAAGGCCATGTGCCCGGCGCGGCGCGACCTGCTCGCGACGGTCGAATGGACCGTGACCGACAGCGGCATCGGCATTGCGCCCGACAAGCTCGGGCAGCTGTTCAGCGACTTTGCGCAGGCCGACGCCTCGATCAGCCGCCGCTTCGGCGGCACCGGCCTTGGCCTTGCGATCTCAAGGCGCATCATCGAGCAGATGGGCGGCACCATCGGCGTCACCTCGACGCCGGACGAGGGCTCGACCTTCCGCTTCACGCTGGTGCTGCCGTGGAGCCAGGCGCAGACATCAGATCAGGACGCGGGCCGCGAGGAATCCGACGATCTCAAGGCCCGAATTGCCGGCCTCGACCGGCCGCTGAAGGTGCTGGTCGCCGAGGACGATGCCGTCAACCGCATGGTCGTGAGCAAGATGCTCGCCGCCTTCGATGTCGAATTGCGCGTCGTTAGCGACGGTGTCGAGGCCGTCGCGGCCGCATCAGAAGGCGACTACAACATCGTGCTGATGGACGTGCGCATGCCCGAGATGGACGGGCTCGCCGCGACGCGCGCGATCCGCGCGGGAGGAGGGCGCTTTGCGGCCTTGCCGATCATCGCCCTAACGGCCAACGCCTTCCCCGAGGACGTCACGATCTGCCGCGAGGCCGGCATGTCGGACTTCCTGGCCAAACCGTTGCGCAGGCCGGCGCTGGTCGCGGCTCTGCTGCGCGCGCTGGACGGCCATGTGATGACCGAGGAGGCGCCGCTGCAGCCGGAGCTGGCGCCTGATGAGGTGGAGTGGACGGACGAGGAAAGGCAGACGACGGGCGCGTAAGGCGGCGCCGGTCATGGTTTTCCATAGACGCGCGCGGCGACCGCCTTCGGGGGCTCCGACTTTACCCGTGCCGCTCCGGCGCATAGTCGAGCGGCAGCACCGTCGTCGCCTTGATTTCCTGCATGACAAAGGACGACGAGACGTCCGCGAGCGTGATCCTCCCGATCAGGCGCTGGTAGAGCCTGTCATAGGCGGCAACGTCAGGGATGACGGCCTGCAGCAGATAATCGACATCGCCGGTCATGCGGTAGACGCCGATGATCTCGGGAATGTCGCGCACGGCGTTCGAAAACTGCTTGAGCCAGCTGGCGCTGTGCTCGGTGGTGCGCAGCGCGATGAACGCGGTCAGGCCGACATTGATGCGGCTGGCATCGAGCAGGGTCACGCGGCCCTTGATGATGCCGTCATCCTCCAGGCGCTTGATGCGGCGCCAGCAGGCGTTGCGGGAAAGTCCCGCCCGCTCGCTAAGCTCGTCCAGCGACAGGGCGGCGTCATGCTGGATCAGGTTGAGGAGTTTGCGGTCTGTTTCATCCATTATCCCAACAATACAGGAGATCGTCGTCCAAATTCAACCGGATTAGGGTCAATAGCGTGATATTTGGGACATCTTCTTGATCCGAATCCCCTAGGGATTGCAGGCGAACCGCGTCCCTGGAGCCCCGCATGCAAACCACCCTGCACCGGCTGTTTCTGTCCCATCCTGAGAGCGTCGATGAATCCTACGGCGAGCACTTCCTGTTCGCGCTCGGCTTCGCGGCGCGCCTGTTCGGCGCCGCATTGGCGGCGCTGGTGCACGCCGTCATTCCCTGCCTGTTCGAGACCACTGCCAGCCGCATGATCCGGCAGATGCACGAGCGCATTGCGCGTCGCGGCCACGCGCTGCAGCCCGCCGAGTAGCCAGCGGCGCGATCTCCGCAAGTGAAAGGCGCTAATCGGAGGGCGCCGGAATCTTGTGCGCGGCCACGAGCGGATGATCGAGCGTGCTGATGTGCCGCGCATCCGCACCGCCGGGCGAGCCCCAGCCGGTGACCGAGCTTGCAAAAAATTCGGCGTTGGCGCGCATGAAATCACGCTCGTGTTCAGGCAATTCATCCTGCGCGTAAATCGCCGAAACCGGACAGACCGACAGGCACAAGCCGCAGTCGATGCATTCGTCGGGCTGAATATACATCATACGTCCGCCTTCGTAGATGCTCTCGACCGGGCAGACATCCTGGCAGGCCCCGTCCTTGACGTCGATGCAGGTCGAGACGATGACGTAGGCCACGAGGATCTCCTGATGGTCAGCGTCCGCGCCAGTTCGGCGCACGCTTCTCCTGGAAAGCGCGCACGCCTTCGTCCTGGTCGGACGATTGCAATGCTTCGACGAGCGCCGGCAACCGCAACATCTGCGCGTCTGTCGGCGACAGGCGCTGACCGGCCCGCACCATCTGCTTGATGGCCCGCACCGACAGCGGCGCGCAGGCGAGAATATCCGTGATCCAGCGCGTGACCGCGTCGTCGAGCGTTTCGGGGGCGACCACCTCGTTGACGAGCCCGAACCGCAACGCGTCCGCAGCACTGATGCGACGTCCCGTCAGCAGCATTCCCATCGCCCAGACATGAGGAATGCGACGCGCGAGCAGGGCGATGCCGCCGTCGAGCGCAAGCCGGCCGACCCGCGGTTCCGGCAGACCGAAGGTTGCGTTGTGCGAGGCGATGACGATGTCGCAGCCGAGCATCATCTCCATGCCGCCGCCGAGCGCGTGCCCGTTGACACGGGCGATGACAGGGATGTCGAGCGTCTCGCGGAGCGCGATGCCGCCGAAACCGCCCGGACGCGCAGCCGCCCAATAGTCGAGCCCGCTGGAGCCGGACCCGCCCTTCATGTCCGCGCCGGTGCAGAAAGCACGCTCGCCGACGCCGGTGAGCACCACCACGCGAATCTCGCGGTCGCGCTCGATCGTCTCCCAGATCCGGATCAGTTCGGCCTCGGTCGCCTGATCGACTGCGTTGAGGCGTTCCGGCCGGTCGAGCGTCACGCGCGCGACTTGGTCCTGCACCGTGAATTGCACGTTCATGCGACGATCCCCTGCGCCTTGAGAGCGGCGATGCGCTCCGCGGAGAACCCGGCCTCGGCAAGCACGGCCGTGCCATCGGCGCCCAGTGCGGGCGGCGGTCGGCGAAGCTGGAAGGCATCGGGAGCCATCGTCAGCGGCGTGCCGATCAGCGCCATGGTCGTCGCGCCGCCGCTCAGCGTCACTACAGTGCCATTCAGCTTGGTCTGTTCGTGACCAAGCGCTTCCGCAAGCGTCAGCACCGGCGAGCACAACAAATCCAGCTCGTCGAGGCGCGCCAGCCAATAGGCAGTCGTGTTCGACGCGAAGCGTTCGCGGAATTTCCCCTGCAGCTCGGCCTTGTGCTCGACCTGGCCCTGGAACGTTGCGTAACGCGGATCGGCGGAGAGATCCGGCAGGTCCAGCGCCTTGCAGATATCCCTCAGCGGGTTGGCCTTGAAAGCGCCGACCAGAACGACGGCGCCGTCGGTGGTCGCAAAGCAGCCGGTCAGGGGATACGATCCCCAGCTGAGATCCTTGCCGCGCTGCAGCCACATCGCGGCTTCCTGCATTTGCATGGCCAGCATCGACTCGAACAGCGAAACCGCGACCTGCTGCCCATGGCCGGTTTTCTCACGCTGCAGAAGGGCGAGCAGGATCGCCTGCACCAGATGCATGCCGGCGGTGTAGTCGCACAGCGCGGTGGCGTAGACTGTGAGCGGCTCGTCGTCATTGCACTTGCGACGCATCACACCGGATAGCGCCTGTGCGAGAATGTCCTGGCCGCCCTTGTGGGACAGCGGCCCGGCCTGGCCGAAGCCGGAGCCGAATGCGCAAATGATCCGCGGGTTGATCTTGGACAGCTGCTCGTAGCCGAAGCCCATGCGTTCCATGACGCCTGCGCGGAAATTGTTCACCACCACGTCGGCAGTACGAACGAGATCATAGATGATCTCTCTGCCTTCTGCCTTGCGCAGGTCGAGGGCGATCGAACGCTTGTTGCGATTGAGGCTGCGAAACACGGGATTGTCGAGACCATCGGGATCGTCCGGAATCGAGGAACGCGACAGGTCGCCGGCTCCCGGCCGTTCGATTTTGATCACGTCGGCACCGTAGTCGGCGAGCACCTGCGTCGCGCTCGGCCCCAGCATCACCTGGGTGAAATCGATGACACGCACGCCCGACAGTGGCTGAGCGGAAGAGCTATCCATCCCTGATGTTCCTATTCTGCGGCAACGGTCACGAGCGCGTTGGCGGCCGGCTGGTCGCCCGGATCGGCCCCTTGCGCCCGCAATCGCGCCTGAAGCTTCCTGATATCGACACGATCGACCGCAACGTTGGCATCGATGGCGAGCGCGGCGGCAACGCCGGCCGCTTCGCCCATCGCCATGCACGGAGGAATTTCGCGCGAGGTGCGTTGCGCCGACGAGGTCGCGGAATAGTGCCGGCCGGCGACCAGTAACTGGCCGACGTTTCGCGGCAGCAGCGTGCGATACGGATAGTAGTAGTCGCGGCCGCGCGCGACGCTGTCGGCGAAATGACGCCGATGCATCACATCGTCCTTGCTCATCACATAGACGCCGTCGAGCAACCGGGTCTGGCGCACGCCGATCTGCGGCGCAACGTCGACCACGAAGCACCTCTCGAATCCCGGCAGCCTGGCGCGGACAAATTCAACCAGCGCAGCGATGCGCTCGCGCCCCTGGAAATCGGCCCGGGTCAAATCCTCGACCTTGATGCCGTCGAAGCCGGTCATATGCGGGCAGTTGCACCAGACGATGTCCGGCAGCGGCGTCTTCAACCACCACTTGGCCCAGGACCCACCCATGATCTTCTTGGCTTCGCGGTCGATGGCGGCGAACGCCTCCGGCTCTTCGTCTTCGAAGCGTTCGGCGGCTTCGACATCGACTCCGCCGAGGCGGAACACGGTGGTCACGATGTAGGAGCCGTGGCTGAACGGCGCGCCGGCCGAGGCCGCGACATCGAGATCGCCGCTGGCGTCGATCACGACGCTCCCCATGATGGCCTGCCGCCCGCTCTTGGTGTCGCAGATGACCCCGGTGATACGACCGTCTTCGACGATCGCCCGCGAGAACCAGCTGTGCAGCCGCAGGTCGACCTTTGCCTCGCTGATCATCGCGTTCGCCGCGCGCTTGTAGCCGTCGGGGTCGAACGCGGCAGCGTAGCAGATCGGCTGTGGCTTGGCATGTGAGTGAAAATCGAACACGCCCCACCGCGACCATTTGCGCCACAGCTCCGCACTGGAGCGGCGCTCGGCTTCCGGCGGCACCACACACAGATCCATGCGCTGCATCCGCTCGATCATTTCGCTGCAAATCCCGCGAACACTGATCTCTTCGCCGTTGCACATGTCATCGAGCACCAGCACCATGCCGCCCGAGGCCAGGCCGCCGAGATAGGCATAGCGTTCGATCAATGTCACCGAGAGGCCGTTGCGGGCCCCGGCGACCGCTGCTGCGATGCCCGCAGGCCCGCCGCCAACCACCACGAGATCGGCGCGGCGCACGACGGGAATTTCAGCCGCAGGCTCGATGATCCGGTCAAGATTTGTCATAGCAGGCTCCTCGAAGGGCGCGCGGGGTCAGGCGGTCTGCGCGACGTTCCATTTCAGGAAGTGGCGCTCCAGCCAGGAGATCGCGCCGAAAAACGCCGCGGAAAACGCCGAACCGACCACGATGGTGGCGTACAGCAGCGGCGAGTCGAAATTGTAGGTAGCCTGAATGATCAATGCGCCGATGCCCGTGGTCGCGCCGATCCACTCGCCGACGATCGCTCCGATCACCGAGGTTGCGGAGGCGATCTTGAGCGCCGAAAACAGATACGGCAAAGAGCTCTTGAGCCGCAGCTTGAAGAAGATCTCGCTGGGCGTGGCCGACAGGATGCGCATCAGCTCCATCTGTTGCGAGCTGACCGAGCGCAAGCCGCGCGTCATGTTGACCAGTGTCGGAAAGAAGCAGATCAGTGCGGCAATCGCCACCTTGGCTTCGAGGCCGTTGCCGAGCAGCAGCACCAGGATCGGCGCATAAGCCATCACCGGAATGGTGTGGAACATCACCGCGATCGGAAACAGCGCCTCCTCGGCGGTCCGCTGATAGACGAACGCGGTCGCGAGCAGGATCGCGGCGCTGTTGCCGATCAGGAAGCCGGCGACCGCTTCGATCGCCGTCGGCAAGAGATTGCCGAGCAGCATGCCGAATTTGCCATAGAGCGTCATCGCCACCGCGGTCGGCGCGGGCGCGATAAACGGCCGGATCTTGAAAATCATCACGCCGAGCTCCCACAGGATGAGCAGGGCAATGACCGCTGCCAGCGGGAGCAGCCGGCGTCGCCAGGCGGCGAGGCGGGCTGCGGCGGCGAAGCCGGCCTGTGCGGCGGCATCGGCGGACGTGATTTCGCTGGCGTCGTGAGTCGACAAAGCCGGCATGCTCATCAGCAAGCCTCCAGAACGGTTCGCAGGTGTGCGGCAAGCGCGATGAACTCCGGCGTCTCGCGCAAGGCGACGCGGCGCGGGCTCGGCAGATCGACGGGGACGATCTCGCGCACCCGCCCCGGGCGTGCGGCCATCAGCATCACCTGCTGACCCAGAAAGGCCGCCTCGTAGATCGAATGGGTGACGAACAGGATGGTCGCGCCGGTTTCCTCCCAGACCCGCAGCAATTCCTCGTTCAGCCGGTCGCGCTTGATTTCGTCGAGCGCACCGAACGGCTCGTCCATTAAAAGCAGCTTGGGATCGTTGATCAGCGCCCGTGCGATCGCGACACGCTGACGCATGCCGCCGGACAGTTCGTGTGGATAGGCATTCTCCCAACCCGTGAGGCCGACCAGCGCCAACAATTCGCGCGCGTCGCGCGCGCCGCGTCGCTTGCTCCGACCGCCGACTTCCAGCGGCAACTGCACATTTTCGAGCGCTGTACGCCAGGCCAGCAGCGAAGCGTCCTGGAAAACGAAGCCGATGTCGCGCCGCGCCCGCGCGGCGGCGGCCGTGGTGCCGAGCACCTCGACCTCGCCCGAGGTCGCCGGGATCAGATCGGCGACAACCCGCAACAGCGTCGACTTCCCGCAGCCCGACGGGCCGAGCAGTGTCAGGAATCCCCCGCTCGGAATGGTCAAACTCACCCGCTCCAGCGCCGTGACAACGCCGCGCTCGGTCGGGAAGCGCACCGTGACGTCTTGAAGGCGGACAGCCAGGCCCTGGTCCCGAACCAGTGGTCGGTCCAGGACAGTCCCTTGCGAGATCATGCTCATGGTTTCAGCCGATCTTGGTTTCAGCCGATCTTTTCAGCCGATCTTGGGGCGGTCGTTGGCGGTCATGTCCAGAATCCTGGTGGTCATGACCTGCTCGAGCTTGGGCTTGCCGGCAGCAAACTGCTTGAGCTCGTCGTGCAGATCGATTTGCTCCTGCCAGACCGCGGGGTCGAAGCTGCCCCAGGCGAAAGTCTTGGTCCGCTCCGTGAACTCGACGTTCAACATGATCGGGAGAGCTTCCAATTCGTCCGCCCTGACGAGATTCGGATACTCCTGCACGAGAAGGTCGACCGCCTTTTCGGGATTGGCCTTGGCGTAGGCCCAGCCACGCCCGGCGGCACGCAAGAAGCCGGCAAGCAAATCGGGCTTCGCCTTCAGGAAGTCCGTCGTCGTGTAGTAAGGCAGCGCATAGAGCCTGACGCCGTTGTCCCACAGCCGCATCGTGACAACGTCAGGTCCGAGCACCTTCAGCGCCGTCGTGTTGGTGCGCCATCCCGTGATGGCGTCGACCTGCCCGGTGAGCAGCGGCGTCATGTCGGAGCCGACGATCACTTTCTGCACCTTGTCTTCCGGGATGCCGTTCCGGCGCAGCAGCGCCGTGAGCAGAACTTGCCCCGTCGCCTGGACGCCGACCTTGCGGCCGATCATGTCCTCAGGCTTGCGGATCGGCGCCTTTGGCAGCGAGAAGAAGGCGTAGGGATGCTCCTGGGCGCCGACAGCAAAACAGGTAACCGGAATGCCCTGCGAGCTAGCCAGCATCAGCGAAGGACTCGATGAAAGCTGGCCAATCTCGTAGCGCCCCGAAGCCACGATCGCGACGCCATCGATATTGGGGCCGCCGGGCTGGATTGCGAAGTTGATGTTTTCCTGCTCGAAATAGCCGAGGCGTTTGGCGACCACCTCGCCGATCTGGTTGCCGCCGGTGATCCAGCCAAGTTGCATGTTGATGGTCTGCAAGCTCGCAGCCCGGCTGCGCCGACTGGTGATCGGGGACAATGCTGCGCCGACCGCGAGTGCGGCTCCGCCCCTAAGCAAGCTTCGCCGCGTCCCGATGATCCCGTTCGCCATGATCATGCCTCCCTTTGCCAGGCGCCGAAAACCTGCTCACCATTCCGGCACCGGGTCACGCCCACCTCCGGGCGCAACGAAAGGCTAGTGGAGGGCAAGCGCTGTTGGGAAGGATAGAGTTTCGTGATAGGTGATGCCTTTTCGGCATCACTCTAACCCCGGCTTGAATCGCGCCATGCACGCCGTTGTTTTGCGCTATCTGGACCAGGTCGCCAAGGTGGGCTCGATCCGCCGCGCGGCCGAACAGCTCAATGTCGCCTCGTCCGCAGTCAACCGCCAGATTCTCAAGCTCGAGGCCGAAATCGGCGTCGCGATTTTCGAGCGGCGGGGCAACGGTGTGCGGCTGACACCGGCTGGAGAACAGTTGCTGCGCCACACGCGCAGCACCCTCGCCGAATGGCGTCGCACCCGGCTGGAGATCGCCTCCATTGCGGGCGATATCAGGGGCGAGGTCCGGATCACGGCGATCCCCTCACTGCTGGTGCGGGTCGTGCCCAGAGCGATCAGGACGATCGCTGCCCGCCACCCCAATATCTCGTTTCGCGTCATCGACGCCGACCCCGCCGAGCACGGCGAGGAGATGCGTGCCGCGAGGCCCGATATCGCGCTGCATTTCATCGACAAGCGCTATCGGCACTACGACATCGCGGCCCGCCTGCACACGGTGCTCGGAGCCCTCATGTGCGCCGACCACCCGCTGGCGGACCGCAAGCATGTGACTCTCACCGAATGCGCCGCCTATCCGGTCGTCATGCTCGCCGATGCGTGGCAGCTTGACGCCGCATCGGAGGCCGAATTCATTCACAGCGGGGCTCAGTTTTCGCCGCGCATCACCTCCAACTCGCTCATCGTCATGAAAGAGACGATGAAGGCCGGACTTGGCATCGGCTTCTTCACTCCGGCCGGCTTTGTCGACGAGATTGCCCGCGGCGAGCTGGTTCATGTGCCCCTCTCGGAAGCGGGCCTTGCGGCGAGCGAAATCGGCTTGTTCGTGCACCGGATCCGCGCCGGCGCTCATCACATCAGCGTCGTCGCCGACGAACTGAAGCGGGAATTCAACCTGCTGGAGGAGGATTTTCGCGCAATTCCCCGGCGGTAGCGATTCCAGTGTTTCGTATTCCCATCCCAGCCTGCTCATCATCAGTCCTTCGATCAGGAGATCGCCTTGGCTCAGCAGCCCCCATCTCGCCATCGCCCGGTGCCCCTCGGCGCCAACATGCCGGCGGCGCTTCGTGCCGCAGCCGACAGCCCCAACCGCATACGCAAGGTCGGCGCCGTGCTGGTCGCGCGGGACGGTACCGAAATCGCGAGCTGCAACACGTTTCCGCCAGGTGTGCGCGACCTCGACAAGCGCCATGAAGGCGACGGCCGCTTTGTCTGGATGGAGCACGCCGAGCGCCACGCCATCTTCAATGCCGCCAGGGCAGGGGTGGCCACGGCCGGTGCTCATATCACGTCGACGTTTTTTCCGTGCATCGATTGCGCGCGCGCCATCGTCGATGCGGGCATCGTCTGCCTCGACACGCCAGCCCCCGCCTTCGACGATCCGGTCTGGGGCGCCTCGTTCGAGCGCTCGCAGATCATCCTTGAGGAGGGCGGCGTGGAAATTCGCGTGGTCGACGCCGGCAGCGGTGCATGACAAGCAGCGTCATCACGCCCGCTGTGATGGGCATGCTTGACCCGTCGCTGCTGAAGCTGGCTCGTGATATTGTGCGTTTGGCGAGCGTTGGGGAGATTGTCGCCATGAATGCGAGGATGTCGTGGAGAATGGGGGGATCTCAGCGGAGTCCCGTAGAGCTTCTCTTTGGGGACCACGCGATGATCACATCCTACCCCTGTTTTGCCCGACGCCGCAAGTTGTTTTCGTAAAAGCCGAAGCGTGCCGTGCCGGCGTCCCGGCTACTGTGCATGGGGTTGTTTTAGAGATTTGCGGTTGGGCTAGATCGAGAAGCTGGTGCCGCAGCCGCAGGACGCCGTCGCGTTGGGATTGTTGACGCGGAAGGAGGCGCCGATCAAGTCGTCGACGAAATCGACCTGCGAGCCCGCGAGGAACGGCTGGGAGGCGGAATCGACCAGCACCACCGCGTTGTCCTGCTCGATGACGAGATCGTCCTCGGTGCGGTCGCGGTCGATGTCGAACTTGTACTGGAAGCCGGAGCAGCCGCCGCCTTCGACCGAGATGCGCAGCATCGCGCCTGTGCCTTCGCCCTTGAGGATCTCCCCGATCCGGCGGGCGGCGCGGTCACTGATGGTCACGGCAGTCGTCATTGCAGGTCTCCGATGGGCCCGCGGTCATACCAAGTTCACTTGCCCAATTCATTTGGTATCCCGCGTCCGACATAGTTAAGTGCCACCATACGCAGAATCAAATGGATAGGGACTAAATTCGCCGTGTCCGTCGGAATGGCAGCCCCCCGCGCGCCCTATGCCTGCGACCCCGATCGCAGCCGCGGCCGGCTGGTCGCCGAGCCGCCGAGCCGGACCCGCAGCCCGTTCCGGCGGGATTGCGACCGGGTGATCCATTCGACCGCGTTCCGGCGCCTGAAGTACAAGACCCAGGTGTTCGTGTTCCATGAGGGCGACCATTACCGAACCCGGCTGACCCATTCGCTGGAGGTGGCCCAGATCGCCCGTGCGCTGGCCCGGCAGCTGGGCTTGGACGAAGACCTCACCGAAACCCTGGCGCTCGCCCATGATCTCGGCCATCCGCCGTTCGGCCATGCCGGCGAGCGGGCACTGGATGCCTGCCTGAAGGATTTCGGCGGCTTCGACCACAATGCCCAGGCGCTCCGCGTCGTCGGCTCGCTGGAGCACCGCTACCCTGAATTCGACGGGCTGAACCTGACCTGGGAATCGCTCGAGGGCATCGTCAAGCACAACGGCCCGCTGACCGATCGCGGCGGCGCGCCCGTCGGCCGCTATCGCGAGCATGGCATTCCCGTCGGCATCGCCGACTACGTCAGGACCTACGACCTCGAGCTCTGGAGCTTTGCTTCGCTCGAAGCCCAGGTCGCCGCGATTGCCGACGACATCGCCTACGACGCCCACGACATCGACGACGGCCTGCGCGCCGGCCTGTTCCATCTCGACGACCTCAAGGTGATGCCGCTCACGGCCGAGATCATCGCCGAGACATCGGCACATTACCCCGATCTCGAAGAGGTCAGGCGCGGCGCCGAACTGGTGCGCGAGCTGATCTCGCACCTGATCGGCGCGGTGTTCGCGGAGGCGCAAAAGAACATTGCCGCTGTGCGGCCCCAGTCGGCCCAGGACGTCCGCCAGCAGAGCCGGGCGCTGATCATGTTCCCGCCTGACGTGGCCGAGGAGGAGGCTGCCATCAAGAGCTTCCTCTATCGGCACATGTACCGCCACAAGCGGGTGATGCGGGTGATGGCGGAGGCCGAACAGATCCTGTTCGACCTGTTCGCGAGGTATCTGAAATCGCCGGCCGACCTGCCGCCGGAATGGCTGGTCGGGGCAGACGCGGACGACGAGGGCGACCGGGCCCGGCGGATCGGCAATTTCATTGCCGGAATGACCGACCGTTTCGCCCTGACCGAGCACCAGCGGCTCTTTGACTCGACCCCGGATTTGCGTTAGGCGGCGGCCATGCCCGACACATCCTCAAGCCCGCATCTGTTCGCCGACGTGCTCGCACGCGTGCACGCCGCCTGCCGCGCGCTCGCGGCCGAAGCCAACTGGCCCGAGGGCGTCGATTTTTCCCGCGTGGTGGTCGAGCCGCCGCGCGATGCCTCCCACGGCGATATGGCGACCAACGCCGCGATGGTGCTTGCGAAAGAGGCAAAGACGAAGCCGCGCGACCTCGCCGAGCAGATCGCCGAGAAGCTCCGCGCTGACGCGCTGATCGCCAAGGTCGATGTCGCCGGTCCCGGCTTCATCAATCTGACGCTCAAGCCCTCTGCCTGGGCCGAGGCGCTGCGGACAGTGCTGCGCGAGGGGGCTGACTACGGCCGCGTCCGCGGCGGCTCCAAGGTCAATGTCGAATATGTCTCGGCCAATCCGACCGGACCGATGCATGTCGGCCATTGCCGCGGTGCCGTGTTCGGCGACGCGCTGGCGAGCCTGCTCCAGTTCGGCGGCCACGACGTCACCCGCGAATATTACATCAACGACGCCGGCGCCCAGGTCGACGTGCTCGCACGCTCCGCGTTTCTCCGGTACCGCGAGGCGCTCGGCGAGGACATCGGGGCGATCCCGGAAGGGCTCTATCCCGGCGACTATCTAAAGCCTGTGGGCGCAGCGCTCGCGAAGGAACACGGCGATAAGCTGCTCGCGATGAGCGAAACCGATTGGCTGCCGACGGTGCGGGCCAAGGCGATCGCGATGATGATGGACGAGATCAAGGACGATCTCGCCGCCCTCAACATCCGCCACGATGTCTTCTTCTCGGAGCGCTCGCTGATCGAGACCGGCAACAACAAGGTTGCCGAGACCATCGATTTCCTGAAGGCCAAGGGCGACATCTACGAGGGCCGCCTGCCGCCCCCGAAGGGCGCGCCGGTCGAGGATTGGGAAGACCGCGAGCAGTTGCTGTTCAAGGCGACCGCCTATGGCGACGATGTCGATCGGCCGCTGATCAAGTCGGACAATTCCTACACCTACTTCGCCTCCGACATCGCCTACCACAAGAACAAGTTCGACCGTGGTTTTGCGGAGATGATCGACGTCTGGGGCGCCGATCACGGCGGCTACATCAAGCGCATGCAGGCGGCGGTGAGGGCGACGACTTCGGGCAAGGGATCGCTCGACGTCAAGATCGTCCAGCTCGTGAAGTTGCTGCGCAACGGCGAGCCCGTGAAAATGTCCAAGCGGAGCGGGGACTTCGTCACCTTGCGTGAGGTGGTGGATGAAGTCGGCCAGGACGCCGTCCGCTTCATGATGCTCTACCGCAAGAACGACGCGGTGCTCGACTTCGACCTCGCCAAGGTCATGGAGCAGTCGCGCGACAACCCGGTGTTCTACGTGCAGTATGGCCACGCCCGCGGCCACTCGATCTTCCGCAACGCTCGGGCGGAGCTGTTCCCGGACCTGCCAGAGGATACCGGCAAGCGCATTGCCTGGCTCAGTGAGTCGGCCGTGGAACGGCTGTCCGATCCCGTCGAGCTCGATCTTCTTAAGCGCCTCGCAATTTATCCGCGGATGCTGGAAGCTGCCGCCGCGGCCCATGAGCCGCACCGTATTGCCTTTTATCTCTATGACTTAGCGAGCGAATTTCACGCACTTTGGACGAAAGGGCGGGATTTGCCCTATTTACGCTTCATTATCAATAATGATGCAGATCTTACAAAGGCGCGACTGGCCATGGTCCAGGGCGTCGTCTCTGTCCTGGCATCGGGCCTCGCCATCCTCGGCGTCCATGCTCCGGACGAGATGCGGTAGTTTGGGGCGAACTACTTAAGGGGAATATTGGGGGTACCGGCAGAAGCCGGATCGCTTAGACTTGGTTGAAAGCCTTGTGGGTCGAAAGCTGCGCCTTGGTCGAGGGGCGCGCAGCTTTCCCGAAGGGACGCATCATCACGATGGCCGATCGATATCACGACAGACCGTTTCCTTCCGATGACTATGGTCGCGGCGCCGACCAGCATGGGAGAGCGGACAGCGATCCCTTGGCCGAGCTTGCGCGCCTGATCGGGCAGACCGATCCGTTCGCGGCGCAGGGCCGTCCGGGTGCGCGACCGGCAGCAGCACCTGCGCCGACGCAGAGCTATCAGGACGACGATTACCAGCAGGAGGATTATCAGCAGGATCATGCCGAGCCCGCGCCGCCGGCTCAGCCTGGGCCGCCCTCATGGATGCGCCGCGCCAACGTGCAGCCGCAGCCGGCGTCCGAGCCCGACCATCCCGTCGCCGTGAATCCGATTCATCCGCTGCATCGCTATTCGGCCCAGCCAGCCGCGCCCGAGCCGCAGTTTCATCAGCCGCAGCAGTCCTATCAGGATCAGGCTTACCATGAGCAAGCCTACCGTCAGGAGCCGGCCCAGCATCAAGCCTATGAAGCGCCCTACGAGCAGCCTGATCCGGCGCGCTACGACGACGCTCTCTACGGGCGGCTCGAATCGGGCGAGCAGGATTTTCAGCGCGAGCCGGCCTATCCTGATGATCCCTACGCATTCCAGAGCGACTATCCCGAGGCTGATCTCGATGAGCCCAGGAAATCGCGCGGCGGCATGATGACCGTTGCGGCGATCCTCGCACTCGCCGTGGTCGGAACTGGCGCTGCTTTCGCCTACAAGACCTATATCGGCTCGCCCCGCAGCGGCGAGCCGCCGATCATCAAGGCCGATAACACGCCGACCAAGATCGTGCCGGCACCGTCGGACTCCTCGGCCAAGGTGCCGGATCGCATGGTGAGCGGCGACGGCAGCGAGAAGATCGTGCCGCGCGAGGAAGCGCCTGTCGACGTCAATGCCAAGGCGGCCGGTCCCCGCGTGGTGTTTCCGGCGTTGAACCAGAATGCCAACCCGCCGTCGGTCGCGAGCGTGTCGCCATCGACCGTTCCGCCACCGGGCGCCGGGGTGGTCCCGAGCAACGGGACGATGCCGAACGGCGCGCCCCGCTCGGTCAAGGTCGTCGTTGTGAAGGGTGATCAAACCGACGCCACCGCGGCGCAGGCCGCTGCACCGTCGCCCGCCAAGTCGGCGGCTGCGCCGAAGCCGGTCGCCGCGCCGGCCGCCGCGCGCACCCCTCCGACGTCAGCCAATGCCAGCGCCAATCAGCCGCTGTCGCTGGCTCCGCAAGCCGCCCCGGCCGAGCCACCGCAGCGCGTGGCTGCGACCAACCCGACGCAGATCGCGCCCACGCCCAGCGGCGGCGGCTATGTCGTGCAGGTCTCTTCGCAACAGAGCGAGGATAGCGCCGCCGCGTCCTACCGGGTGCTCCAGAGTAAATACGGCAGCGTGCTGGGCTCCCGCTCTCCGGTCATCAAGCGGGTCGACCTGACCGACAAAGGTAAGGGCATCGTCTACCGTGCCTTCGCCGGACCGTACGCCTCGGCTGATGAGGCGGTGCAGGCCTGCAACAATCTGAAATCGGCGGGCCTGCCGTCCTGCTTCGTCCAGAGGAATTAACGGCCGTTTCCTTGACCCCCCTCGGGGGGCAGGGTTAATCGGCCCTATGAGCACGCGGGCTTTCATTACCGGCGTATCCGGACCGGAACTGACCGCCGCTGAGCGGGCATTTGTCCGTGCCGAAGGCTCGTGGGATTTGATTCCCTTCAGGCATAGCTTTGAGATTTCGACTCAAGTCGCGGGCCGCATTAGGGAATTGAACGCGGGACAGCTGGTCGCGGCCGGACCCGCCGGTCACAGCATTCCCGTGGATGGCGCCGCCAAGCCGGTCCATCCAATGCCGAGTTCTGCGACAATGATTGCTCAGGTGATTCGCAGCGCAATCGGGTTCCAGGGTTTGTTAATGAGTAATGACGTGCCGATGAAGACGCTGGCGGGACGCATTGGCGACGCAGGTCGCGCCATGCAGGCGGCCGGCGCGCCGCGTCACAGCAACGACAATGCGCAACTGGACGCATTGACCGCAAACACGGCATCCGCATGACCGCAGAAATTCTATCGTTTGAAACCGGCCGGCCCGCAGAGCTCGCCGAGGGCGAGCCGGCGTTGGTGGTGGACGTCGAGGGGTATGAAGGCCCGCTCGATCTGCTGCTCGCGCTGGCGCGGCAGCAGAAGGTCGACCTCGCCAAGATCTCGATCCTGGCGCTGGCGGACCAGTACCTCCACTTCATCGAAGCCGCGCGAAAGATCCGCCTCGAGTTGGCCGCAGACTATCTGGTGATGGCGGCCTGGCTCGCCTTCCTGAAGTCGCGCCTGCTGCTGCCGGAACCGCCGAGCGCGGAAGGTCCGAGCGCCGAGCAAATGGCAACCGCGCTTGCCAATCGTCTGCGCCGTCTCGAAGCCATTCGCGAAGCCGCCAACCGGCTGATGAACCGGGCGCAATTGCTGCGTGACGTTTTCCCGCGCGGCGAACCCGAGCAGATCGCCGAGATCAAGCATCCGAAATACACCGCGACGCTGTACGATTTGCTCACAGCCTACGCCTCGCAGCGCCAGTCGCGCGTGCTGGCGAGCGTGCATCTGGCCAAGCGCACGGTGTGGTCGCTCGCCGAGGCGCGGGCCACGCTGGAGCGGCTGGTCGGCAGCATCACCGAGCAGGACGATTGGGGCGTGCTCGACGATTTCCTGATCCGCCATGTCGCCGATCCGACGCAGCGCGCGACGGTGTTCGCCTCGAGCTTCGCCGCCGCGCTCGAGCTGGTGCGTGAGGGGCAGCTTGAGCTGAACCAGAAAGAGGCGTTTGCGCCCATCTATTTCCGAAAGGGGCGCGGGAAACCGATCGTGGACGCAGCGTCTGCGCCCGATGCCCCGGTCGGTTAAGTGCAAGAAGGAGAAGCTGCCATGGCAAGCCTGGCTGAAGTGCGGGTAGAAGAGGCCGAGCCGATGGAGAATGAGGCCCAGGCACGCCCCGAAGAATTGCGGCTGCTGGAAGCGCTGCTGTTCGCCTCGAGTGAACCACTGGACACCGCGACCCTGGCCAAGCGGATGCCCGAGGGCGTCGACGTCAAGGCTGCGCTTGAGCAGCTCCAGGCGGACTATGCCTCGCGCGGTGTCAACCTCGTGCGGGTCGCCAACAAATGGACCTTCCGTACTGCCGGCGATCTCGCCTGGTTGATGACGCGCGAGAGCACCGAGACCAAGCGGCTGTCGCGTGCCGCGATCGAGGTGTTGGCGATCATCGCCTATCACCAACCGGTGACGCGCGCTGAGATCGAAGAGATCCGCGGAGTGGTCACTTCCAAGGGCACGCTCGACGTGCTGCTGGAGACCGGCTGGATCAAGCCGCGCGGCCGCCGCAAGACGCCCGGCCGTCCGCTGACCTTCGGAACCACCGAGGACTTCCTGTCGCAGTTCACCCTGGAACAGCTCGGCGACCTGCCGGGTCTGGAGGAGCTGAAGGGCACAGGCCTCTTGGATTCGCGCCTGCCGACCGGATTCAGCGTACCGACGCCGTCGGATGATCCGGCGCTGCGTGAGGACGAGGATCCCTTGGAACCGGGCGAGGAACTCGATCTGTCCCTGGCGCCGGCGGTCGAGCCGGAGACGCCACCGGAAGGTGGCAATGAGGGCGATGAGGGGGGCGGCGAGGAGTGATACTCCGGCCTTCTACGGGCCTCCTGCGACAGGTTAACACTAGCAAGATTACGTAGCGCCAACAGCGAATTGGCGCTGCCTTGGTCCTTGTTTTTGGGCCTTGCGAAGCCTACGTTCCGGTCAAGATCGGCCGGGTCCCGGCCATGCGCGTTTGGAGGGTTGCAGGATGGGTTCACTTAGCATTTGGCACTGGATCTTGGTGATCGCAGTGGTCCTGCTGCTGTTTGGCCGTGGCAAGATTTCGGATCTGATGGGCGACGTGGCGCAGGGCATCAAGGCCTTCAAGAAGGGCATGCAGGACGACGACAAGCCCGCCGAGAAGCAGGAGCCCTCGAAGTCCATCGAGCACAATGCCGCTCCGACCGCGGCGCGATCCGACGTTGGCAGCAAGGCCGTCTGAGCCAGGAGCACGCGAGACGCGGGAAGCGGACCCGATCCTGCGCGTGAGGGATTGGGCCGATCGTCATTTCGCGTGAACGGAAGACGTCATGTTCGACATCGGCTGGAGTGAGCTGGTTCTGATCGGGGTCGTGGCCCTGGTCGCCATTGGCCCGAAAGAGCTGCCGGGCGTTTTGCGCATGGTCGGCCAATGGATGGGCAAGGCGCGCAAGATGGCCGCCGAATTCCAGGGCCAGTTCCAGGAGGCGATGCGCGAGGCCGAGATGGCCGACCTCAAGAAGAGCTTTGACGAGGTCAAGGAAGCCGCCTCCGGCTTCACCGGCGGCGGTCTGATGACCTCGCTGCAGAAGGACGTCAGCGACGCGCTGCGCGTCGATGCGCTCGACAAACCGGCCGAGCCGCCGACGACCGCTGGTGTCGAACCACCAGCGGCTTCAAGTGAAGCGCCGGCGACGCCGACGACGCCGGAAGCCCCAACGCCCGAAACCTTCGTGGAAGCGGAAGCACATTCCGCTGCGAATGAGCCGCTCGCCGTCACCCAGGAGGTCGAGCAGACACCGGTTGCGCAGAACGCCGCACCCGAAGCAATCAAGGACGTCAAAGCGTCATGAGCGACGCCGATATCGAGGCCAGCAAAGCTCCGCTGATGGACCACCTGATCGAGCTGCGGTCGCGGCTGATCAAGGCGCTGCTCGGCTTCGGCGTGGCCTTCATTTTCTGTTTCTTCTTCGCCAAGCAGATCTACAACGTGCTGGTTTGGCCGTTCGTTTGGGTCGCGGGCGCCGAGAACTCGAAGTTCATCTATACGGCGCTGCTGGAATATTTCATCACCCAGCTCAAGCTCGCGCTGTTCGGCGCCGGCTTCATCTCGTTCCCGATTGTTGCGACGCAGATCTACAAGTTCGTCGCGCCGGGCCTCTACAAGCACGAGAAGCAGGCCTTCCTGCCTTATCTGGTCGCGACCCCGTTCTTCTTCGTGCTGGGCGCGATGCTGGTCTATTTCGTCGTGCTGCCGATGCTGGTGCGCTTCTCGCTCGGCATGCAGCAGATGGGGGGCGCCGAGACCGCGCAGATTCAGCTGTTGCCCAAGGTCGGCGAATATCTGTCGCTGATGATGTCGCTGATCTTCGCCTTCGGCATTGCCTTCCAGCTTCCGGTGATCCTGACGCTGCTCGGACGGATCGGCATCATCACCTCGAAAATGCTGCGCGAGAAGCGGCGCTATTTCATCGTGCTGGCTTTCATCATCGCGGCGGTGCTGACGCCGCCTGATATCCTGAGCCAGTGCTCGCTGGCGATTCCGCTGCTCGCGCTCTACGAGGGCTCGATCATCTCGGTGTCGATGGTGGAGAAGAAGGCGGCCGCCTCGCAGGCGACCACGGGAACTAACGCGTCGTCGGACGCGAATCCGGCGGAGTAGGGGGCCACACCCTCCGCCGTCATGCCCCGCCTAGTGCGCAATTGCGCACGGGGGGCGGGGCATCCAGTACGCCGCGGCCTATCGAGGAATCCTCTCGGGAATACTGGATCGCCCGCTTTCGCGGGCGATCACAGCTGTGCTAGGGGAGGCGCGCTGACGTACAGCGTTTGCCGTTGTAGGTTTACGCGCTGATACAGGACCGCCGCCATGCACGACATCAAATCGATCCGCGATAACCCGCAAGCCTTCGACGCCGGCCTCGCCCGGCGGGGTTTGAAGCCGTTGTCGGCGTCGCTGCTTGCGATCGACGAGAGGCGGCGGGCGGCGATCCTGGCCTCGGAGCAGGCGCAGGCGCGGCGCAATGCTGCGTCCAAGGAAATCGGCGACGCCAAGAAAGCCAAGGACGAGGCGCGCGCGGCCAAGCTGATGGCCGAGGTTGCAGAGCTCAAGACCACGATGCCGGAGCTCGAGGCCGCCGCGAAGGCTCTCGACGAGGAACTCACCAAAGAGCTGTCTGCGATTCCGAACATTCCATTCGACGAAGTGCCCGATGGCATGGATGAGCACGGCAACGTCCAACACCACGTGTTCGGCGCCAAGCGCAACTACGGCTTCGCGCCGAAGCTGCATGACGATCTCGGCACCGCGCTCGGCTACATGGATTTCGAGGCGGCGGCAAAACTCTCCGGCGCGCGCTTCGTCGTGCTGAAGAAGGGGCTCGCGCGTCTCGAACGCGCGATCGGCCAGTTCATGCTCGACCTGCACACCACCGAGCATGGTTACACCGAGATCAATCCGCCGTTGCTCGTGCGCAACGAGGTGATGTTCGGTACCGGGCAGTTGCCGAAATTCGAGGACGATCAGTTCTGGGCGATCAAGGGCGAGCTGCTGGCAGAACTCGATCATGAGCGGCTGAAGACCGAGCGCCTTGGCCTCATCCCGACCGCCGAGGTCTCGCTCACCAACCTCGCGCGCGAGTCCATTCTCGACGAGAAGCAACTGCCGATGCGCCTCACCGCGCTGACGCCGTGCTTCCGCGCCGAGGCGGGCGCGGCCGGGCGCGACACCCGCGGTATGATCCGCCAGCATCAGTTCACCAAGGTCGAGCTGGTCTCGATCACCACGCCCGAGACCAGCAAGGACGAGCTGGAGCGGATGCTGTCCTGCGCCGAGCAGGTGCTGCAGAAGCTCGACCTACATTATCGCGTGATGACGCTCTGTGCAGGAGATATGGGTTTTTCGTCGCAAAAAACCTATGACATCGAAGTGTGGATGCCCGGGCAGGGCGAGGGCGGCATGTTCCGCGAAATCTCCAGCTGCTCGGTCTGCGGTGATTTCCAGGCGCGCCGCATGGATGCGCGCTCGCGCGGTCCGGACGGTAAGCCGCGCTTCGTGCACACGCTGAACGG
Source organism: Bradyrhizobium sp. CCBAU 45384 (assembly GCF_028128665.1). Classification (NCBI taxonomy): domain Bacteria; kingdom Pseudomonadati; phylum Pseudomonadota; class Alphaproteobacteria; order Hyphomicrobiales; family Nitrobacteraceae; genus Bradyrhizobium; species Bradyrhizobium sp. CCBAU 45384. The sequence continues at coordinate 148,288 of NZ_LBIZ01000114.1, forward strand.
CTCCGGCACCGCTGTTGGCCGCGCGCTGATTGCCGTGATGGAGACCTATCAGCAGGAGGACGGTTCAATCGCGGTCCCCAGCGTACTCCAGCCCTATATGGGCGGGTTGAAGGTGGTTGCGCGCGAGTAAAGTGTGATTGCCCGCATGCAATGGCAGAAACGTTTGGTTGCGAAGTTCGGGCCGCCGGCTATCCTGCCGGTGACCTGCGAATGCGAAACCACCGTCCATGGCCTTGCACCGCGATATCTTCTGGATCGGCCGACAATGGGCGGTGACGGGTGCCGGCATCCAGGCCGTCGACCAGCGCTTGCGTGGCGTGCTGGACATCGACATCGCGCGGCTTTGGGACGACGCGCTCATTCAGGATCGCAGAGCGAAGGCCGGCGTCAATGTCGTGGATTTTGACAAGGCGCTGACGGTGGCGCGGGGGCGCTATCCGCAGATGCCGGTGGCGGAGCCGCTCGTCGCGCAACTCAAGGCGCTTGGTGTCATTGAAACAACGCCCGCCGCGAGTCCGGCCGTGCCGGCAATGCAACTGCGTGCGGAGGGCAGGCTGGCGCGCTTCCTGCCGCAATGGCGGGTCCGCCGTTAGAACGGACCGGGCAATTGCTGCGCTGCGGCGATGAGCATGAATCACGGGTCAGGACTGCGCCGAAGCCGGTTTGCCTGACGTGTGATAGCCGGATAAGACGGCCTGACCCCAGCTCAGGAATCGACCCCCGGCATGCGCATTCTCTGCACCAATGACGACGGCATCCACGCTCCCGGCCTCAAGGTCGTGGAGGAGCTCGCACGCGCGCTGTCCGACGATGTCTGGGTGGTGGCGCCCGAGCTCGACCAGTCCGGCGTGTCGCATTCGCTGTCGCTGAACGATCCCCTGCGCCTGCGCGAGGTCGGCGAGCGGCACTTTGCCGTGCGCGGCACCCCGACCGACTGCGTCATCATGGGCGCGCGCCATATCCTCGGCGCCAAGCTGCCCGACGTCGTGCTCTCCGGCGTCAACAAGGGGCGCAACGTTGCCGAGGACGTGGTCTATTCCGGCACCATCGCCGGCGCGCTCGAAGGCACTATTCTGGGTATCCCGTCGTTCGCGCTGTCGCAGGAATTCAGCGTCGAGACGCGCGAGCGGCCGCCGTGGGACACCGCGCGCAAATTCGGGCCCGACATCCTGCGCAAGGTGATCAAGGCCGGAATCCCCAAGGACACCGTCATCAACGTCAACTTCCCGTCATGCGCGCCGGACGAGGTGCTCGGCATTCGCGTGACGCGGCAGGGCAAGCGCAATCTCGGCTTTCTCAGGATCGACGAGCGTAGGGACGGGCGCAACAATCCCTATTTCTGGATTGGCTTCGAACGTACAGCGATGATGGATACGCCGGCCGAAGGGACCGATCTCGCGGCGCTGCGCGAGCGCTACGTTTCGGTCACCCCGCTCAGGCTCGACCGCACCAATGAAGCGTTTTCCGAAGAGCTGAGCGCGACGTTGAAGTAGGGTTAGCCGGCGCGAAGCGCGGCTTCGATGGTCTTGCCGAGCGCATCGAGCTGAAACGGCTTCTGAAGCGCGGGCCGGTCGCGATATTGCTCCGGCAGGCCCGATGAGCCGTAGCCGGTCGCGAAGATGAACGGGCAGCCCTTGGCCTTGATGACGTCGGCGACCGGCGAGATCACCTTGCCGTTGACGTTGACGTCGAGGATGGCGATGTCGAACTCGGTCGCCTGGGCGAGCCGCATCGCCTCGGTGATGTCGCCCGCTTCGGCCGCGACCTTGTAGCCGAGCTCTTCCAGCATATCCGCGACCATCATTCGGATCATGACCTCGTCCTCGACGAGAAATACAGAGCGGCCCGAAAGCCCTGTCGCGGTCATTGTCGTTGAGTCCTTGCCCATTCCCGAAAACGTTCGCAGATAACACGAATCGACGCAATGCGCGTTTCGCCTAACCGGCACTTGAAAATGGCCGTGGTGGCTGTCGGCTCCAGGCCAATTTATGGCCAAATCCTAAGCGCAAAGGGCTATTATGGGTTCCTCCGCAGGAACAAGATTCTGGCTCTGGACATTGGCGCGGAAACCATCGATCCGGACCGGATGAGACGACACGAGCAGCGATGACCTCCAATCAGCCCCCGCCGGAAAAAATGATGTTTCAGCTCACGCTGAGACGTCGCGGCATTAGCGATCAGACTGTATTGCGGACCATGGAGGAGGTGCCGCGCGAGCTCTTCGTCGAGGCCTCCGATCGCGACGGCGCCTACCGTGACAGCGCGCTCCCGATTGCCTGCGGGCAGACCATCAGCCAGCCCTTTGTCGTCGCCTACATGACCGAGCAGCTTCAGCTCCAGAAGAGCCATCGCGTGCTCGAGATCGGCGCCGGCTCCGGCTACCAGGCCGCGGTGCTGTCGAAGCTGGCGCGTGAGGTCCTCACCGTTGAGCGATATCGAAAGCTCGCGGACGCCGCACGCGCCAGGCTCGAAAAGCTCGGCTGTCACAATGTCGAGGTGATGCTCGGCGACGGCTTGAACCTTCCGCCGAACATCGGTCCGTTCGACCGCATCATCGTCACCGCCGCGGTGGAGCAGATTCCGGAGAACCTGGTCGAGCGGCTCGAGGTCGGCGGCATCCTGATCGCACCGGTCGGCCCGCATCAGGGCGTGCAGACGCTGACGCGGCTCACCCGCAGCGAGGCCGGGATCGAACGCAGGGAACTCGTTGAGGTGCGTTTCGTGCCGGCGCTGCCTGGCGTGGCGCGGGAGCTGTAAAACTCCGGATCGGCAGTGCATCCAACATCTTATTGGGAGGGTTAAGCCGTTATTTACTCGGCGCGTGTTTACTTAAAAAACCAGTTCTGTTGCGTACGAGTGAGTAACCATGTCCGTTGTCGCCGAGTTGCTTTACTCGCGCCGCGTACCGCAGGTCGCGGTGCTGGCGCTGATTTCCTTGAGTTTCGCAGGGTGCAGTGCCGACATGTCGTCGCGGCTGTCCCAGTCGAACTTCTCAAATCCCTTCTCGTCCGAGCAGACCGGTTCGGTGCAGCAGGCGCCGCCGCAGCAGCGCGAGCTGCCGCAATATGCGCGGCCGCAGACCCAGCCGGGCTCTTATCAGTCCCAGGCGCTGCCGCCGCCGGCAGTCGCTGCGCCGCAATCCTATCCGGTTGCGGCGGGTGGGGGCGTCTCTGGAGGTGGGCGGGGGCTCGGCTCCTACACGCCGCCGGCTCAGCCGCGTCTCGAAACCACCGGCACGGTGCCGCAACGCTCCGTCGTGGCCGCACAGCCGGCTGGCGGGACCAAGATCATCGTCGGCACCAGCGACACGCTCGATGTGCTCGCCAAGCGCTATCACGTGACGCCGCAGGCGATTCTTGCCGCCAACGGCTACAAGGGGCCGCGCGCACTTTCGCCAGGCCAGCAGCTCGTTATCCCGCATCCGGGTGCTGTGGCGGCTGCACCGGCGCCCGTTACGACTCCGGCTGCCGCGGCGCCCGCGATGGCGTCGAAGCCGGTTGCGGCCGTCGCCGCGCCGCCCAGCTTACACTTCGTCAATCACGGCGACACGCTCGCCAGCATCGCGCGCAAGAACCATATCTCCGCGGCCGAGCTTGCTCGCGCCAATGGTCTCGAGCCGTCGGCGAAGCTCAAGCTCGGCACCAAGCTGACCGTGCCGGGCGCCAAGACCGCGGCCGTTGCCGCTCCGCTTGCTCCGGCGCCGGTTGCTGCGGCTCCCGTGGCGGCCGCGTTGCAGCCGGTTGCGGCCGCACCAGTGCCTGCCACCAAGATGGCCGCTGTCGCCCAACCGGTGCAGAGCGCGCGTCTGGCTCAAGCCACCACCAATATTGAAGAGAAGCCCGCGGCCGAGGCGCCCGCGAAGGCGGCCGAGACCACCAGCTCGCTGCCGACCTTCCGCTGGCCGGTGCGCGGCAAGGTGATCACGAGCTACGGCGCCAAGACCAACGGCAAGTCCAATGACGGCATCAATGTCGCGGTGCCCGAGGGTACGCCGGTCAAGGCGGCTGAAGACGGCGTCGTCGCCTATTCCGGCAACGAGCTGAAAGGTTACGGCAATCTGGTCCTGGTTCGGCACTCCAACGGCTACGTGACCGCCTATGCCCATGCGAGTGAGCTGCTGGTGAAGCGTGGCGATACCATCAAGCGCGGCCAGGTCATTGCCAAGTCGGGTCAATCAGGGGAGGTGGCGTCGCCGCAGCTCCACTTCGAGATCCGTAAGGGATCGAGCCCGGTTGACCCGCTTCAGTTCCTCAACGGGGCATAAGGCTAGGGCTCCAGTTCGGGGCACGCCATCACCACAAAGCACGCCGTCATCGCCCGGCTTCGACCGGGCGATCCAGTATTCCAGAGACAGGTGTTATTGAGCCGATAAGGCGCGGCGTACTGGATTCCCCGCTTTCGCGGGGAATGACAGTTGCGGTTTGGGTTATAGCTTCGGCTACAGCTATTTCGCCGCCAGCTTGACACCGAGCCGGCCCGCCAGCTCCTGCACGAACTGCCAGGCGACGCGGCCCGAGCGCGAGCCGCGCGTGGTCGACCATTCCAGCGCTTCGCGCTCCAGCGCCTCGTCGTCGACCTTGATGCCGAAATGGCTGCAATAGCCGCGCACCATGGCAAGGTATTCGTCCTGGCTGCAGCGGTGGAAGCCGAGCCAGAGGCCGAAGCGATCCGACAGCGAAACCTTTTCCTCGACCGCTTCGCCGGGATTGATCGCGGTCGAACGCTCGTTCTCGATCATGTCGCGCGCCAGCAGATGGCGGCGGTTGGAGGTGGCGTAGAGGATGACGTTGTCGGGCCGCCCCTCGATGCCGCCTTCGAGCACGGCCTTGAGCGATTTGTAGGACGCATCATTGCCGTCGAAGGAGAGGTCGTCGATGAATACGATGAAGTTGAAGTCAGCGTCGCGAAGCTTCTCCATCAGCATCGGCAGCGTTTCGATATCCTCGCGATGGATCTCGATCAGCTTGAGTCTGTCGGCGGGCTTGCGGTCCGCGTTGATGCTGGCATGGGCCGCCTTCACCAGCGACGACTTGCCCATGCCGCGCGCGCCCCAGAGCAGGGCGTTGTTGGCGGGCAGGCCGTTGGCGAAGCGCTCGGTGTTCTCGATCAGGATGTCGCGCATGCGGTCGACGCCCTTGAGCAGGAACAGCTCGACCCGGCTGACCCGCGGCACCGCCGCCAGGCGGCCGTCGGGGTGCCAGACATAGGCGTCCGCCCGGTCGAACGACTCGCGCTCGATCGCCGGCTTGCCCTGGGCCGCGAGGTGGGCCGCAATGGTCTCCAGCGCGCGCGCGATGCGTTCCTGGGAAAGCTCAGGGGAGGCCTGAGGGGCAGCCTTTGAGACCGCATTGGGGCGTTTTGCCGCGACCAGGGCGGGCTTCAAAGCAGGGGCACGGGGGCCTTTGCCGGCCGGGCTTTTACTTGGTTTTTTGGGCATGTCCGAAGTTCCTGAGAACGCAGCCTTATCGGGCCTGACGGCGCGCCGCAAGGTGGCCAAATCGCCGGTCTGGCAGCGTTGCAATTGGGGCGGTGGTCGCTATAGTCCGCGCGAATTTGACCGAGCCGGTCGCCGTCAAGGCCTGACCGGCTTCCCCCGTTTCCACGAGGATCGTCCGAATGCTGATTACCCCTGCGTATGCCCAGGCCGCGGGCGCTGGCGACACCAACAGCATGTTGATGTCGCTGCTGCCGTTCGCCCTGATCTTCGTGATCATGTACTTCCTGATTCTGCGCCCGCAGCAGAAGAAGGTGAAGGACCACGCCGAGCTTGTGAAGAACATCCGCCGCGGCGACACCGTCGTGACCTCGGGCGGCCTCGTCGGCAAGGTCACCAAGGTGGTCGACGACGACCAGATCGAGTTCGAAATTTCCGACGGTGTGCGCGTGCGCCAGATGCGCTCGATGATCTCGGGCGTGCGCGCCAAGGGCGAGCCGGCCAAGGACAGCGCGAAGGAAAGCGCCAAGGACGACGCCGGGGCGAAGTGAGCGCTTTCCTGCGGGCATCTCAATTCTCCTGATCTGACAGGTCCAGTCGATGTTGTATTTCACGCGGTGGAAGGCGCTCGGGATCATCCTGACAGCGCTGATCGTGTGCCTCTTTGCGGTCCCGAACTTCTTCTCCGAAGCGCGAGTCAAGACCTGGCCCGCCTGGGCGCAGCGGCGCCTGGTGCTGGGTCTCGACTTGCAGGGCGGCTCCTCTCTGCAGCTCGAGGTCGACTCCAACTATGTGAAGAAGGAAAAGCTCGACCAGATTCGCGACGACGTCCGTCGCGTTCTGCGCGAGGCCAAGATCGTTTACACCGGTCTCGTCACGAAGGGCGATGCCGTCGAGGTGCGCGTCAAGGACGCCGATGTCCAGACGACGCTCGCCAAGTTGCGCGACCTTGCGCAGCCGATCGGCGGTCTTATGGGGTCGAGCGGCCAGCGCGACATTGAAGTCGCCGACGCCGGTGGCGGATTGATCCGCCTCAGCGTTCCGGAGCCCGCGATGATCGACCGTTTGCGCAAGACCATCGAGCAGTCGATCCAGATCGTCGAGAAGCGCGTCAACGAGCTCGGCACCGTCGAGCCCATCATCCAGCGTCAGGGTAACGACCGCATCCTGGTGCAGGTGCCGGGTTTGCAGGATCCAACCCATTTGAAGGAACTGCTGGGCAAGACCGCGAAGATGGAATTCCGCATGGTCGACCCCTCGGTGCCGCTGGACCAGGCCCAGCAGGGCGGGTTGCCGCCTGACACCGAGTTCCTGCCCGCCGCCACGCCGCCGCCGGCCGGCTACGTGGTCAAGAAGCAGGTGCTCGTTGCGGGCGGCGACCTGACCGACGCCCAGGCGACTTTCGACCAGCGCACCAATGAGCCGGTCGTCAGCTTCAAGTTCAATACCTCGGGCGCGCGCAAGTTCGCGCAGGCGACTCAGGAGAATGTCGGACTGCCTTTCGCGATCATCCTCGACAACAAGGTGATCTCGGCGCCGGTCATTCGCGAGCCGATCACCGGCGGGCAGGGCCAGATCTCCGGCAGCTTCACGGTGCAGTCGGCCAACGATCTCGCGATCCTCTTGCGCGCGGGCGCGCTACCGGCGCCGCTGACCGTCGTGGAAGAGCGCACGGTCGGTCCGGGCCTCGGCCAGGACTCGATCGAGAAGGGCGAGCTTGCGGCCTATGTCGGATCGATCATGGTCGTCGTGTTCATGCTGTTGACGTACCGGCTGTTCGGCGTATTCGCCAACATCGCCGTCTGCATCAACGTCGCGATGATCTTCGGCCTGTTGTCGCTGCTGAGCGCCACGCTGACGCTGCCCGGCATTGCCGGCATCGTGCTCACCGTCGGCATCGCGGTCGACTCCAACGTGCTGATCTATGAGCGCATCCGCGAGGAGCTGCGCGGCGGGAGGAGCCCGATCTCGGCGATCGACGCAGGCTTCAAGCGGGCGCTCGCGACCATTCTCGATTCCAACATCACGACCTTCATTGCCGCAGCCGTGCTGTTCATGATCGGCACCGGACCGGTGCGCGGCTTCGCTGTAACGCTCGGCATCGGCATCATCACCACTGTGTTCACCGCCTTCACCATGACCCGCCTGATCGTGGCATGGTGGGTGCAGTGGAAGCGGCCGAAGACCGTGCCGATTTGATCATTCGAGGCCGGCTGTGACCACTACTCAACTCGTTCTCATCTCTCTCGGCGTCCTGATTGCCGTGCTGACCGTGGTCAGCGTGCTCGGCCTCCTGCCGTCGCTGCGCATCGTGCCAGACGATACGCATTTCGACTTCACCCAGTTCCGCCGCATCTCGTTCCCGATCTCGGCGACGCTCTCGATCATCGCCATTGTGCTGTTCTTCACCCATGGGCTGAACTTCGGCATCGACTTCAGGGGCGGCACCCTGATGGAAGTGCGGGCCAAGTCGGGCACCGCCGATCTTGCGCAGATGCGCTCGACCCTTGGCAGCCTGGGCCTTGGCGAAGTCCAGCTGCAGCAATTCGGCGGCGCCGCCGACGTGCTGCTTCGCGTTGCCGAGCAGCCGGGCGGCGACAAGGCGCAGCAGGAAGCCGTGGACAAGGTTCGCGGCGCCCTCGGCGAGTCCGTGGAGTATCGCCGCGTCGAGGTGGTGGGCCCGCGCGTCTCCGGCGAGCTGCTGGGTTGGGGCATGGCCGGCCTGATGCTGGCGATCATTGCCATCCTGGTCTATCTCTGGTTCCGGTTCGAATGGCAGTTCGCGCTCGGCGCCATGATCGCCAACGTGCACGATATCGTGCTGACGATCGGCTTCATGTCGATCAGCCAGGTCGATTTCGACCTGACCAGCATCGCGGCGCTTCTGACCATTCTGGGCTATTCGCTCAACGACACCGTCGTCATCTACGACCGCATCCGTGAAATGCTGCGGCGTTACAAGAAGATGCCGATGCCGCAGCTGCTGAACGAGTCCATCAATTCGACGCTGTCGCGCTCGATCATCACCCACTTGACGGTAACGCTGGCATTGCTGGCGCTGCTGCTGTTCGGCGGTCACGCCATCCACAGCTTCACGGCCGTGATGATGTTCGGCGTGGTGCTGGTCGGCACCTACACCTCGATCTTCATCGCCGCGCCGATCCTGATCTATCTCGGCGTCGGCGAGCACCGCGAAGATGCGAGAGAAGAGGCTGCGCCGGCGAAGAAAAACAAGGCATGATCCGAACCGCATGCCCTCGCATGGGTTTGCGAGGGTAGTCAGCTCATTCGGACGAAGCTCATGGCCGGCGATCCCAACGCTCCCCATTTCCCGCGCTCGGCGCCGATCGAGGCCTATGGCAAGGGCGGCTTCGCCTTTGGCGGCATGTCGCACCGGGGCTCGCTGCTGTGCCTGCCCGATGCGATCTGGGCCTGGGACGTCACCGATCCCACCAAGATCGACCGCTATTCGCTGGATCGGGTGTTTGCGGCGGCCAACGGCATCGACACGCTGCTGGTTGGCACGGGAACCGGGCTCTGGCTGCCGCCGCCGGAGCTGCGCCAGGCGCTGAAGGCGGTGAGGGTGGTCCTGGACACCATGCAGACCGGCCCCGCCGTTCGCACCTACAACATCATGATCGGCGAACGGCGCCGCGTCGCGGCCGCGCTGATAGCGGTGCCATGAGCAGCGCCGCGACGCCGCCCGACACCGCGACCTACTGCGCCGACCTCGTGCGCAGCCACGACTTTCCCCGCTACGTCGCGACGCTGTTCGCACCGGCCGCCGAGCGCCGCGCGCTGCTTGCGCTCTACGGCTTCAATGTCGAGATCGTCCGCGTTCGCGACCAGGTGAGCCAGCCTTTGCCCGGCGAGATCCGCTTCCAATGGTGGAGCGATTTGCTCTCGGGCCTGGTCCACGGCAGCGCCGAGGGCAATCCGGTGGCTGCGGAGCTGTTGCGCGCCATCCGCGATTTCGACCTGCCGGTCGAGCCGCTGTCACTGCTGGTCGACGAGCATCAGTTCGATCTCTACAACGATCCGATGCCGACCATGACGGCGCTCGAAGGCTATCTGGCTGCGACCTCTTCGGCCCTTTTCACGCTTGCGGCGCGGATCATGGGCGACGCTTTGGACGCGGCTGAGCATGTGGCCCGGCACGCCGGCCTGGCACAGGGCATGGCGCAGGTGATCGCGAACCTGCCGCGGGACGCCTCCCATCGGCAATTGTTCCTGCCGCAGCAACTCCTGACCAGCCATGGCTGCTCCACCGAGGATGTGTTCGCGGGCAGGCAGACGCCCAATCTCCATGCCGCGCTGGACCAGCTTATCGGCGATGCGCGGCAGCATCTGGGGACGGCGTCCTCGCTGCTGGCGCAGCTGCCGCCCTCGGCGCGGGCCGCCTTCCTGCCGCTGAGCCAGGCGCGGTCAGATCTCGATCGCCTGGCGCGGCCAGGACGTAATCCCTTCGCTCCGCAGCCGGTCTCGCGGCTGCGCACGCTATGGACGCTGTGGCGGGCTTCACGATCCCGGGAATTTACCAAATAGCGGTTGGCTTATCGCCGCCGCCGGCCAAATGCACTATGCTGTCCCATGGCCGAATTGTCCCAATCCGCATCTGCCGATCTGCGCGGCTTTCCGGTTTCGCCGGCTGACATTCACGCCGCTGCCGAGATCATCCGCGGCGCCGTCGTCGAGACGCCCTGCAGCTACAGCCGAACGCTGAGCAATATCTGCGGCTGTGACCTCTGGCTCAAATTCGAAAACCTCCAGTTCACGTCGTCGTTCAAGGAGCGTGGCGCGCTCAACCGGCTCAACGCGCTGACGCCGGACGAGCGTGTGCGGGGGGTCATAGCCATGTCCGCGGGCAATCACGCGCAGGGCGTTGCCTATCACGCCAGGCGGCTCGGCATTCCCGCCACCATCGTGATGCCGGTGGGCACGCCGATGGTGAAAGTCGAAAACACCAGGCATCACGGCGCCGAGGTCGTCGTGACGGGCGCTACTCTGGAAGAGGCGGCTGCGTTTGCGCGCAGCCATGGCGAAGCCCGCGGCATGATCTTCGTTCACCCCTACGATGATCCGCTGGTGATTGCGGGGCAGGGCACGGTCGGGCTGGAAATACTCAGGGCGGTGCCGGAACTCGACACGCTGGTCGTGCCGATCGGCGGTGGCGGCCTGATCAGCGGCATCGCCATAGCGGCGAAATCGCTAAAGCCGTCGCTGCGGATTCTCGGCGTCGAGGCCTGGCTCTATCCCTCGATGTACAACGCCATCCATGGCGGCAATCTGCCGGCGCGGGGCGATACGCTCGCCGAAGGCATCGCGGTCAAATCGCCGGGCAAGATCACCACCGAGATCGTCCGCGGCCTCGTCGACGACATCGCGCTCGTCAACGAAGCCGAGCTCGAGCGCGCGGTCGCAACCCTGATCTCGATCGAGAAGACGGTCGTCGAGGGTGCGGGCGCTGCCGGCCTCGCGGCGATCATGTCGGATCCTACGCGCTTTGCCGGCGAGAAGGTTGGCCTGGTCCTGAGTGGCGGCAACATCGACACCAGGCTGATCGCTTCCGTGCTGACGCGCGAGCTTGCCCGCGAGGGGCGGCTGACGCAGCTTTCGCTCGACATCCCCGACAGACCCGGCCAGCTGGCCGCGGTCGCGGCGCTGCTGGCTGAGGCCGGTGCCAACATCATCGAGGTCTCGCATCAGCGGACCTTCTCGGACCTCCCCGCCAAGGCAACGCTGTTGCAGCTCGTCATCGAGACACGCGACAGCGCCCATCTCGACGAGGTCATGGCCAAGCTCAGCGCATCCGGATTGAGCGCGCGTTGCACCTGAAGCGGATTTGACAATTACTCCGGCAGCCCGGCGGCCCGCAGGGCCTCACCAAGCGATGCCGCCAGGGCCGGTGCGCAATTGACGCCCTGGAATTGGCGGCCATAGCGGAAGGTCGGGTGCAATTCCAACACCCGGGCCGCGGCGGCTCTCGCTTCCTGCAATCGCCCGAGCTTTGCAAGCGCCGCCGCCAATTGCACATGGGTAATGCTGTGACGCGGGTTAGCCTGAACCGAGCGGTAGGCCGCGCGACAGGCCTCTTCATACCGACCGCGATGGAAATGCCCCATCGCCTGTGCGTCAAAGGCTGCGAAGGCCCAGGAATCAAACGGGCTGAGCCGCATGCCGCGCTCGCTCCATTCGATCGCGCGGTCGGCATCACCACCCCAGCCGAGCATCACACTACCGAGGATGTAAGTCAGCGCCGATGACGGGCTGATCGCGAGCGCGGCATCGAGTGCGGTGAATGCCGCCGCGCGATCGTGCCCGTCCATGCCGATTGAAAAGCCTGCCAGCGTAAGGGCAAGGGCGTCATCCTGCCCGTGGGCGATGGCCGATCGCGCATGCTTGATCGAGGCGGCGCGGCTTCCCTCCTGCAAACCAGCGCGGAGGAACAGGCAATGGTGGCACATCGCAGCGTTACCGTGCGCCAGCGCATAGGAGGGCTCGAGCGTGATTGCGCGCTCGAGCAGGACGAGCGCCTGCGTGACTTGCTCCGGCATGCCGGAATCGACATCCGGCTGAGCCCGCAGGACGAGATCATAGGCATCGAGACTGTCGGGCCGTTTGCGTTTGACCCGGTTGATTTCGGCGCGGCGAAGGCTCGGCGCGATGGCGCCGACGACGGACATGGCGACGTCGTCCTGAAGCGCGAAAATATCATCGGAGTGACGGTCATAGCGTTCGGCCCACACATGCATGCCGGTCGACGCATCGATCAGTTGTCCAGTGATACGCACATTGCCCCCGGTCTTCCGGATGCTGCCTTCCAGCACGTAGCGCACGCCAAGCTCGCGACCGACCTGTTTCACATCGACCGCTCGGCCCTTGTATGTGAACGTGGAATTTCGCGCGATCACGAACAGCCAGTTGATGCGGGACAGGCCGGTGACGATGTCGTCGACCATTCCGTCGGCAAAATAGTCCTGCTCCGTATCGCCGCTCAGGTCCGCAAACGGCAATACCGCGATCGATGGCCTCTCAGGCAAGGTCAGCGATGGTGCGGTTGTTGGGTCCGAGGCCGACGACGTCACCGCCGGACCGACATAGCGATAGCCGCGCCGTGGCAGGGTCTCGATCCATTGCGCTTCTCCGCAGCCGTCTGCCAGCGCGCGCCGGACCGCCGCCATCTGGACGGTCAGGTTGCTGTCTTCAATGGCCTGGTCGGGCCATGCCGCCTCGATCAAAGCGTCCTTCGATACCGGCATGCCGGCTCGCTGCACCAGCAAGGCCAAAAGCTGCACTGCTCGCTGGCCGAGCGGGGTTGGCTCGGCCCCGCGGAACAGAATCCCTGCTTCGGCGTCGAGGCGGAAGGGACCAAATTCAAGGATCGCGGCCATCGCCAGAGAAGGGCACATTTCGCAGGTTTTTTGCAACGATTTCCGCGCTGCTTCGCTACTTCCCGGAACTGGCGGACCATGATGGGTTCGTTATCGCGCATTTGGCGCCCAGCCATGGAGGAGCACATGAACGCAAAGCCACTCGTCCGCCGGCCCGGCGAAACAACGGGAGTAACGCTGCGCGGTCAGCCGATGGCCTTTCTGGTGACGGGTGAGGACAGCCGCCACACCAGCATGTTCGATTGGACGATACCGGCCGGGTTCGTCACGGGCCGGCACGTTCATCGCGTGCAGGAAGAGACCTTCTACATGCTTGAAGGCGAGTGCGAATGGCACGTCGCCGACGAGGTCGTCCGGGCCACGCCGGGAACGTACCTGTTCATTCCTCCAGGCGTTCCCCACAACATTACCAATGTCAGCGACAAGCCCGCGCGCGTGCTTATGACCGTGTCTCCGCCGGGGCATGAGCACTACTTCGAGGAGTTGGCCAAGCTCACCGCCAGCGGAACGCCGGACGCGAAGGCCATCAGCAAGTTGCGCGCTCGCTTCGACACCGACCAGTTGTCGGCACTGACGACGAGAGCCTAGGTCTACGCCACTGGTCTGGTGTCACACTAGCGTGGTGCCAGACCCGCCATGTGAGCGACCAACCGATCAATCTCGGCTTCCGTGTTGTAGTAATGCGGGGAAGCGCGCACGACGACCGGGAGCGCGCGGACTTCCGCGTCGATGCGGGTGCTCGACGGATCGGACGCGCCGACGGCAATGCCGGCCGCGGCAGCGCTGCTGACGATCGCGTCTGCCTCGCAGCCCTCCATCGTGAAGCTGACGATGGCACCCGGGGTGCGGCCGAGGTCGCGAATGGTGAGGCCGCTGATATCGGCAAGACCATTGCGAAGGCGGTCGGCCAGGAGGCGGCAGCGCTGCTCGATCGGATCGAGGCCGATCGCAAGGGCGTAGTCGACGGCCGCGCCCAGCCCGAGGCGCGCTGCGTAATTGCTCTCCCAGGTCTCGAAACGGCGCGCATCGTCGCGGAGCTGATAGCGGTTTCGGCAGACCCAGGGCGCCGCAAAATGGTCGATCATCGGCGGCTCAAGCTGCTGCAGCAGCTCGCGGCGAACATAGAGAAAGCCTGTGCCGCGCGGGCCGCGCAGGAATTTGCGGCCTGTGGCTGACAGCATGTCGCAGCCGATCGCTGCGACGTCGACGTGCATCTGGCCCACCGCCTGACAGGCGTCGAGCAGATAGGGAATGCCATGTGTCCGCGCGATTCTGCCGATCGCTGCTGCCGGATTGACCAGCCCGCCATTGGTCGGAACCCAGGTGATGGCGATGAGTTTTACGCGGCCGTCGATCATGCGTTCGAGCGCGTGAACATCGAGCTCGCCATTGGCATCGCTCGGCACGACGTCAATGACCGCGCCGGTACGTTTGGCAACCTGGAGAAAGGCAACATAGTTGGCGGCGTATTCGGCCTCGGCGGTCAGGATCCGGTCGCCGGCGCGAAATTGCAGCGCATAGAACGCCATCTGCCAGGCGACGGTCGCGTTCTCCATCAGCGCGATCTCGTCCCGTGCGGCGTTCAGCAAGCGTGCCACGGAACCGTAGACCGCATCGAGCCGGCCAGACTCGCGGTCGGCGGCGGCGTAACCTCCGATCTCGCTCTCGAGGTCGATATGCTGCTTCATCGCCGCGACGACGGTGGTGGGCATGAGAGCCGCGCCGGCGTTGTGGAGATAGGTGAGCCGGGAGGCGGCCGGAGTGTCGGCCCGGATTCGGTCGATGTCGATCAACGCGCCTCTCCCTCTCGCAGGTCCCACGGGATGGATTAGACGCCCCTAGCAACGCAAGCAAGACTGCGTGCCGGCGAACGGCCAGCCCGGCTTCCTCTCAGATGCAGAGGCCGAGCAGCTTGACGTGGCAGTTGGCGACTTTGGGCTTGCTGGTGGGTGTGACCTCGCGCTTCACGGCCACAAGCGGCTCGCTATCCTTCTTGCCTTTGCCCTTGCTCGGCTTCGGCTCGTAATCGCCGGCGATCACCATGGCCCAATAAGTGCGCTTGCCGTTGGCATTTTTTGCGCTCGCGATGCCGACGCGGGTGGCGTTGTGGAGCAGCAGGTTCTTGCGGTGGCCGGAGGAATCGATCCACTGTCCCAGCGTCTTCTCGAAGGTGTCGTAGCCGTAGGCGATGTTCTCGGCGGCGCGTCCTGCGCCCGACGGCGCGACGCGCTTGTTGAACGGACCGAGGGCGTCATGGCTGAGATCGTCCTTCGCCGCCATCGCGCGCGCCTGATCCATGGCAATGCGGTCGAGCGTTGTGTCGCGTACGACGCGGCCCTCTCCGTGCTTCGCCCGGAAGCCGGAGATCTGTTCGGCCGGGGATTCGGCCGCCGTCACCGGGGTGGCGGCCAGCAGCACCAGACCTGCAAGCAGCAGGGCAGCGCGGCGCCTTATCGTCCCCCAGCGAGTCATTGGTCCCCAAATCAGTGCAGTCCCCGGCTTCTCCACTGGCATTGTGGACGCTTCAAGGCGCCACGCCTCGCGCAGTCTAACCGGACGGCAGGTCTGCCTCGAAGTTGAAGCGATCACGCAGGTTCTTGCGCTGCTCCAGGATGTCCTTGAGGAAGGCGCGATCCTGGTCGTTCCTCATCATCGGCTCGATCAGGTCGAGCTGGTTCATCGCGACCAGTTGCAGGATCTCGGTGCGTGGCCTGCCACCGGCATCGCGCGGCAATGCGTGCACGACCTGGATATGCTCAGGGGGCTTTGGGCCCCTGGCAGCCGTGAGCTCGTTGCGGAGCTGGCCCTCGAGCGCGGCGTGATCGGCTTCGACGAAGGCATAAAGCCCGACGCCGGAACGGCGGTCGGCAAAAGCGACGACGGCGGTGTCGCGCACGGCGGGGTTCTTGCGGATCAGCTCTGCGATGACAGGCGCATCGTTGACGAGCCGGCGGCCGCCACCCTCACGATCGGTGAAGTTGAACAGGCCGCGGGTGATGGCGCGATAGACCTTCTTGCCGGTTGCAAGCCAGAGGCTCGCGGCGAACGATTTCTTCGCCAGCACCTTCCGCTCGCGCGGCGTCAGCGCCTCCGGCGCATAGGAACGCTTATGCTTGAGCAGATGACGGAGGTCTTCGTAGGCGAGGATGCGGTAGAGCCGGCCGCGTCGCTTGAAGCACGCCGCAAGCTGGAAGTCGGTCACATAGGCGCGGCCATCGCGGCCGACCAGCCAGTTCTGTTCCTTGGCGAGATCATTGTGGCAGATGCCGGCGCGGCGCAATCGGCGCAGCACGTCCTTCGCCGAGCGGAAATAGGCGAGATCGCCATGAGGCTTTGCCAGATGCAGCGCGACGCCGTCAACGAAGCCGCGCACCAGCGCACGACGTCCCGCCCACAGCAGCTCGGGTCCGACATGAAGGCCCTTTGCGAGCGCCAGCGCGTGCTTCTCGCGTGCGAACAGATGGCGTGCCAGCGGAAACGACCACCAGGGCACCTCATCGAGCCGGCGCAGCACGGCGTCGACCTCGCCACTGTCGCTGCGGAAACGGCCGCGCTCGACGGTCGAAAACACGTCGCGCTTGAGCAGCACGCCCTCGGTCCAGCGCGCCGACAGCAGCGCGGCGTCGTCTTTCGGAAGACTCATCGAAAACTCACGCGGCTGCGGCAATGCGCAAATGATCGGCGATCCAGCGATCGAGATCGGCAAGCGCCAACGCGCTCATGGCCTGCTTCTTGGCCACGGTCTTCTCGTTGCCTCGCAGACGCGTGCCGTCGGGCTTCTTCGTGGGCGGGCTGGCGAGTGGCGGGAACAGGCCGAAATTGATGTTCATCGGTTGGAACGAGCGCGTGCCCGGCTCGATGGTCTCGATATGGCCGCCAGTGATATGGCCGAGAAGCGACCCGAGCGCCGTCGTGGCCGGCGGGCTCGCAAGCTGCGCGCCGCGCGCGTCGGCTGCCGCATAGAGGCCGGCGATCAGGCCGACGCTGGCGGACTCCACATAACCTTCGCAGCCCGTCATCTGGCCGGCAAAGCGCAGTCGCGGCTGCGCGCGCAGGCGCAGCTGGCTGTCGAGCAGCTTTGGCGAGTTGAGGAAGGTGTTGCGATGCAGGCCGCCGAGGCGGGCGAACTGGGCCTTCTCCAGCCCGGGAATGGTGCGGAAGATGCGCTGCTGCTCGCCGTATTTCAGCTTCGTCTGGAATCCGACGATGTTGTAGAGCGTGCCGAGCTTGTTGTCCTGGCGCAGTTGCACGATTGCGTATGGCTTCGTCGTGGGATCGTGCGGATTGGTGAGGCCGACCGGCTTCATCGGACCGTGGCGCAGCGTCTCGGGACCGCGCTCCGCCATCACCTCGATCGGCAGGCAGCCGTCGAAATAGGGCGTATTGGTCTCCCACTCCTTGAACTCGGTCTTCTCGCCCGAGATCAGCGCGGCGACGAAGCCATCATATTGCTCCTTGGTCATGGGGCAGTTGATGTAGTCGGCGCCGTTGCCGCCGGGACCGACCTTGTCGTAGCGCGACTGGAACCAGGCCACCGACATGTCGATGGATTCGCGGTGCACGATCGGCGCGATGGCATCGAAGAAGGCGAGCGCGTTCTCGTCGGTCAATTCGCGGATGGCATCGGCCAGCGGCGCGGAGGTGAGGGGGCCGGTCGCAACGATCACGTTGCTCCAGTCGGCCGGCGGCAGGCCTTTAATTTCGCCGCGGGCGATCTCGACAAGGGGATGCTCGTTCAGCGCCTTTGTTACGGCCGCGGAGAAGCCATCGCGGTCGACGGCCAGCGCGCCGCCGGCGGGCACTTGATTGGCATCGGCTGCGTGCATGATCAGCGAATCAAGGCGCCGCATCTCCGCATGGAGAAGGCCGACCGCGTTGTTGGCGGCATCGTCCGAGCGGAAGGAATTGGAGCAGACGAGCTCGGCGAGCCCGTCGGTGCGGTGCGCCTCGGTCATGCGGT
This sequence comes from Bradyrhizobium sp. CCBAU 45384, assembly GCF_028128665.1. Taxonomy (NCBI): domain Bacteria; kingdom Pseudomonadati; phylum Pseudomonadota; class Alphaproteobacteria; order Hyphomicrobiales; family Nitrobacteraceae; genus Bradyrhizobium; species Bradyrhizobium sp. CCBAU 45384. The sequence continues at coordinate 166,073 of NZ_LBIZ01000114.1, forward strand.
CGGGCCGCATCTCATGCAGCACCACGGGCAGGCCAGCTTTCGCGACCTGCCAGGCGGCTTCGGAACCGGCGAGGCCGGCACCGATGACGTGCACGGGTTTGGATAGGGGTCCTGTCATGGGGCGGACAGGTAGCGCTTTTCGGCGGCCAGTGGAATCGCCGAGATCGAGTTTTCTGCCGCTGAAAACGACAACGCCCGCACGAGGCGGGCGTTATCGGTTCGTCCAGTGAAGGGCTGAACGATATCAGCCCTGATACTGACCGGCGGCAACGCGCGGGATGTCCGAGCGATCGAGGCCGATATCGGCCAGTTCGCGATCGCTGAGCTGGGACAGCTCGGCAACATTGCGCTGATAGTCCCGGAAAGCCTGGATCATGCGGATGAGCGAGAGCAGCATTGGTAGTCTCCTGTAGTTCGATTCAGCCCTTGCCCGGGCGTCATCGTTGAAATGAATATAGGTGAGAGTGATGCAGTGCGAAAGTTCCTATGTTGCGATGCAGCTAAGCGTCAAACGCATGGCCCAGGTAAGAGACGCTTAACCTCTAGGCGCTCCCGCCCAACGGTTGGGCGAAATCACCGAACGGTCTAGGTAAATGTCCGTGAAATAACGGATTTACCCGCCGGCTGGCGGTTCCGACGGTTGCGAAATAAGCCACGTTCCCGTCATCTGCAAGGTGGTCGGTCTAGCTTGTAGGCCCAAGTCCGGCATGCATGATTCGCATGAACTCTGATTTGTAAGTATGAATATAAAATCATATTTTGAATGCCAGGCGAACGGCGGTTGCAGGCGGAAGATCACGAGCAGGGCCGCCCTATGGTCATGTTCGTCGTTCAGGGGAGCGGGAATCGCGCGCCCAATTCGTGGCTGAACGCCAGCCTGATGGGGCAGCGCACACGCCGAGCGTGCAGAGCCTGATTACAAAGTTGTAATGAAAATCAGAAATTTCGCATGCGGCTCTGCGCCGCGCGCAACATCACGCAATTCTCGCGGGGAATTTATTGCGGCAAGTTGCCGCGTCGGCAGCAAAGTCATGTTGCGGATTCCGGCAATGTCGCCGGGTCTGTCCCAAGAAAAAGAGAAGGAAAGTAACATCATGACGAAGTTACTCGGGGTTATCGCAATTGCCGCCGTTGCATTCGCCGTCGCACCGGCTCAGGCCGCCAAGCACAGCATGGGTGGTTGCAGCGGGGCCAATCTGGAAAAGACTGAAACCGCGATCGAGGCCATGCCTGACGGCGATAGCAAGTTCGCTGCCGAGAAGGAGATCACGGCGGCCCAGGACGCGCTGCTCAACGGCAAGATGGGTGTGTGCGGTATGCACCTGAACAAGGCGATGCAAGCCACCATGGGCAAGTAGACGGGTAGGCAGGCGCAATCCAAGAGAGGGCCGGTCGCCTTACCGATCGGCCCTACGCGTTTTGATTTCGATGTATCTTAAGGAGCGTGCGCGAGCTGGGTGGCAAAATAGGCCACCGTCTTGCAGTAGACTTCGCTCTTGTTCCACTGCTGCAGCACCGCGAAGTTCGGACTGCCCGGCTGCCAGTCCTTGCCCTTCTGCCATCCGTATCCGGCGAGATAGTTGGCAGTGGAGGCAAGCACGTCGGGAGCGTTGTGCAGGAGGTCACGCTTGCCGTTCCCGTCGAAATCGACCGCATATTTCAGCCAGGACGAGGGCATGAACTGGGTTTGGCCAAGCTCGCCGGCCCAGGCGCCCTTCATTTCGGCAGGCGTGAGATCGCCACGCTGAACGATACGCAGCGCATCCATCAGCTCGCCGCGAAACTGCTCGGCACGGCGACAATCATAGGCCAGTGTCGCCAGTGAGCGGATGGTCGAGAACTTGCCGGTGTTGACCCCGAAATCGGTCTCCAGGCCCCAGATCGCGACCAGGATCTCGCCTGGCACGCCATAGGCCTGCTCGATCCGCGACAGCACCGATCCGTATTGCTTCATCATGTTGGAGCCGCGCGTCATCCGCGGCGGCACCATGCGGCCGGAAAACTCCTCAAAGGTCTGGGTGAAGACCTTTTGCGACTTGTCGCGGTTGAGCACGCTCTGGTCCAGCGTGACACCGGCAAGTCCGGCGGTGATGGCCTGTTGCGAGATGCCCTTGGCCGCGGCCTCGGTTTTGAAATCCGCAAGCCAGGCATCGAAATTGCCCGAGCCGCAGGCAACCGCGGCCAGAGCGGGTTCGACGGACAGGATTGAGGCTGAAAGGGCGAGGGCTGCAAGAGCGAGACGAGAAATCGTCAGGGTCATCAGAGGTAATTGATTCCGTGATGGGGCACGACCGGCGGCGGCAATCTCTGATGTAACCGCGGCCAAAGCAAGGCCTATGGCAGCAGCGCTCCCGCCGGGGTGACCCGGGCAGGAGCGCCCAGATGAGATCGTCTGGCTTCAGTCCTATTCCCTGTTCCGCCACGGGAAGAGATTGGCGGGGAAATCGGCCGCAGGCTTGCGCGGGCGCTGTGGTGGGGGCGGCACTGGCCGGGCACCGGGCTCGGAGACGATGACCTTGCGATAGAGATGCCAGGTGGCGTGGCCGAGCAGGGGAATGACGACCGCGAGCCCGAGGAACGCGGGGATCGTGCCGAGCGCGAGCAACACCGCCACGATGAGGCCCCAGGCCGCCATCGGCACCGGGTTCTTGGCGACGACGCGCAGCGAGGTGACCATTGCCTCCAGGGCGCCGGCATGGCGGTCGAGCATCAGCGGGAATGATACCGCGCTGATGCAGAGCGCTGCGAGCGCGAACAGGAAGCCCGTGCCACAGCCCACCACGATCAGCCACCAGCCTTGAGAGGTTGTCAGCACCCGCCTCAGGAAGTCCGAAATTCCGGTGACGCCTTCATAGCCGAACGCTGCGACATAGATCGCCTGCGCGGTCGCGACCCAGGTCACAAACAGTGCGAGCAGCAAGGTGCCGAGGCCGAGCATGGCGCCGAAGGAGGGCGAGCGCAGGACATCCATGGCATCCCAGGCGCTTGCTTCCTCATAACGTTCGCGGCGGCTGGAGAGCTCGTAGAGGCCGAGCGCTGCGAACGGACCGATCAGCGCGAAGCCCGCGGCGAGCGGAAACAACAACGGTATCACGGAATAGCCCATCGCGACGCGCGCGATCACGAGGCCCAGCACCGGATAGATCACGCAGAGGATGATGGCGTGGCTTGGGACTGCCTTGAAGTCTTCCCAGCCGCGCTTGAGTGCATCGTGCAGGTCGGAGAGTTCTATGGTTCGGATCACCGGTCCAGCCGCGTCTGCGGTCTGGCCCATCCTGGGGACATTGCCCTGATAGAGTGTGGCCATGGTCGGCTTGCTCCCTTGCCATGCAGCCGAACTCGACGCCGACTACGGCGCAAGCGGCCGCTTTTTTGGGTTTCGCGAGTCCAACCAGCAGCGAATTCCGGGTGGCATCGCGAGCTGAGCGGGAAGCGTACCCCTATTTCCGAGTCCTGTCCCTCACGCCTGGGTGAGATTCGTTGCCGCAGTGCAACCGCGCTGACGTCATCGGGTCGTCATTTCGCCGCAGATAAGCTCATGCTGTTTGTGGTTCGCGGAACTTCGCGGGCGCATCAGCGTAACATCGTCTATAAGTGCCCACTCAGGGCCTTCCAACGGGATCCTTTTCGGGGAGCAGACATGAGCATTTTCGGGAAAATCATGGGCGCAATCTTCGGCAGCCATACGGCTTCCGCTGCGCCCGCAGGCGGCGCATCCGCGGGCAGCGCGCCTGCAGGAGCCGCGCCGAGCGGATCGGCGCCAGCGTCTGCACCCGCCGCCGCGCCGGCCCAAACGGTGGACGTCGCCGCGATCGTCGATGCGGCCGCCGCCGCGCATAAGGGCGAAAAGCTGGAGTGGCGCACCTCGATCGTCGACCTGATGAAGGCACTCGACGTCGATTCGAGCTTGGCTGCGCGCAAGGATCTCGCCAAGGAGCTCGGCTATACCGGCGACATGAACGACTCCGCCAGCATGAACGTCTGGCTGCACAAGCAGGTGATGTCCAAGCTCGCCGCCAATGGCGGCAAGCTGCCGCCCGAAATCAAGCACTGACCGACGCGCATCGGTCGACGCCAAGCAACCAAAAAGGGCCCGCGACCTCGCGGGCTCTTTGTCGTTCAGGCCACCAGATCCGCATCCTCCGGATGCCGGTCGAGATAGTCGACGACGAAGCCGCAGCCCGCGATGACCTTCTTGCCGTCGCGGCGGATGATCTCGAGCACGCCCTTGATCAACTCAGACGCAATGCCGCGGCCGCGCAGGGCGCGCGGCGTCTCAGTGTGGGTGATGATGACTGCCGACGGCGTCAGCCGGTAATTGGCGAAGGCGAGCTCGCTGCCGACATCGAGCTCGAAGCGGCTCCTGACCTTGTTGTCGCGTACCGATGCCGCCATGCCTGATCCTTCCGAAGCGTGCTCGTTCCCTGATCTAGGCACCTGAACCCACCCTTGCCAAGGCGCGACCAAGGGAGGTTGCCGCAGGGGAGATATCTGCAAAATGCGTGTCCAGCTCAGTCTGATGGCCTTGCTCGCCATGCTGGCCTTGACGGCGACGGTGCCGGCCGCTGCCGAGGGCGGCCCGGCCTGGGAAGCCTGCGTGGGGTTGAGCAGCACGCCGGACGAGCGGGTGAAGGCCTGCTCGACGGTGATCGACAGCAACGGCGAGACCGGCCGCAGGCTCGCCGGCGCCTATTGCAACCGCGGTCATGGTCTGACCGAGAAGCGCGAGTTTGACGCGGCGCTGTCCGATCTCGATGAAGCCGTGCGCCTGGATCCCACCTATGCCTGCGCCTATAACAATCGCGGCCGCGTCCACAGCTTCAAGCACAACTATGATCGTGCCATCGCCGAGTACGATGAGGCTATCAAGCTCGATCCGTCGATGGCGACGGCCTACAGCAATCGTGGCGAGTCCCGCTACAACAAGGGCGATCTCGACGGCGCGATCGCCGATTTCGACGCTGCGATCAAGCGCAATCCCAACTATGCCACCGCCTACGCCAATCGGGGCTACGTCTACGCCCGCAAGCACGACACGGCTCATGCGCTGGCCGACTTCAGCATGCGGATCAAGCTCGCACCCGATCTGCTCGCCTATATCGACCGCGGCAACGTCTACCGAGACAACGAGCAACTCGACCGCGCGGCCGCCGATTATGGCGAGGCGATCCGCGTTGCGCCGACCGATGCGCGCGGCTGGCGCAATCGTGGCATGATCCGGCTCTATCTCGGCGACAACAAGGGCGGTCTTGCCGACTACGACAAGGCGCTGGAGTATGATCCGGCCGATGTATTTTCCTGGAATAATCGTGGCCAGGCCAAGATGAGGCTTGGCGACGTCAAGGGAGCGATCGCCGACTTCCGCAAGGCGCTGGAATTGAAGCCCGGGTTGCAGACAGCGCAGGACTCGCTGAGGAAGCTTGGGGCGCTGTGACGCTCCGGTTCGGCTAGACCTTCACCAGGTCCTGATAGTCCGGATGTTTCTCGATCCACGCCTTCACGAACGGGCATTGCGGGATTAGCTTCAACCCGGCAGCGCGGACCTGGTCGAGCGCCCCTTGCACCAGCCTCGAGCCGACGCCCTTGCCGCCGAGCTCCTTCGGCACGTCGGTATGTTCGAACGTGATGACGTTGCCGTCGAGCTTGTAATGCTCCGTCGCGAGATAGCCTTCGACCTCAAGCTCGTAGCGGTGATGGGCTTTGTTGTTGATCACGTCGCTCATCGACTCTCCAATCAGCTCTTCAGCAAGTCTGTCAGCATCTTGCGGATCGACCAGGCTCGCCGTCGGAGGAACCCTTGATGTCGTCGATCTTCAGCTGCCGGCTTCGCGCACGAAATAGGCGGAGTCGCAGTTAGGTTCAATCCGTCGCCTTGGCGAGCCGCGCATCTTCTTGCTGGGGTTTTGCGGGGAGACAGCCCTGGCAGATGACCAGCGAGCGATTGACCTTGGCGTCCTGGTCGGCGTCGGTTCCGTCGTGCGCGGGCTTGGCGGCGATGCGTGTTGCTCGCTCGGTGGCGCGTTGCTGATTGGGATTCTCGCCTGCGCCGTCCCAGGCATAGCGCGCGGGCTGGAATACGGGATCTGAGGCGAGGTGGGCTTGCGGGGCCACCGCGCATCCGGCAAGCGCCAACGACAGCAGGAGGAAGACGGGCGCTTTGACCATGGTGCGGCACTCTGTACGCGAGAACTGAGCGAGGTTGCGCTGATCATGTTTAAAATTCCCTGAACGATGCGGCCGCGCCGGCGACCAAGACGTATGCGATATCTGTTCCTCCTGCTCACGATGCTCACGGCCGCGGCGCGCGCCGATGATGCCAAGCCGTTTGATCCAGCCGACTATCCGCCCGCTGTGCAGAAGGCGCTGCGCTATGCCCATGAGGAATGTGAAAGTCAGGGCGGCGGCGCGGTGAGCTTCGCGCCCGGTACGGTGCGCAAGATCGACCTGACCGGCGATGGCCGCGACGATTACATCGTCGATTTCCGCGATACCAAATGCGGCGAACGCGAGAGCATCTATTGCGGAACCGGCGGTTGCCTGCTGGATATCCTGGTGACGCGACCCGACGGCAGCGTGCGCGCCGTGTTCGACGGCTATGTCCGCAGCTATAGCATTGTGGCGTCGCCGATGAAGCGAGGTGCGGCGCGCACCGTCCGCTTCGACCTGCACGGCAGCTATTGCGGCGGTTTCGGTTCGCAGGCCTGCGTCAAGGAAAGGGCGATCACGGCGACGCCGTTCGAGTTCAAAAAGCCGTAACGCAGGTGCGCGGCCGGCGGCCTTGCTACACCGCGGCGGATCGCGATAAATGGGCTGCAATGAGCGGACGGGATGAGTGCCGTTCGCCGTCGAAGAGGAAGCCCGATGCAACCGCTCCGCATGTCTCGCCGCGTCATGAATCTCGCTTACATGCTGACGCAGAACGCGCGGCGGCATGGATCGCGGCCCGGGTTCGTCTGGGGAGACAAATCGTGGACCTGGCGCGAGATCGATGCGCGAGTCTCGGCTCTCGCTGCTGCGCTCGCCGCCCGTGGCATCGCCAAGGGCGATCGCATCCTCGTCCATTCCAAGAATGGCGAGGAGATGTTTGTCTCGATGTTCGCCGCCTTCCGGCTCGGCGCGGTCTGGGTGCCCACCAATTTCCGCCTGATGCCGGATGAGGTCGCCTATCTCGCGCAGGCCTCCGGCGCGAAGGCATTCCTGTGTCATGTCGATTTCCCCGGGCATGCCGCGGCGGTGAGGGGCGGCGCGTTGGAGTTCACCTGGAGCGTCGACGGTAAGGCCTCGTTCGGCGAGGGGTCCGTGGCTGACGCCATCGCGTCGCAGGCGGGCACCGTGGTCGAGAACGTCGCGGTCGAGCATGACGATCCCTGCTGGTTCTTCTTCACTTCAGGCACCACCGGCCGCTCCAAGGCCGCGGTGCTGACGCATGGCCAGATGGGCTTTGTCGTCACCAATCATCTCGCCGATCTCACCCCCGGCGTGACGGAAGCGGATGCGTCGCTGGTGGTGGCACCGCTGTCGCATGGCGCCGGCGTGCATCAGCTGGTCCAGACCGCGCGCGGCGTCTGCACCGTGCTGTTGCCGACCGAGAAATTCGACATCGACGAGGCGTTCCGCCTGATCGAAAAACACCGCATCGCCAATCTGTTCACGGTGCCGACGATTTTGAAGATGATGGTCGAGCATCCCGCCGCCGACAAATACGATCATTCCTCGCTGCGTCACGTGATCTATGCCGGCGCGCCGATGTATCGCGAGGACCAGAAGGCTGCGCTCAAAAAGCTCGGCAAGGTCATCGTGCAGTATTTCGGCCTCGGCGAGGTCACCGGCAACATCACGGTGCTGCCGGCGGCGTTGCATGATCCCGAGGACGGCCCGCATGCGAAGATCGGCACCTGCGGCTTCGAGCGCACCGGCATGCAGGTCTCGATCCAGGACGACGAGGGCCGCGAGCTCGGCGCGAACCAGAGTGGCGAGATCTGCGTGATCGGACCTGCGGTGCTCGCAGGCTATTACGACAATCCCGAAGCCAATGCGAAGGCGTTCCGCAACGGCTGGTTCCGTACCGGCGATCTCGGCCACATGGACGAGGAGGGCTTCGTCTATATCACCGGACGAGCGTCGGACATGTACATCTCCGGCGGCTCCAACATCTATCCGCGCGAGATCGAGGAAAAGATCCTGACGCATCCCGCGGTCGGCGAGGTCGCTGTCCTCGGTGTGCCCGATGCGACCTGGGGTGAGGTCGGTATCGCCGTCTGCGTTGCGCGCGAGGGTGCGAAGCCGGTCAGCGAGGCCGAGATGGCCGCGTTCCTGTCGCCGAAGGTGCCGCGCTACAAGATGCCGAAGCGGTTCTTCTTCTGGGAGGCCTTGCCGAAATCCGGCTATGGCAAGGTGCCGAAACGCATGGTGCGCGACGAGCTCGAGGCGCGCGGGCTGCTCGATCTCGACAAGACGAAGACGGGCTGAGCGCTGATCATGCGGAGCATCAAGCAGCCGGGTGTGCCCGTCACTGAACGTATCCAATGGGTGGAGGCGAGGGGACGCGCCTTTTCGTTCAGGCTTGAGGCGGGCCTGCCGCTGCTCGAAGCCGCGCGCCGCGGTTTTGCTGCCGAAGGATTTGCCGGCGGCGTGCTGAATTTCGGTCAGGGCGCACTCGGACCGTTCGGCTATGTCATGCCGGCGCTGTCGAAGACGGGCGAGAATGCAGCGTTCTACAGCGATACCTATCGGCCCGCGGGCGTGACACGCACCAAGCTCGGCAGCATGACGTTGGGATCGCGCGACGGGGCGCCGTTCTTTCACTGCCACGGGCTCTGGACCGAGGCGGACGGCAAGGCGAGCGGCGGCCACATGTTGCCGGACGAGACTGTCATCGCCGAGCCGTTCGAGGTGCAGGCCTTCGGCGTGGATGGCGCAATGTTCATCGTCGAGCCCGACCCCGAGACCAATTTCAAGCTGTTCGGGCCTGTCGCAGCCGCAAGCATAGGCGCGCGTACGAGCGGCCGCGCCTTTGCCCTGCGGCTGCGCCCCAACCAGGATTTTGCTGGCTGTCTCGAAGCCTTCTGCCGCGCACACGGCATCGCGCGCGCCAAAATCCACGGCGGCGTCGGTTCGACCGTCGGCGCGCGCTTTACCCATGGCGGTGTGACCGAGCCGTTTGCCACGGAGCTCGCGATCACAAACGGGACGATCGCGCCTGGCGCGTCCGGCGCGCTGGAAGCCGCGCTTGACGTTGCCCTGATCGACTACACCGGCGGCATCGCCGAGGGCCGCCTGATCCGCGGCGACAATCCCGTGCTGATGACCATGGAGCTGGTGCTGGAGGCGCTGGAGTAGGCTCTGCGCCCAAGGGCGGTACAAGATACCTCTTTGCAATCCAATTGTTCCTGTTATGTTCTTATCTGGGTGGAGGAGCGGAGCGGCAATGGCGCGGAAGGGCTATCGGACGATCAATCTGCCTGCGCCGTATCTGAGGCGAGTCTGGCTCGATCCGTCGCAAGTTCGCGATCGCGAGATGTATCCGTTTTGCTTGCCCATCTTTCCGGATGATTTCGAACTCAATTTCGAGGCGCGCATCACGATCATCGTTGGGGAGAACGGCACCGGGAAGTCGACGGTCCTGGAGGGCATCGCAGCGCTGGCCGGCTACGACGATGCCGGTGGAGGCAAAGGATACATGCCGGTCGATCACTCCGAGGCGCGCGAGAAGATGGGCGGCCAGCTCTCCACGGCTTTGCGCGCAAGTTGGCTGCCGAAGATCACCAACGGCTGGTTTTTTCGCGCCGAGAGTTTTTTCTCGGTCGCGCGATATCTGGACAAGGCCGCGCGTGATGCTGGTCAGGTCGGTCCCGATTTCCTGTCGCACTCGCACGGCGAAGGCTTCCTCCGCTTTTTCGAAGAACGCTGCCAGCGCCAGGGCATTTTTATCTTCGACGAGCCGGAATCCGCGCTGTCGCCGGCGCGGCAGATCGAGTTTTTGAAGCTGCTGCGACGTATGGACGACTCTCGCATCTGCCAGGTCGTCATGGCGACCCATGCGCCGTTGCTGATGGCCTATCCCAATGCGCAGCTGCTGCGGCTCGGCAAATACGGACTCGAGCCTGTTACAGTGGAGCAGACAGATCACTACAGGGTGATGCGCGAGTTCTGCGCAAACCCACGCGGATTCGTCGAGGCGACGCTGGCAGAGTAGGCGATCCGTCACCACGGGCTGGCGCGCATTTTTGCCATGGCGAGATATGTCGATTCACTGATGCCTGACGTCCCCGAGCTCGATCCCTGGTAGAGGTCGAGCACGGGCGAGTAGGTTTGGCTGGCGTTCTTCGCGTCATACATGGCCGAGAAGCGGCTGAGAAGTTTTGCAACTTTCGTGGGATCTCCGAGGTCTTTGAGATTGAGGTACTTCTCCACGATCTTGGCCTGCTGATCGATCTGCATTGAGGCCATCTGATCGGGCAAGTCGAAGGTGGTGCGGAACACCTCCGAGAGCGCCTTGTCGGCGAGAATGTCGTAGGCGGATGTGATGTGTCCCGCCATGCGCTGGAAATACAGTGCGAGGCGCACGCCCGGATTGGCATCGCCCTGCTGCTGCTCCAGGCTTTGCTCGAGATAGTTCTTCTGCGTTGACAGGAATTGATCGCGCTTTTGCGGACCCTCCATCGCAAGGCGCGCGACGTTGCCGTCCTTGTCGAAATTGAACGATGCTGCGATCTCGGCAAAGCGAGGATCGCTTTCCGTGTCTGCGAAGCTCTTGGGGTCATTCAGATCGGAAGCAAAAATTTTCTTGAGATAGGTGGTGCTCACCTTTGCGGGGTCCAAACCCTTGGCGACCAGGATGAAGTCGACCAGCTTCCTGTTCGCGAGCAGATCGGAAACGCTCTTGATGCCGCCGATCGCCTGTTGATAGTCCGAGGCGTCCTTCTGTGCCTGCACCTTGATCTTCGGCTGGGCCTGCGGGCTTGCAAATTTCAGTTTCGCAATGACGTAGTTCTTCGCGATATCGAGGATTTCGGCTGGATCCTGGGCCGCCAGAGGGGTGGTCAGATTGCCTTTGGCGTCGAAATTGAAGGCACGCGCGAGCTTGACATAGCGATCGTCCTTGAGCGTATAGACATAGCTCTTGGGATCGCTGAGGTCGCTTTCGAGGACAGCCTTCACGGTCGATTGCGACACTTGTGTGGGATCGAGGCCGACGGCAGCCAACGCAAAACCATACGCGCCCGGTATGGAGACCAGCGCCTGCAGTGAAGTCACGCTCGGGATGGCTTTTCTGAATTGCCCGATCAGCACAGCTTCCTGTAGCGGGCTGGCCGCCGCATAGACCGCCGACTTGCTGTCGTCGAATCTCTTGTTGGTGCTGGCAAGGTTTGCAGCGGTCTGTGCCGGGGTCCCCGGTGGAAGCGAGCCGTCGGCTGAAAAATCGAACGCGGCGGCGAGATCCATGAACCCGCCGGTCGTCGCGATCGCGTCGTTGGTGCTGGATATGCTGCTCACGGCCGACTGCAGGCGATATCTTTCGACCAGGATCTGGACCTTCAATTGATTGACGTCGGCGCCGGGCTGCGACAGTTGCGTCGTGTAGTCGGCGATCTTCGTGCTGGCGTCCGCTGCATCCGATTTGGCCTGGGCAAGCTGCGCGTTCAGGCCATCCAGCTTGGACGAGAAAGTGACGTTGACGTAGCTGTTCGGATCTGACGGGTCGCTGGTCAGGACCTGCTTGATCGTGTCGCGCGACCATTTGCTCTGGTCGATGCCGAATGCCGAGGCGACATAGTTGCGGAGACGATCGTCGCTCAGAATCTGGCCGACGCTGGTCACGGTGCCAATTTTGGCATTGTAGTATTTCGCGTCGGCGGCAATGGCATCGACGTTGCTCTTCATGGCTGCGGTGTACAGCCCGATCATGTCCTCGGTCTGGCTTTCCGATTGCGCGATTTTCGTTGTGCCGCCGCCGAAGGAGAAGGCCGCGGCGAATTCCCGGTAACGCTTGTCGATCAGCGTGTTGGCGAAGCTCCTGGGGTCCGAGAGATCACTCTGCAGCACCTTCTTCATGAAGGCCTTGGCGTAGGCCATGTCTTCCAGACCATAGGCTTTCGTGACGTAGTGATACAGGCGATAGTCCCTCATCAGATCGTCGACGCTGTGCACCTTGCCGATGTTGGCCTTGTAGTAAGCAGCTTCCCGCGAGACGTCCGACTGCTGCGCCACCCGCGTCAGCGACTGTGTGAGATTGCGCGCGATATAGCTGTAGTTGAAATAGGTCGACACCATGGGCATTCCTGACGGCGAGGCTGGGCTTGTCGAGGAGGCCTGGACGTCCGTCAGTCATTGCCGGGTCGCGAGGCAGGGACTGGCCTCATGCCAGCACGCAGAAACATTGTTTCGGTTCATTACTGCGATTCTGGGCGACAACTTTAGGTATTTCTTGCGTCGAAGGGCCGCATCGTCAGAGCGCTTCCGCAAGCCTCCCGCAAGCAAGCGCGCGTAAGCTCATCCCTTGGTATTGCAGTCGCGCATGTCTTCGCCGTCTCGCGGCACGTCGTGCCCGAGCTTTGCGGTGGTCATCGCCCTCAAGAGTGCCGAGGGCGCAGGGAAGGCCGGGAGCCGGCTGGCACCCGCGGTCCACTGTGCGATAGTCTGCGCTACAAAAGGCTGCACAGCGGCATACAGGTGAAGCCAGGACATCCCGGCCTTCCCTGCGCAGTGGTTGGAACGGCTTATGTCGTGCTCTCCCCGGGGAGCGATGCACTATTGCCCCCGTCGCCTCGCGGATGGCTGATGTGCACGCCCGGTTGGACATCGCACATCACCACGAGACTTGGCGCACAGACTCCGGGCGCCAGGACCACACGATTTTGCCGTACGCAGGCTGCACCGGTCGTTTGCGCGACGGTCTTCGCTCACGGTTTCCCGCCCCGCGAGGACCTTCGCGCCAATGCGGCCTGCGTCCACCACATCCCACCCGCGTGTCGTGACGATCGCGATACGCCCCTCGGACCGGGCAGGGTGGATCCTGTATGCGTCATTTCCGAATTCGAGTAAAGCGAATTATTTGCACTGGCAAGCATTGACCGAGCGGTGGTGTGTTTTGCCCGTCGGGCAACGCCGCGGATGGTGGGAGAGCGTAATGCGTAGGGCGGATTAGCGAAGCGTAATCCGCCGCCTTTGGCCCTGCGGATGCCAACAGAGGTGGATTACGCTTCGCTAATCCACCCTACGTTCCCGCATAAGGCGGCCGCGATCTCATCCATCTGTGCGAACATGTAGTCGGGCGAAAGCGCCTGTAACGCGGACGACGCGGCATAGCCCCAACTGACCGCGCCGCAGGCAACACCCACCGCGCGCGCCGCCTCGATGTCGCGGACCTCGTCGCCGATGGAAATGACTTTTTTCGGAACGGCTTCGGCGCGCCGGATCACACGGCGGAATTTCGCGGCCTTGCCGAACAACGACGCGGCGCAGTCGAAATGCTGGAAGAGCGCGGCCGACGCACCGAGCTTTTGCCGCGCGTTGACCTCGCTGTCCGACGTCACCAGCGCAAGCTGCACGCCGTTCTCCGCGAGCGTCCGCAGCATCGCATCAGTGCCGGCAAACAGCGGAATCTCTGCGGCCGCTTCGCCCTTCAGCCGCCGGGCATAGCGCGCGATCGCGGGCAGCTTCCACACGGGCACTTCGAGCCGGGAGAGGATCTCCCGCGTCGAGGCATGCCTGAGCTCCTCGATATCCTCATCCCGCACGCGACGAAAGCCGAAGCGGTCGGCGACGTCGTTGATGGTGCGCAGGAACCAGGGGAAGCTGTCGACGAGGGTGCCGTCGAGGTCGAAGATGGCGAGGGAGTAGGGCATGAAGGGAGGCTACTAGCCGATAGCCGGGCTTGCGGATGATTTGGCCGAGGATGCGGCGCGTCGCACATGCTCATTGGCCCACTCTGCAAATGCAATACGCGACGCCGAGTCAGCGAAAACCCTGGCTGGAATAAAAAAGCCAATCCGTGCGTCGTACCAGAGCGCGACCAGCGTATCAGTATCCTTCACCGCTGCAATCGCATTCCAGAGCACCCGGCTTTCGGTACCCGGAGTCCTAACGATTATCGAGACATCATCAAAAATAACTTGCCACGTCTTCTGCGCGGCTCCACGCATCTCGAACAATTTGTCGAACATTCGGCGATTGCACCAGCCCATCACGAAGAATGCGAAGAAATACCCCAGCATGAACCATAGTAACGATCCGAATGCCGCGCCCGACGTCGTCCGACCTCGATCCACGGCTGTGCAGGCCCAAACGATGATCAGGAAGATCGCGACGAGTGGCGCACCAGCGCTGATGCGCTTGTCAATGAGAGCCCCGAGCTGTTTACCAGTAAGATTTGCAAAAGCGCGGTCTTCGGCTCTGGTGACTTGAAATTCGAAATGAAAGCCGCTTGCTTCAGTTGCGTTGCTCAAATCTGATCTCCCGACGGCGAAATCAGAGCAGTACAGCAAGGATCAGCAACTAACCAGAGGTTGCTGATGGACGAACTAAGTATTGTGGCACGGACGATGCTCAGAACATGGCGAGAGATTAGGGCCCTAGGATTTCCAAACCGTCTGCTCGCTCCAGCCGAGTTCGGCGAACTCGGCAGCCCGCAGCGGGGCCTCCCCTTCTGCGAAGAATTCATCGAGCTGTGGCGGTGCGACCGACGTTTCCGACAGCATGGCGTGGGCCTGTCCGCGATGGTGGATCTGATGCTGGAACAGATGCATCAACAGCCGGTCTCGGCGTTCGGTCTGGACGCGCGTGTCGCGGTTGATCCGGACCATGCCCTCCAGAAGCTCTGGTGTCAGCGCATCGCAGATGACGATCAAGCGTCGGTCCATGGCGCCTTGAGCCGCTTTCAGCGCAGCAAGTGAGGGGTACCGCACCTCGTTTGCCCAGGCGCGTGGTCCGAGCCAGCCGCCCTCGAGCGCATCGATGTAGAAGAGATCGATGACGTAGATGTGGTTCAGCGTGCGTTGAATGCTCGGGAAGAAGCCGGTTCGCGGGGCTTCGAACTCGGCTTGGCTGAGACCGGCGCAGGCGGTCAGCAGGCGATGGTTCGCCCAGGCATTGTTGTAGGCGAAGGCGCGATAGGTTTGAACGAGGCCTGCGGACATGTCGGCTTCCCGAATCTCGCTTCTCACAAGAAGGGCAGCGGCGGATTACGCTTCGCTAATCCGCCCTACGGCTCCAACATTTACTCCGCCGCCTCACTCGTGCTCCTTCGCTTCGGCTTGCGCGCCTTCTTCAGCACCGGCTCCAGGAACCTGCCGGTGTAACTGCGTTGCGCTTTCACGATGTCTTCCGGCGGGCCCCAGGCGACGATCTCGCCGCCGCCGTCGCCGCCTTCGGGGCCGAGGTCGATGACCCAGTCTGCCGTCTTGATGACTTCGAGATTGTGCTCGATGACCACGACGGTGTTTCCCTGCGCGACCAGCTCGTGCAGCACCTCCAGGAGCTTCTTGACGTCGTGGAAGTGCAGGCCGGTGGTCGGCTCGTCCAGGATGTAGAGCGTGCGGCCGGTGGCGCGCTTTGACAGCTCTTTTGCCAGCTTGACGCGCTGGGCTTCGCCGCCTGAAAGAGTCGTCGCCTGCTGGCCAACATGGATGTAGTCCAGGCCGACGCGGTGCAGCGTCTGGAAAGTCTCGCGCACGCGCGGCACCGCCTTGAAGAACTCGGCGGCTTCCTCGACGGTCATGTCGAGCACGTCGGCGATGCTCTTGCCCTTGAACAGGACCTCCAGCGTCTCGCGGTTGTAGCGCTTGCCTTTGCAGACGTCGCAGGTGACGTAGACGTCGGGCAGGAAGTGCATCTCGATCTTGATGACGCCGTCGCCCTGGCAGGCCTCGCAACGGCCGCCCTTGACGTTGAAGGAGAAGCGGCCGGGCTCGTAGCCGCGGGCCTTGGCTTCAGGCAGCCCAGCAAACCATTCCCGGATCGGCGTGAAGGCGCCGGTATAAGTCGCCGGATTCGAGCGCGGGGTACGGCCGATCGGCGACTGGTCGATGTCGATGATCTTGTCGATATGCTCGAGGCCCTCGATGCGGTCGTGCGGGGCGGCGCCTTCGCTGGCGTTGTTGAGCTTGCGCGCGATGGCCTTGTAGAGCGTATCGACGAGGAGCGTCGACTTGCCGCCGCCGGAGACGCCTGTCACGGCGGTGAACAGGCCGAGCGGAATCTCCGCGGTGACGTTCTTGAGATTGTTGCCGCGCGCGTTCACCACCTTGATGGTGCGGCGATGGTTCGGCGGACGCCGTTCCGGCACCTCGACCTCGAGCTCGCCGGTCAGGTACTTGCCGGTGAGCGATTTCGGGTTGCGCATGATCTGTTCGGGCGTGCCTTCGGCGACGATGTTGCCACCGTGCATGCCGGCGCCGGGGCCGATGTCGAGCACGTAGTCTGCGAGGCGAATGGCGTCCTCGTCATGCTCGACCACGACCACGGTATTGCCGAGGTCGCGAAGCCGCTTCAGCGTGTCGAGCAGGCGCGCGTTGTCGCGCTGGTGCAGGCCGATCGACGGCTCGTCCAGCACGTAGAGCACGCCCGTCAGGCCCGAGCCGATCTGCGAGGCCAGGCGAATGCGCTGGCTCTCGCCGCCGGACAGCGTGCCGGAGGAGCGGGACAAGGTGAGATAGTTGAGGCCGACGTCGAGCAGGAAGGTCAGGCGCTCGCGGATTTCTTTCAGGATGCGCCCGGCGATCTCGTTCTGCTGCGCGTTCAGCGCATCAGGCACGGTCTCGAACCAGGCGCCGGCGCCCTTCACCGACAGCTCCGAGATCTCGCCGATATGCTTGCCGCCGACCTTGACGCAGAGCGCCTCAGGCTTCAGCCGGAAGCCATTGCAGGCGCCGCAGGGTACGTCGTGGAAATATTTTGCGAGCTCCTCGCGCGCCCATTCGCTCTCGGTTTCGCGGTAGCGGCGGTTGATGTTGGTGATGACGCCTTCGAACGGCTTCTTGGTGTCGTAGGAGCGCACCCCGTCCTCGTAAGAGAACTTGA
Source organism: Bradyrhizobium sp. CCBAU 45384 (assembly GCF_028128665.1). Classification (NCBI taxonomy): domain Bacteria; kingdom Pseudomonadati; phylum Pseudomonadota; class Alphaproteobacteria; order Hyphomicrobiales; family Nitrobacteraceae; genus Bradyrhizobium; species Bradyrhizobium sp. CCBAU 45384. The sequence goes on from NZ_LBIZ01000114.1 coordinate 183,092, forward strand.
TCTCGTCCTCGCCGGAGCCATGCAGGATGGCGTTCTGCGTTTTCTTCGGCAGATCCTTCCATTTTGTGGTGAGCGTGAACTTGTAGTGCTTGCCGAGCGCGGTCAGCGTCTGCACGTAATAGGGCGACGACGACTTGGCCCAGGGCGCGATCGCGCCCTTGCCGATGGCGACCTCCTTGTCGGGGATGACCAGATCCTCGTCGACATGCTGCTCGACGCCGAGGCCGCCGCAGGCCGGGCAGGCGCCATAGGGGTTGTTGAACGAGAACAGGCGCGGTTCGATCTCGGGAATGGTGAAACCGGAGACCGGGCAGGCGAACTTTTCCGAGAACAGGATGCGCTCGGGTCCGCTCTTGTCATGGATCTTGGCCGTCTTCTTTTTCTCTTCGACCGGCGTCGCTGCCGGCGCGTCGGCGAACTCGACGACGGCGAGGCCCTCGGCGAGCTTCAGCGCTGTCTCGAAGCTTTCGGCGAGGCGCTGGCCGATATCGGCGCGCACCACGATGCGGTCGACCACGACGTCGATGTCATGCGGGAATTTCTTGTCGAGCGCAGGCGCTTCCGCGAGCTCATAGAAGGTGCCGTCGATCTTGACGCGCTGAAAGCCCTTCTTGAGCCATTCGGCGAGCTCCTTGCGGTACTCGCCCTTGCGGCCGCGCACGACGGGGGCGAGCAGATAGAGGCGGGTGCCCTCGGGCAGCGCCAGCACGCGGTCGACCATCTGCGAGACGGTCTGGCTCTCGATCGGCAGTCCCGTGGCCGGCGAATAGGGCACGCCGACGCGCGCCCAGAGCAGGCGCATGTAGTCGTAGATCTCCGTGACGGTGCCGACCGTCGAGCGTGGGTTCTTCGACGTCGTCTTTTGCTCGATCGAGATCGCCGGCGACAGGCCGTCGATCTGGTCGACGTCGGGCTTCTGCATCATCTCCAGGAACTGGCGGGCATAGGCCGAGAGCGATTCGACGTAGCGGCGCTGGCCCTCCGCGTAGATGGTGTCGAAGGCGAGCGAGGATTTGCCGGAGCCGGAGAGGCCGGTGAATACCACGAGCTTGTCGCGGGGAATCTCGACGTCGATGTTCTTGAGGTTGTGCTCGCGCGCGCCACGAATCGTAATTGCGCGCAGGCTGGAGCCCGCGTTCTGCTGTTGGCGCTTCGCCTTGATCACTTCATCCATCCGGTTTGCCCTCGAGGAATCCCAAAGCTACGCGATCGCGCCAACGTTTAAGGCGCGCTTCGCCCGGAACCGGGATCGGCGCCAATGGGGTTCTGAGCGAACGTAGGAAGAACGAAGACGGATTTCCAGTGGGACTTGCGAATCGTCAACGGATTGTTGGCGCACTGGCGGGACTTGGCAGCAGCTACTTGGCAGCAGCTCATGGCAATGGCCTTGGCTGGAACAACAAAAAGGCCGGCGCGAGGCCGGCCTTTCGTGACGATGTGACGTCGGTTGCGTAGATCAGTACTTCGCGACCACCGGGCCGCCGAAGTGATAGTTCACGCCGACCTGCACGGTGTGCAGGTTGAGCGTACCGGTCGGCAGGGCGCCCGAGAAGTAGGTCTCGCCGCCGAGGCTGCGATAGAGGTACTCGCCCTTGACCGACCACTGCGGCGCGAAGAACGCTTCGACGCCTGCGCCGACGGTCCAGCCGGAGTGGAACTTGCTGTCGGAGACCGATGCAGCGCCCAAGGTGGCGGTGAGCTTGTTGTCGATCCAAGCGTAACCGCCGGTGCCGTAGAACAGAACGTTGTTAACGGCATAGCCGATGCGGCCCCGAACGGTGCCCAGCGCGTCAGTCTTCGAGGTCAGAGAGGCCGGAACGCCACCGACGCCGGGAACGAAAACCGTACCCGTAGCCGTAGCGCTGACGTCAGCCCAGGCGCCATCGGCCTCGACACCGAACACGACGTTGCCGGTCTGCCAGTTGTAGCCGGCGGTGCCGCCGACGAAGCCACCCTTCATCTTCGGGTCGCCAGAAGCAGCTTCCCAGGCGCCGCCACCGACGATACCGAGATAGAAGCCGGTCCAGTCGTAGACCGAGGCCACGGCCACGGGAGCCTTGGTGTAGGGGCGCGCCGCCAGATCGGCAGCCGAAGCGGCGCCGGTGAGGGCGATCAGAGCGGCCGAAGCCAACAAAACCTTCTTCATTTTCAACTTATCCCAGTCCCAGTTTCTGTTGTTGCCTTCCGCAAGATCGGAAGGGCATCGGACGCTGTGGTCCAACTGGTGCCGTGCTTACACCACCAAAGCTGCAAGTTGCGTCTCTCAAAAGCCACAACAAATACAAAATGTAAGACCGGCTGACCCATGGTTCCCGTCGGGAACAGAAAAGCGAAAGGCCGGCGCGAGGCCGGCCTTTGTTCTCAAACGATTTCAGGTGGATCAGTATTTCGCGATGACCGGGCCGCCCCAGCGATAATTGAGGCGGACAAGACCCATGTCGACATTCTGGCTGATGCGATCGGTCTGGAATGCGGTGCCACCGGGCGCGTTGAGCGTCAGAGTCCTGCTGCCCAGGAAGATGTGGTCGTACTCAACGCCCACCGACCAGTTCGGCGCGAAGCCGAACTCGAGGCCGGCGCCAACCGTGCCGCCCCAGCGGTTGTCGCTGGCCGAGGCGAGCAGGGTGCCGGCTCCGGCGAATCCGGGCGCGGTGTAGATATTGAACTTGTCGGCGACCACGGCACCGCCGCCCTTCACGTAGAACAGCACGTTGTTCCAGGCGTAGCCAATCTGGCCCGTGATCAGGCCGAAGGCGTCGATCTTCGAGCGGTTGCGCTGGGTTGGGATGAGGGTGCTGACATTGTCGCCGGAGAAGTCGGCCCAGTTGCCCTGGCCTTCGAGGCCGAACACCCAGTTGGCCGATTGCCAGCGATAACCGATCTGGCCGCCAACCGTGCCGCCAGTGGCATTGTGGCAACCCTCGCCGAACAGGGTGCCGGTGGTCGGTGCGACGAAGTCCCAGCATTTGTGGCTCGATCCGCCGCCGCCGTTGATGCCGATGTAGAAGCCGCTCCAGTCGTAGATGGTGGCGACCATCGGCGGCGGCGCCTTGGTGTAGGGACGTGCCGCAAGATCGGCAGCACTCGCCGGTGCTGACAAGCCCAAGGCAACAATACCAATTGTACCAAACAGAATTTTCTTCATTGCAGTCTCCCCAGTGTCGTCCGCTCCAGAAGTCCCCTGAAGCGGTCAATCAGGCGCGACGCCCATCATTGAACCAATTCCGACTCAACCGTAGTCCAACCGGGCGGCCGAGTCCGTCTCTGGAATGCAACAGTCGCCAGGCAATTGATCTGGGCGTAACCTAATGAATGTTAATCATTTTTTTCCTGCGCCGGTTCCAATTCATGGCGGCGTGCATAGCGGCATGAGTCGCTGTTTGCACGCTTGGGTCGCGCTATTTCGAGAGGAACAAATCTGGAACGAATGTTCGATCGATGCTATATGTGGGGATAACCGAGGGTGTGCCGGGCCGATCGGCCCCTGTAAGCGTATAGGGTCGGCTTAACAGGCGGCGGCGCGGGCGCGCCTTCGAAATTCAGTGGCATTTGGAGTGGAGAGCGGCGATGGCGGGAAGCGTCAACAAGGTCATTCTGGTCGGAAATCTCGGCAAGGATCCGGAAATCCGCCGCACCCAGGACGGGCGGCCGATCGCGAATCTGAGCATCGCGACGTCCGAGACCTGGCGCGACAAGAACACCGGCGAGCGCAAGGAGAAGACCGAGTGGCATCGTGTCGTGATCTTCTCCGAGCCGCTTTGCAAGATCGTCGAACAGTATCTGAAGAAGGGCGCCAAGGTTTACATCGAGGGCGCGCTACAGACCCGCAAGTACACCGACCAGAGCGGCGTCGAGAAGTATTCGACCGAGGTCGTGCTGCAGGGATTCAACTCGACCCTGACGATGCTCGACGGCCGCGGCGGTGGCGGAGGAGGCGGCAGCTTCGGCGATGAGGGTGGCGGCGATTTCGGCTCGTCCGGTCCGGTCAGCAGCGCACCGCGTCGCCCCGTGGCCGCTGGCGGCGGCGGCCGCAACAACGACATGGACGACGATATCCCGTTCTAGGCCAAGCGGGGTTTTTGCGCCGCCTTTGCCTCGCTCGCCTAAAGAGGCAGATTTTCTTACCAATTGGCGGGCCGAGCTGGGCTTTCCGGGCTGGCCTGATGTGTTGCCTCAAATTCACGTCGTGCCTGGTCTGCCGCTCGCGGTCTGGCGGGCGCATACCCACCGCGTGACCGATCACCGGCGGATCATGATCCTGATGTTTGCAGGCGCGCTGGTGGTGGCGGGACTGTTCACGCTGCTGCCCGGGCGCATCATGCACCACGTGGTTTTCGGGACTTGAGCGCTGGTTCCCGGCGGCTCACCGAGACCACGCCCCTGATGGTGCCGAGCTGGGCGTAAGCCTCTGGAAAAACAGTCGGAAAAAGCGCTGCCCTGCCCCCCGCAAGGGTGGTTATCGGGGCCTCGATGCGCTATATGATTCCCAGATAAACCTCACCGGATTCCCCCTTGGCTGACGACGACAACAAGCCCGGCGACCAGCCGGCGCAACCCTCGGACATTCGCCCCGTCTCGATCTACGAGGAGATGAAAAAGTCCTACCTCGATTACGCCATGAGCGTGATCGTGTCGCGGGCGCTGCCTGATGCGCGCGACGGGTTGAAGCCCGTGCACCGCCGCATCCTGTTCTCCATGAACGAGGAAGGCTACACGCCCGACAAGAAGCACAAGAAGTCGGCCGGTATCGTCGGCGACGTCATGGGCCAATACCATCCGCATGGTGACCAGGCGATCTATGACGCGCTGGTGCGCATGGCGCAGCCTTTCTCGATGCGCGAGCTGCTGGTGGACGGGCAGGGCAATTTCGGCTCGGTCGACGGCGATCCGCCGGCGGCGATGCGCTACACCGAGTCGCGGCTGACCAAGATCGCGCTCAAGCTGCTCGACGACATCGACAACGAGACGGTCGACTTCCAGGACAACTATGACGGTTCGACCAAGGAACCCGTGGTCCTGCCGGCGCGGTTCCCCAACCTGCTGGTCAACGGTGCGGGTGGCATTGCGGTCGGCATGGCCACCAACATCCCGCCGCACAATCTCGGCGAGGTCATCGACGCCTGCCTGGCGCTGGTCGACAATCCGTCGCTGACCATCGACGAGCTCAACAACATCATCCCGGGCCCCGACTTCCCGACCGGCGGCATCATCCTCGGACGCCAGGGCATCCGCAGCGCCTATCATCTCGGCCGCGGCTCCATCGTGATGCGCGGCAAGGTCGAGTTCGAGACGATCCGGAAAGAGCGCGAAGCCATCGTCATCACCGAGATCCCGTACCAGGTGAACAAGGCGACGATGGTCGAGCGCATCGCCGAGCTCTACAAGGAAAAGAAGATCGAGGGCATCGCCGATCTGCGCGACGAATCCGACCGCGACGGCTACCGAGTCGTGGTCGAGCTCAAGCGCGATGCCGTGCCCGACGTGGTGCTGAACCAGCTCTATAAATTCACGCCGCTGCAGACGAGCTTTGGTGTCAACGCCGTCGCGCTCGACTCGGGCCGCCCGCAGACGATGAACCTGAAGGACATGCTGACGATCTTCGTCGGCTTCCGCGAGCAGGTCATCACCCGCCGCACCAAATACAAGCTGCGCAAGGCGCGCGAGCGGGCGCATGAGCAGGTCGGCCTCGCGATCGCGGTCGCCAATATCGACGAGATCATCAAGGTGATCCGGACCTCGCCGACGCCAGCCGCCGCCCGCGACACCCTGATGACGCGCGACTGGCCGGCCCGTGATGTCGAGGACATCATCACGCTGATCGATGACCCGCGCCATCGCATCAACGAGAACGGCACCATCCGCCTGTCGCTGGACCAGGCCAAGGCGATCCTGGAACTGCGTCTGGCGCGCCTGACTGCGCTCGGTCGCGACGAAATCGGCGACGAACTGTCAAAGCTCGCCGGCGAGATCGGCGAATATCTCGATATCCTGCACTCACGCGCCCGCATCCTCGACATCATCAAGACCGAGCTTGCGGAGGTGAAGGCCGAGTTCGCCACCCCGCGCCGCACCGTGATCATGGAGCAGGAAGGCGAGGTCGAGGACGAGGACCTGATCCAGCGCGAGGACATGGTGGTCACCGTCTCGCACGCCGGCTATGTCAAGCGCGTGCCGCTGTCGGCCTATCGCGCCCAGCGCCGCGGCGGCAAGGGCCGCTCCGGCATGCAGACCCGGGACGAGGACTTTGTCAGCCGGCTCTTTGTCGCGTCGACTCATACGCCGGTCCTGTTCTTCTCGTCGCGCGGCCAGGTCTACAAGGAGAAGGTCTGGCGGCTGCCGATGGCAGCTCCCAACGCGCGGGGCAAGGCGCTGATCAACATCCTGCCGCTGGAGCAGGGCGAGCGCATCACCACCATCATGCCGCTGCCCGAGGATGAATCCACCTGGGGCCAGTTGGACGTGATGTTTGCCACCACAGGCGGCAACGTTCGCCGCAACAAGCTGTCCGACTTCGTCGACGTTCGCCGCTCCGGCATCATCGCAATGAAGCTCGACGACGGCGAAGCGATCGTCGACGTGCAGATCTGCACCGAGCATGACGACGTGCTGCTGACCGCGGCCGGCGGCCAGTGCATCCGTTTCCCGGTCCCCGACGTGCGCGTGTTCACCGGGCGCACCTCGATGGGCGTGCGGGGCATTGCGCTTGGCGAGGGTGACAAGGTGATCTCTCTGGCGATCCTGCGCCATGTCGAAACCACTTCGGACGAGCGTTCGGCCTATTTGAAGATGCGCCGCGCAGTCGCCGGCGAAGCTGCGGCCGAGGAGCCGGCAGCGGACGCCGAGGGCGAGGAGACCTCCGGCAGCTTCCAGCTCGCGCAGGAGCGCTATGCCGAGATGTCGGCGGCCGAGCAGGTCGTGCTCACCGTCTCCGTCAACGGCTATGGCAAGCGGACCTCGTCCTACGAGTACCGCACGACGGGCCGCGGCGGCAAAGGCATCGTCGCCATGAGCGTCAACAACCGCAACGGCAACCTGGTCGCGTCCTTCCCCGTCGAGGACGCGGATCAGATCATGCTGGTCACCGACAAGGGCCAGCTGATCCGCTGCCCGGTCGAAGGCATCCGCATCGCCGGCCGCTCAACGCAGGGCGTGATCGTGTTCGACACCGCCGAGGACGAGCATGTCGTCTCGGTCGAGCACATCACGGAAGAGGCGGAGAGCGGCAATGGCGAGAACGGCAACGGGGCGTAACGTATGCAGCGCGCCATTGGTTACCTGTTTGCCGTCCTTCTGGCCGTCACTTTTGCGACCAGCGCGTCTGCCGCTGATGTCAGGGTGATGATCTCAGCCGGGTTCTTCGCCGTGTATGAAGAGCTCGGTCCAGCCTTCGAGAAGTCGACGGGACACAAGCTCATCACGACGCGCGGCCCTTCGGTCGGTGATTCACCGGAAGCCATTCCGACGCGCCTGTCGCGCGGCGAGGAGGCCGACGTCGTGATCATGGACGGCATTGGCGTCGATCTGCTGGACCAGAAGGGACTGACGCGCGCGGGCAGCCGGGTGCCCTTGGCGGAATCGTTCATCGGCATGGTGGTGCGGGCCGGACAACCCAAGCCCGACATCAGCACGATGGATGCGCTTCGCAAGACGCTGCTTGCGGCGAAGTCCATCGCCTATTCGGACAGTTCCAGCGGCACTTATCTGTCGACGATCGGATTCAAGAAGCTCGGCGTCGCCGATGAGATCTCCGGCAAAACCCGCAAGGTGCGCGGCCCGCCGTCAGGTGAACCGGTCGCTGCCGTGGTCGCCCGCGGTGAGGCAGAGATCGGCTTCCAGCAAGTCCCGGAACTGATCCACGTGCCGGGAATCGATTTCGTGGGCACCGTGCCGTCCGAGGTTCAGCCACCGACACTGTATGTCGGTGCCTTGCCCAGGAATTCACAACAGTCCGACGCCGCGATGGCCTTGTTGCGCTTCCTGTCTTCCGCGGATGCTGCCACGGTGATCACCAAGTCCGGAATGAGGCCTTTGCCGCACTGAGCAGACTATGAGGCGGTCGCAAATCCGTCGCCCGGATGGAGAGAGGCACTGGATAGACGGCGATCACATTGCCCTGCGCGCATTTCCCGCCGATTCTGGGCAGAAATTGCAATGCCATTTTGACGCGTTTCGACCGTGGCTGGGTGAAACGACAATAGCCCCGAAGCCCGGACGTTGCCTGCCGTTGCGCGGAATCCCGGATTACGCTTGCGCTCCATCCGGGCTACCACTTGGCCTAGATCTCCAGCTCCGTGCCGAATTCCACGACCTGCTTGGTCGGCACGCCGAAGAACGCCGCTGAGCGTTCGGCGTTGCGCTGCAGGAAGGCAAACAGGCCTTCGCGCCAGACCCACATGCCAGGGACGTCCTCGCGCGGGATGATGGTCTCGCGGCCGACGTAATAGGTGATGTCGGCGAGGTCGATGCCGGGCAGCTTGCCTTGGCGGCACGTGAGGGTCAGGCCTTCGTAGATGGTCGGATTCTGCATGAAGCCATAATGCAGGATCACGCGGGTGATGCCGGGAATGATCTCGATCACCTCGGCCCGATCCTCGTCGGGGACATGCGGGGATTCCTCGATCAGCACGGTGACCAGCAGCACGCGTTCATGCAGCACGCGGTTGTGCTTGACGAACTGCGTGAGCGCCAGCGGCACGCCTTTCGGGGCCGAGGCCAGGAACACCGCTGTGCCGGGCAGGCGCGCGCTGCACTTGTTGACCGCGGTCTCGATCAGGTCCTCCTCGGGCTGTCGCAGCCTTGCCCGCGCGGCCTCGACCAGTTTCACGCCGGCCCGCCAGGTCAGCATGACGAAGGCAACGAGGCCGGCGAGCAGCAGCGGAAACCAGCCGCCCTCGAACAGCTTGATCGAGTTGGCCGCGAAGAAGATCATGTCGATGACGAAGAAGAAGCCGTTCACGGCCACCACCAGCCACGGCGAAAAACCCCACTGGATCGCGACCAGGGCCGCAAGGAGCGTGGTGATCGCCATCAGCAGCGACACCGCGATGCCATAGGCGCCGGCGAGTGCGTCCGAGGTGCCGAAGCTCAGCACAGCGCCGAGCGTTGCGGCGGCGAGCAGCCAGTTCACCAGCGGCACGTAGATCTGGCCGATCGCGTCGCTCTGCGTGTGGCGGATCTGCATGCGCGGCAGGAAGCCGAGCTGGATCGCCTGCTGGGTCAGCGAGAACACACCGGAGATGATCGCCTGCGAGGCGATCACGGTCGCAATGGCCGAGAACGCGACCAGACCGTAATGCAGGAAGTCAGGGCAAAGCTGGAAGAACGGATTCTCGATCATCGAGGGATCGGTGACCAGCAGCGCAGCCTGGCCGAAATAGTTCAGCACCAGCGCCGGCAAGCAGATCGCGAACCAGGCGAGCCGGATCGGCAGACGGCCGAAATGCCCCATATCGGCATACATCGCCTCGCCACCTGTCACCGCGAGGAAGGCCGCGCCGAGGATCGCGAAGGAGATCTGGAAGTCCTGATGGATCAGGAAGTCGAAGGCATAGAACGGGCTGAGCGCGGCCAGCACGGCCGGCGCCTTGAGGATGCCGTGGATGCCGAGCGCGGCCAGCACGATGAACCAGGCCAGCATGACCGGGCCGAAGATGCGGCCGATGAAGCCGGTGCCTTGCTTTTGCATCACGAACAGGCCGACCAGGATGGCGATGGTAACGGGCACGACCACGGGCGAGAGCGAGGGCGCGTCGACCTTGAGGCCTTCGATGGCCGATAGCACCGAGATGGCCGGCGTAATCGCGCCATCGCCGTAGAGCAGCGCCGCGCCGACCAGGCCGACGACGAGCAGGTGCGCGCGCCAGGTCCCGGGCTGGGCGTGGCGGGCATGCAGCAGCGCCAGCAGCGCAACGATGCCGCCTTCGCCGCGGTTGTCCGCGCGCAGGATCAACAGCGCATATTTCAGCGAGATGATCAGCAGCAGGGCCCACAGGATCAGCGAGGCGACGCCGAGCACAGCATCCTGTGTCACTGTGCCGCCATGGGCGGCCGCCTTGGCGGCTTCCTTCAGGGCATAGAGGGGGCTGGTGCCGATATCGCCATAGACCACCCCGAGGGCGCCCATGGTCATGGCAAGCGGAAGCGGATTGGGACGATGGCCGGAAGCGACGGCGGGCGTACTGGACAATTGCAAACCCTTCGATGGGAATCGCACCCGTCGGGTCATTCCGACGGGCGCGCGTCAACCACTCTGCGACGAGACGTCGCAAATTGCCATGGGATTTCTATCGGGGTTTCTATCGGAGCTTGTGCCGGCGTTTATGACGCCAGCCTGACAAGTCGCCTAAGGGGTGCGGTCTGCCGTGACCAGGCGCGCAACGCGGACGTCGGTCTTGGTGCCGGCGCGGCGCAGGCAGGACGCCTCGAAGTTCGGCCAAGCCTGCTGCGAGCAATCCCTGCCGATGGCCTTGATGTCGAGCCGGTCGGCCTTGGCCAGCGGTTGCGGCACGCTCGCTTCAACGGTGGGAGCAAAGCCGGGCAGCAGGGTGAGGGCTGCAGCAACACACGCAGCAACAGCGATCGCTGAAAGAGCCTTGATCATTGACGGTCCCCTGTGATGCGGCCGCTACGCCCAATATGCGGCCCGTCATTCGTTGGCTGGATTAGTAACCATGCCCAGTTTCCGGACGTCTTCGCTGATGCCGGAAATGGTTTCGTGCGTATCCGGTTGTGTGTCGTGGACGCCCCCAGGACGAAACAAACCGGCCCGTTCCGACTCGGAATGCCGGAAAAATCGGCAGGATGCGCGCAGGGAACCGGCCCGGCTTGCCGGGCAGGGCCGGGCGAGGTAGGACGGGGCCATGCCGCGCATTGCCTTTTACCCAGGTTCCTTCGACCCCATCACCAACGGCCATCTGGACGTGGTCCGGCATGCCGTCCCCCTGTGCGACAGGCTTGTTGTCGCTATCGGCGCTCATCCCGGCAAGAAGCCGCTGTTCTCGACCGAGGAGCGGCTGAAAATGCTGCATGATGTCTGCGGGCCGGTGGCGGCCCAGGCGGGCTGTACGCTGGAGACCACCACCTTTGACGACCTCTCGGTGACCGCCGCCCGCAAGCATGGTGCCACCATCATGATCAGAGGTTTGCGCGACGGCACCGACCTCGACTACGAAATGCAGCTCGCAGGCATGAATGAGGCCATGGCGCCGGAGGTGCATACGGTCTTCCTGCCGGCATCCCCCATGGTCCGCCCGATCACCGCCACACTGGTGCGACAGATCGCGGGTATGGGTGGTGACGTGTCGGCCTTCGTGCCGCCGCTCGTTGCATCCTTGCTCAAGGCCAAATTCGCCTGATAACGGCGCACTTCTTCATCTCATCTGATCCGGAGCTTTCATGAACCGTCGTTTCGCAATCCTTGCCACGATGTTTGTCGCGCTTATTGGCGCGGCCCCGGCCGTGGCGCAGCAGCTGCCGGCCAATCTCGACAAGGCCAATGCGCTCGTCATCGACACCACAAAGGGCCGCATCGTCATCAAGCTCAGGACCGACCTGGCGCCGCAGCACGCCGAGCGCCTCAAGCAGCTGGCGCGCGAGGGCTTCTACAACAACGTGCCGTTCCACCGCGTGATGGACGGCTTCATGGCCCAGACCGGCGACGGCCAGAACGGCAACGGCACCGGTGGCTCGAAATATCCGAATCTGAAGCAGGAATTCTCCAAGGTTCACTTCGCGCGCGGCATCGTCGGCATGGCACGGCGCGGCGACAGCGTCGATACCGCCAACTCGCAGTTCTTCATCATGTTCGCCGACGGCGGCAGCCTCGACGGCCAGTACACCGTAATCGGCGAGGTCGTGCAGGGCATGGACGTGGTCGACAAGCTGAAGAAGGCACCGGCCGGCTCGCCGAGCGGCACCGTCACCGATCCCGACAAGATGGTGAAGGTGCAGGTCGCCTCCGACATCAAGTAGGAGGGCTCATGGCGCGCCGCGGCGACAGGCTTCTGCTCGCTGCCGCAGCGCTCCTGCTCGCCACCATCGGTGCCGCTGCCGACGACGCGAAGGTCGACACCATCGCGGACATTTCCAGGTACCTGCAAACCTGCTGGAAACCGCCACCCGCCAGCAAGGCTCACCCCATCGACATCACCGTCATCGTGAGCTTTAACCGGAGTGGAAACATTTTGGGCCATCCGCGAATTTCCTATGAATCCGCGGATGCCACCGACGAAGACCGGCTGCAGTACCGCATCGCGGTGATGGAGACATTGCAACGCTGCACGCCGTTGCCATTTACCGATGCAATGGCCGGCGCGGCCGCGGGACGTCCCTTCGCGATCCCGATCCGTCGCCGGAAGACTTCACCTCCAACACAAGAGAGACGAGCATGAGCGTCACCGAAAACACATTGATCCTCGAGACCACGCAGGGCCCCGTCACCATCGAGATGCGTCCGGACCTCGCGCCCGGCCATGTCGCCCGCATCAAGGAGCTGGTCCGTGAGGGCTTCTACGACGGCATCGTGTTCCATCGCGTGATCGAGGGCTTCATGGCCCAGACCGGCTGCCCGCACGGCACCGGCACCGGCGGCTCCGGCAAGAAGCTGAAGGCCGAGTTCAACAAGGAGCCGCACGTGCGCGGCACCGCCTCGATGGCGCGCGCGGCGAGCCCGGATTCCGGCGACAGCCAGTTCTTCATCTGCTTCGACGATGCCCGTTTCCTCGACAACCAATACACGGTGTGGGGCAAGGTCACCGAGGGCATGGAGAACGTCGACAAGATCAAGCGCGGCGAGCCGGTCCAGAACCCGGACAAGATCGTCAAGGCGCGGATGGCGGCCGATAAGGAATAGGCATCTGTCGTCGTTCCGGGGCGGCTCGCAGAGCCGAACCCGGAACCTCGAGATTCCGGGTTCGCGCCTTGCGCGCCCCGGAATGACGTCATAGCGGACCATGCGCACCGACCTCTTCGATTTCGACCTGCCGCCGGAGCGCATCGCCTTGCGCCCGGCCAGTCCCCGCGACTCCGCGAAAATGCTGGTCGTGGAGAACGGCGCGCTGTGCGACCAGACCATTGCGGATCTGCCGCACTGGCTGAAGCCGGGCGACCAGCTCGTCGTCAACGACACCAAGGTGATCGCGGCGCAGCTCAAGGGCCGTCGCATCGGTCGGGAGACCGAGCCGAAGATCGAGGCGACGCTGATCAAGCGGCTCGACGGCTCGCGCTGGCAGGCGCTGGTGAAGCCCGCTAAGAAGCTCACACCCGGCGACCGCATCCGCTTCGGCAATGAGGGCAAGGTCTGCCTGCTCGGCCATCTCGATGCCGAGGTCGAGGCCAAGGGGATGGAAGGCGAGGTGACGCTTGGCTTCTCGTTCCATGGGCCCGCGTTGGACCAGGCGATCGCCGATCTCGGCAGTCCGCCGCTGCCGCCCTACATCGCTTCCAAGCGCACTCCTGACGATCAGGATCTCGCGGACTACCAAACGATGTTCGCGACGAACGAAGGCGCGGTGGCTGCGCCGACCGCGGGGCTGCATTTCACCCCGGCGCTCGAACAGGCGCTACGCGACCGCGGCGTCGGCATCGTCAGGGTCACGCTGCATGTCGGGGCAGGGACGTTCCTGCCGGTGAAGGTCGATGACACCGACGCTCACAAGATGCATGCCGAGTGGGGGACGATCTCCGCCGAGATTGCGGAGCGGCTCAACAGCGCGCGAAAAAACGGCGGCCGCATCATCGCCGTCGGCACCACGTCATTGCGGCTGCTGGAAAGCGCCACCACCGAGGACGGCACCATCCAGCCGTTCGCGGCCGAGACCTCGATCTTCATCACGCCCGGCTATCGTTTTCGCGCGGTCGATATTCTGATGACGAATTTCCATCTGCCGAAGTCGACGCTGTTCATGCTGGTGTCGGCGTTCGCGGGGCTGGGTACGATGAAGCAGGCCTATGCGCATGCGATCGCGAACGGGTACCGGTTCTATTCGTATGGGGACGCGTGTCTTCTGTTTCGGGCAGTGCCGTAGTGCCGTAGGGTGGGCAAAGCGAAGCGTGCCCACGTCTTTCTTGAATCCGGATAAGAACGGTGGGCACGGCGCTTGCGCGCCTTTGCCCACCCTACGAGGCCTGTTCTTACAGCTCCGGTTACGCCATCACCCGCTGCGGCAGGAGCTCCGCGATCTGCACGGCGTTCAGCGCGGCGCCCTTGAGCAGCTGATCGGCCGCCACGAACATCGAGATCGAATGGCCGGAGGGGTCGCTGAGGTCCTTGCGGATGCGGCCGACCAGGACATCGTCCTGGCCCGAGGCGTCGATCGGCATCGGGAAGTAGTTCTTGAGGCGGTCGTCGACGACCTTCACGCCTGGCGCCTGCGCCATGAGGCTGCGGACCTGGTCCTCGGTGATCGGCCTCTCGCATTCGAAGGTGATGGCCTCGCAATGGGCGCGCAGCACCGGCACGCGGACGCAGGTGACGCCGATCGCGATATTCTCGTCCTCGAAGATCTTGCGGGTTTCCTTGATGACCTTGGTCTCTTCGTCGTTGTAGCCGGTCTCGGGATCGACGGCCGTGTTGTGGTTGAAGAGATTGAACGCGTAGGGGTGCGGCATCACCTTGGGCGTGTAGACCTGCCCGTTGAGATTGGCGCGGGTCGACTCGACGAGCTCGTCCATTGCGGCCGCGCCGGCGCCGGAGGCGGCTTGATAGGTCGAGATGATCACGCGCTTGATGCGGTTCTTCTGATGGATCGGCCAGAGCGGCACCAGCGCGGTGATCGCGGCGCAGTTCGGGTTGGCGATGATGCCCTTGTGGTCGCGGATACGGCCAGCGTTCACTTCGGGGATGACCAGCGGCACGTTCGGATCCATGCGGAAGGCCGAGGAGTTGTCGACGACGACCGCGCCGGCCTTGACCGCGATGGGCGCGAACCTCTTCGAGATGCCGCTCCCGGCGGAGAACAGCGCGATGTCGACGCCCTCGAAGGCGCGCTCGGTCAATTCCTCGATGACGATGTTCTGGCCGCGGAACGATACCGTCTTGCCGGCGGAGCGGGCGCTGGCAAGCGCCTTGAGCTTGCCGACGCGAAAGCCGCGCTTGTCCATGGTGGCGATGAATTCGGCGCCCACCGCACCGGTGACGCCGACAATCGCGACGACGGGATCGTTACTCACTTTGTCCTCCATTGCATTTCGGTTGAGCTGGGATTCAGGCAACAAAAAAGCCCCGGACCATCATGGGCGGGGCTTCGGCAGAGCTTGATGCGTTTTAGTCGACGACTATGCGCGCACGCCTCCCCGGGCCCCGAAGGCCGTGGTGGTTTTGGTCGTGCGTTTGGTGGTCGTGAACATGGCGGGACTTATGCGGGAGAGTTTTGCGTCCGTCAATGGCTTTTCGGCGGGATTTTGGCCTCGTTACTTGCCCCGCACGCCCGGTGGCTCGAGCAGGACCTCCTTGAGATCGTCACCGCTGATGACGACGATCGCGAAATTGAGCCGGCCGCCCTCGCGCACCAGCCCGCCGCTGATGGCCTTGCCTGATGCCGCCTTCTCGGCGACGCGCACGGCGTCAGCCAGGCGGTGCTTGATGATGCCGAGTGCGGCGAGGTTGCTGCGATCCTCATTGTCGAGCTCGGTGAGGGGCAGGGCGGCCTCGCCGCCGATGACCTCGCCGGTCGCCGCGTTGATGGTGTACCGCCAGATCCGGTCGTTGTGCAGGGTCTTGACCCGGTAGACCGGCACGCCCGAGCCGCCGTCGAAACTGATATCCGCGGTGGTCGCGCCGGCATGACGGGCTTCCGCGATCGCCATCGCTTGGCTGATCGAGATCGACGATGAGCGGAATCGCTCGATTTCGCGGCTGACGGCCTGGCGATCGGTCGCGGCGTCCCCATCTGTCTCGCTGTGGAGGGTGGCGGGCGTAGAGCCCGCCGAGATGGTCGCGCGAACAGGCGCTGCGATGAGCAGCCCTGACAGGGCGATCACCAGCAATCCGCATATCCCTGGTCTTGTCGCGCTCATGGTCCAAACCTTCGGCCGGCAGGTCTCGCACCAGCAAGTCTGCCGAATGTTCGTAAAGAAATCGCGGCCGGCCTTGGGCACCGGCCGGCCGCGGAGCGTCGCTAGCGGGCTGTACCCGTCGCGGCGATCTAAGCGGTTCGGTCCTCTTTTGGGGCTGGTGAAAAAAGTGGCCCGCACCGCTCTACAAACAAAACCATACCGTATCGTTTTATTTTGGTCAACGAAGCGACCATCCTCTGCTGGGACAAATCGCCGGTCTCACGGAAATGTCAGCGGGAGGGGCGGCGCCGTTGCGCGGCTTTTGGTGCGCCCTGGATGCGGTTCGCAGGGCCGATCGCGCCGGCCAGGAACAGCTTGATCGCCGCGCGCATCCGCTTCTCTGCCGCCTTGAACTCCATCGGCGTGCCGAACGTCGCCATGCGGTGGGTGTGGCCGACGACAACGTCGAGGAACACTTCGGCGGCGATCGTGGTGTCGTCGACATCGAGCGCGCCTTGCGCCGCCAGATGGTCGAAGAAGCGGGCGGTGGTCGCGACGGCCTTCAACCAGCCCTCTTCCTTGCCGAGCTTGGCGACATCAGGGAAGTTGATGGCCTGTGACGTCATCATGCGGCTGAAGGCCACGGCGTCGGGACCGCAGGTGAAATTCAGCATCTCGCGCCCGATCTCGACCAGCCGCTGTTCGACAGGGATATCGGAGGCGCTGCTGAGCTGCGTTTCCGCCGCAGCCGACAGCGGCGCCAGCCAGCGCGCAATCTCGCGGCGTAGCACGGCGGCAAACAGGCCGCGCTTGTCGCCGTAACGGGAATAGACGGTGGGCTTGCTGACCCGCGCGGCCTCGGCCACCGCATCGAGCGAGGTTGCGTCAAAGCCGCGATCGAGGAACAGGCGGGTGGCGACCTCGATCAGCCGCTGATCGCGCTCGATCGCGGCGCTCTTGGTCGGCCGGCCGCCGCGCGATTTCGACACCTCGCGTCGCGCCGTTGCCGTTTTTGCCTTGGTCGCAGTCAATCCCATGCCCAGTGGTTCCTGCGCGTTCCCGACAGTGATCATTGCTCTATAACGCGCAGCAACCAAGGCGTCATGGCGAATCTGGCCGAATTGGCCGGATCGTCAACGGTCTTCCGCCACCACCGTTCCGCGATGCGGATATCACGGCATCCGCGAGGTCCAGGCCTGGCCGCCGGCCGCTTTCTCGTAGCCGTACTGGTAGAGCGCCCGCATATAGCCGGTGTCGAAGCCTTCCGACGGCGGCGCCGGATAATCTCGCTCGATATAGGAGAGATGGAAGCCGAGGTGGTTGCGCTCCGCGAAATCGTAGGTCGACAGGATGATCGCGCGCGTCTGCGATTGCGTGATGGCGGACAGGCTGCGTGAGGCGACGTCGATCGTGCTGTTGGCGACCAGCTCGAAATTGCGTTCGATCTTCTTGTTGACGAGGATGTAGATGTCCATCTTCGCGTTGCCGGGCAGGCGTCCCTGCAACAGCAAGGCCTCGGGCAGCGTCAGCACCGGCGCCGTCACGCCGCCGTCGACATGCATCTCCTGAAATTTGCGACCCTGGCCTTCGGCCTCGATCAGGATGGGCGGAAACACCAGGGGAATGCTGGCGGAGGCCGCCATCACGTCACGAAACAGTTTCAGCGCCTCGGGCGTGCCGACCGCGGCGATCTTGCCCATGTCCCAGATCGCGGTGCGCTGGGTGTCGAGATCGGTGGTGACCACCAGCAGCCGCCGGCCCTTGGCGCTCTCGCGCGCGACCTGCGCCATGAGCTCGGGTCCGACATAGCGCGCGACCAGCTCGCGCAGCCGCGTATTGCCGAACAGGCCGGAGCCGAACAGCACGCGGATGATGCTGGGATCGTTCAAGAGGCTCTCGGCGATGCCGCTGGTGTAGAGCTCGCGCAGCGTGTCGTCGTACTGCGATCCGAGGAAGGCAAAGGGGGCAATGAGGCCCCCGGTGCTCACCCCTGATACGACGGAGAAGGTCGGACGGTTGCGTGCTGCGCTCCAGCCGTTGAGCACACCGACGCCGTAGGCGCCGTCGGCGCCGCCGCCGGAGAGCGCCAGATAGGTTCGGCTTCCGGTCGCCTTGTCCTGCGCGAAGCTGAACTTGGTGATGGGCTCGTCGGCGTAGCGCCTGAGGCCCTCGATATCGAGCACGCGCGAGCTGCTGGCATCGGCCGCCGTGTAGGGCGTGCGGGGAATTGAGGTGCAGGCGGCGAGTGTCAGGCTGGATAACACGACCAGTGACCTGATCAGGTGGCCAACCATGCGCCTTACCCAGTCGCCCGCGCGGCTGGAGACGTCCGTCGAACATGTGGGGAGGGGCATTGGTCGATGGCTGGCGATCACGCATCTGCGGCCGCAGGCCGTGTGCCGCGGCGTCTCGTCCAGCCCCGGCAGTAAAACTACACTGTATCGTTTTGTTCATCAAGCAGCCCCTGTCATCACGTCCGCGTCAACGCCGTGCCAGTCTGGGGCATCGTGCGGGTTGATCGGGCTCGCCCGACACGCAATAAGCACCGCCATGAATCTTCCCGATACCGGTCTACCCAATCATTTCGAGCTGCTGGCCACCGATGGCGCCGCGCGCACCGGCCACCTGACCACGCCCCATGGCGTGGTGCGGACGCCTGCTTTCATGCCTGTCGGCACCGCCGGTGCCATGAAGGGCATGCACTGGCGCGAGGTGCGCGATGCCGGCGCCGATATCGTGCTCGGCAACACCTATCATCTGATGCTGCGTCCCGGCGCGGAGCGCATCCACGCGCTCGGCGGATTGCAGCGGTTCACCGGCTGGAACGGGCCGATGCTGACGGATTCCGGCGGCTTCCAGGTGATGTCGCTGGCGGACCTGCGCAAGGTCAGCGAGCACGCCGTCACGTTCCGCTCCCATATCGACGGCGCCAAGGTCGAACTGTCGCCGGAGCGCTCGATCGAGGTGCAGCGCTACCTCGGCTCCGACATTGCGATGCAGATGGACGAATGCGTGCGGCTGCCGGCCGAGCGCGATGACGTCGAGCGCGCGATGCGGCTGTCGCTGCGCTGGGCCGAACGCAGCAAGCGTGCCTTCGAGAGCGCGCCAGACGGCTACATGCTGTTCGGCATCGTCCAGGGCGGCGACGTGCCGGAACTGCGCCATGCGAGTGCGCAAGGCCTGGTCGAGATCGGCTTCCATGGCTATGCGATCGGCGGTCTTGCCGTAGGCGAGCCGCAGGCCGTGATGCTGGCGATGATCGACGAGACGGCGCCGGCGCTGCCGGCGGACCGGCCGCGCTACCTCATGGGCGTCGGCACGCCCGACGACATTCTCGAGGCGGTGAAGCGCGGTGTCGACATGTTCGATTGCGTGATGCCGACGCGCAATGGCCGCCACGGCGTCGCCTTCACCCGCTTCGGCCAGGTCAATTTGCGCAACGCCCGCCACGCCGACGATCCGCGTCCGCTCGACGAGGAGAGTGCGTGGCCATCAACGCGCAATTGCGCACGCGCCTATCTGCACCATCTCGTCAAGGCGGGCGAGACGCTGGGAGCGATGCTGCTGTCCGAAATCAATATCGCCTACTACCAGTTCCTGATGCAGGGCATCAGGGACGCGATCGCACGCGGAACATTCGACGAGTTCTATCGGCGTACGCGCGAGGACTGGGCGAGGGGCGACATCGCCCCTCGCTAGGGCGAGAGCATGATCTGGACCCGAAGGGCCGCGTTAGCGCAAAGTGTGCAGCGGTTTTCCGACAAGATCATGCTCCAGCAATCGCGTCAGTTGCACACGATCCGCTGCTTGACGGCATGCTTGGTCACGAAACCGTAGCCGCAATTGTCACAGGTCCAGAGATACGAGATCATGTGATCCGAGACGTAGGCGGACGCTTCAGCGGCGACCATGGAATCGGCGCAGACGGGACACGTGGGCAACTCGCTACAACGCGGATCACGCCTTGCCGCGACGGTCGACAACACTTCAGCGACTGCTGACATCGTGGTGACCTCCCTGCTTTGAGACCTAAGTCTAACATAAACAGAATCAGTTGACGAGGTCGCAACACGAATGCGTTGATTTTCTGCTAATTAGTGCTCACGCGATTTTGCGATGCAGCGTATTTAACATGTGCCGCATTGTCGCTTGCGTGTCGTCACTAGCTGTCCGTAACTGCGCAAACGCTGCGCGAGAAGCGTAATTGCTGCCACAGGGAGTTCAACATGGACGCATCGTCCGAGAAGGTTGCAAAGATGGGTGCAGCGCACCAACCCGGTCGCGGCCGGATCTACGACTCGATCGTCGAGGCTTTCGGCGACACGCCGATCGTTCGCCTGCGCCGGTTGCCGGGCATGCGCGGCGTCGACGCGACGGTTCTGGCAAAGCTCGAATATTTCAATCCGGCCGCCAGCGTGAAGGACCGTATCGGTGCCGCCATGATCATCGCGATGGAGAAGGCGGGCATCGTCAAGCCCGACACGGTGCTGATCGAGCCGACGTCAGGCAATACCGGCATCGCGCTCGCCTTCGTCGCGGCGTCACGTGGTTACCGTCTGAAGCTGGTGATGCCGGAATCCATGTCGATCGAGCGGCGCAAGATGCTCGCGTTCCTCGGCGCCGAGCTGGTGCTGACGCCGGCGGCGCAAGGCATGAAGGGCGCGATCGCGACCGCCGAAGAGCTGTTGAAGACGACGCCGAACTCGGTGATGCCGCAGCAGTTCAAGAACCTCGCCAATCCGGAGGTGCATCGCCGTACCACGGCGGAAGAGATCTGGAACGACACATCAGGCAATATCGACTACTTCGTCGCCGGCGTCGGCACCGGCGGCACCATCACCGGCGTCGGTCAGGTTCTGAAGCCGCGCAAGCCGTCCTTGCGGGTGGTCGCGGTCGAGCCCGAGGAGAGCCCGGTGCTATCGGGGGGCGCCCACACGCCGCACAAGATCCAGGGTATCGGCGCGGGCTTCGTACCCGACATTCTCGACCGCTCCGTGATCGACGAGATCGTGAAGATCAACTCGACGACCGCGATCGAAACGTCGCGCGCGCTGGCGCGGCATGAGGGCATTCCGGGTGGCATTTCCTCCGGTGCCGCGATCGCCGCCGCGCTCGAGATCGGCAAGCGGCCGGAAGCGGCGGGAAAAACCATTTTGGCTGTCGTGCCGTCCTTCTCCGAGCGCTATCTTTCGACGGCTCTGTTTGAAGGAATCTGAGAGATGGCGGATCAACCGAGGCGACCGCGGACATTGGGCGACGCGCGCACTGAAGCCGAGGCGGCGTTCAAGAAGGTGACGGCTAAAGTGGCGGAGCCGCCGCCGAAGAAAAACGCGGCACCCGGGATCAAGGAGCAGGTGACGCTGCGGATCGATCAGGACGTGCTCGAGCATTTCCAGGAAGGCGGCCCCGGCTGGCAGGACCGCATCAACGAGGCGCTGCGCAAGGCGGCGGGGAAGTAAATCTCCGCGGCCCGATACGTCCGTGTAAGGCACGCCTCTTTCCTCGTCATTGCGAGGAGCTCTTGCGACGAAGCAATCCAGACTATTGCCGCGGAGGGATTCTGGATTGCTTCGCTACGCTCGCAATGACGAAGTCTGCGGCAGCATTTTCCTTCTGCCTTGACCGAGGAGAGCAA
Organism: Bradyrhizobium sp. CCBAU 45384; assembly: GCF_028128665.1. Taxonomy (NCBI): domain Bacteria; kingdom Pseudomonadati; phylum Pseudomonadota; class Alphaproteobacteria; order Hyphomicrobiales; family Nitrobacteraceae; genus Bradyrhizobium; species Bradyrhizobium sp. CCBAU 45384. The sequence continues at coordinate 204,720 of NZ_LBIZ01000114.1, forward strand.
AGAAAAAGCCCGGCGTGAGCCGGGCTTTTGTATTTGCGATCGGGCTTTGCGGCTCAGCGGCGGAACATGCCGCCCATCATGCCGCCGACCACGCCGCCCACGAAGGCCGCACCCGCGTCGCCGCCACCGCTGTTGCGATGCTGAACCGGTGCGCTCTGCGCCTGTGCTGGCGCTGGTGCCGCGCGCCGGGCCGGCTTCGCGCTGTCATCGCTCACGGTCGTCGTCGCGACGATCTCGGACAACAGGGCCTTGTGCTGGAGCTTGTTGAGGAAGCCCGTCGACGGATAGCCGCGAGCGGCCTGCCAGCGCTTGAGCACCGAGCGGGTCTCGTCATTGAAGACACCGGTGACCTTGGTGTCGAAGCCGAGGCCGGTGAGGCGGCGCTGCACGTCGCGGCGCTGACCCTTGTCGAGGCCGATCTGGTCCTCGGTGAGCTGGGTAGCGTCGTCGGTGAAAGTTGCGGGATCGACGCCGGCATTGAGGTTGCGGGTCGTGGTCGACGGACCGTTCTGGATCGCCGCGAGCCGCGCCATTGCCAGCGGCTTGAACTGGCCGTTGGGATAAGCGGAGAGGTAGGCGTTGAGCTCTTCCGGCTTGTTGGATTCCTTCACCGAGCGCCAGAACTCGACTTCAGCCTCGGAGTTGCCGGCCGCTGCGGCTGGCGCGGCGGTTGCCGTCGGCGCCGCGTTGGCAACCTGGGTCGTCGGCGCCTGGTTGAGATAGACCGCGCCGATCAAATTGGTGTGGCCCCACGGCAGCTGGCCCTTGTGGGTCTCTTCATTGACCTGCGCGCGCACGGAGGTCATCGCCTGCTGGATCTCGACGCCGGGCTTGGTGATGTTGTCGATCAGCGCGCGGGTGAACGGGCTGTTGTTGCCCTCCTGGCCGTCGAGCGCGGTCTGGCCCGGGCCGGTGGCGAACGCGATCAGCGTGCCTTCGCCCGACTTCATCTCGGCTAGGCCGCTGCCGACATTGACGCTGCGGGTGGCCGAGTTCGACTTGATCTTGGCGGCGAACGGGTTGTCGCGGCAGGCGTCGAGGAACACCAGCTTGACCTTGGCATCGCCCATGGTCTGGTCGAGCGTCAGGTCGACGTTGATGGCGGCGCCAAGCTTGACGTCCATCTCCGACTTGATGTCGGCATCGACGGGCAGGAGATAGTTGGTGCCGCTGACGGCGATGCCGTGGCCGGCATAATAGAACACTGCGATATCGGAGCCTTGGGCCTTGCGGCCGAAATCGAGCAGCTTCTCGGTCATCTGGTCGCGGGTGAGGTTGGAGCCTTCGATCACCTCGAAGCCGACATTGCGCAGCGTCGATGCCATCGCCTTGGCGTCGATCGGCGGGTTCGGCAATTGCGCGACGTTCTTGTAGGCGCCGTTGCCGACGACAAAGGCGACGCGGCGGTCGGCCTTGGCGGCGCTGACCGACAGCGCCATGCACATCAGCGAAACGATGATGGTGAGAGTGCGCATCTGAAATCCCCAACAGAATCGAATGACAGGCAGCAACAGATTGGTGTCGAACCTACACGAAACCGCCTGGCCTCGCGCTAGCAAAACGACTGACTCAACCCGCAGCTCTGTGATCGAATGTGCACGATGGAATGCCCCTCCAACGTGATCCAAATCACGCTCGACCACCTGGATTTGTCGCCTCAAGCCGCGCGGTGGTTCACCGGGCGCGGGCGCGAATCGGGGCAGGGCGTTCGTGCCGGGCCCATAAAAAATCGACCCGGCGAGGTCGCCGGGTCGATGGTCGTATCGCCGTGCTGTCGTCCTATTTCGACAGCGAGATATTGGCGCCGCGGAACTGGCTGTCCGCGCGCATCGTAACGCTCTGCTTGTTGCCGCTCGTTCTCAACGCGATGTTGGCGTTGAATCCAGCGGCAGAGGCCACCACTTCGAAGTTCCCGCCACCGCCGCGTCCCTGAAGCGAGCCGCTGATATTGCGGCTGGCCTCGGACCAGCTACCGGTGATGGCACTCCCCTCGGCCTTGACGCTGGCAGCCAGGTTGAACTTGTAGGCGTCGCTGGCACAGGTCAGCGACATCTCCATGGTCGGTCCGATCGGGGCGTATTTGGCCCGGCAGCGGATCCGCTCGGTCGAGCCGTCATCCAGCGTCACCGTGCCGCCGCCGCTCCAGCTGCCCGCCAGCGGTGCGAAGGGACCGGCTTGGGCCTTGCTCTCCGAGCTGGTGGCAACAGCTGTCACCAACAAAACGGCGGCCGCCGTGAGCAGCCGCCGATTGAGGACACCAGTTCCGAATTGCTTATTGGCGCGATGCTTCCCACCGCCCGCTGCACGGTATACCTGCAGATGCTCCATTCCACTTCCCCGATCCGGCATTGCCGCTGAGTTGACCGTTGGCATATGCACCATTGATCGAAACTTTCACAAGACCCCCACTGCCGATGGTGCCGGAAACGTTAGCGCCGGGTGCGGTGATCTTGCCGTCGGCGACCGTCAGCATGGAGCTTGCGGTCGGCTCGCACGAACCGGTCTTGGTCACGATGGTGACCTGCCAATTGCCGTCATAGGGAGTCTGGGCGAAAGCGGGAGCGGCGAGGCTGGCAGTAACAATTGAAGCGGCACAGAACGCCGCAATGCGACCAAAACGCATGAATTCCGTCCTTGAATGTGTCTGATATGCTGACTGTTATTCGGGCCAAATGTGACGGAAATTTGGTGCGATGCAATTGCGAAAATTGTTCCTGTGCAAACAATGGTTTATTTGCGATTTTGGCTCCGATTTTTGAAGCAGAATCAATGCGACCTCACGTTCATCCTTAACGCGAGAAGCGACTCAGGAAAGATCTCCTAGGAAAGACTTGGTGCTGAGGTCGCGAACTGCTCGTCCTGAGTCTTGGCCGGCAACGCCTTGTGGACCTTGGCGTAGTCGATCACGTCGGCGAGCAGCTTGAGCCCCAGCGGGGCCAGCGCACGCTCCCAAAGCTCGCGAGCGGTCTCGCCCTTCTTCACGAAGCACCAGTCCTGAGCAGCGATGGCGCCGGCGTCCATACGGTCGGCGAGGTGATAGATGGTGCCGCCGGCGATCGGGTCGCCTTCCTTGATGGTCCATTCCACCGCGGCCTTGCCGCGATGGCGCGGCAGCAGCGAGGGGTGGTAGCCGATCCCGCCGAGCTTGCTGGCTGCGAGCGCGTCCTTGCCAACCCGGGCATGACTGTGGGCGGTGATGATCAGATCGGTGTCGGGGGCAATCTCGGAGGCCACCACCAGCTTGGGATTGGCCTGCACCACCACCTCGATGCCGGCGGCCTTGGCCGTCGCGGCCAGGCGGTCGTCCGCGTCGGCCACCACGACCCGCACGACCCCGACGCCGTGTTCGCGAAGCATGTTCAGGGTGGTCACGCCGAAATGGCGGGAGCCGACGAGGGTAATGCGCATGGGTGTCTGATCCGTCTCGCAACTGCGTCATCCCCCGATAACACGTCCGGGCGCCCTGTCACCACCCGCGCGGCGTTTGCACCGGTTATCAACAATGCAGGGGTGCACAGGACCGATGAACGCGGCGAACGCATCATTGGCCGTTCCGGTGCTTCCATAACCGCACTGTGACCTTGGGCCGGAGCAGCGGCCTTTTCGTTGTCCGCCGCACCGGATCATCAAACGGTAACACGTTCTCAACCCAGTTGTCGTATCGACGAATCCGTCGCGGATTTGTATTGCGTACCGCGACACCAAAAATGTCCCGCCGGCGTGGGTGCGCCGCGCGGGCATTTTTGCCGGGACCGATGTCATGTCGAACGCAATTGCGCAGATCGTGGACGCCTATGTGCGGCTGAAGAACCGCCGTGGCCTCGACGAGCTGATGATGCACAGGCAGCGGCTCGCCGTTGACCTGAAGGGCAGGTCAGGCGCGTACGATTTGAGCCTGCCGATCAGCAAGATCAACGAGGAGATCGCGATCATCGAGGAAGGTCTCAGCCGGCTGAAGGCTGAATCCACGGACATCTGACGCTTTAGTCGCGCCGTCCGCCATCGATCACGGTGAACAGCGGTCGCGCCGGGGTCGGCTCGACCAGCAATTCCTCCACCAGCGCGGTTGCCGCATCGACATATTTGCGCGTGGGGTTGTCGAGCTCGCGTTTGGCCTCGTCATCGAGCGCAACCTTGGCGGCCTCGACCAGCTTGCGCATCCGCGCCGCGTGGTCGTCGCCTGCCGTCAGCGTCGCGCGCGCCAGCGAGCGCAGCACGAACAGCTCGCCTTCGAGGCGAAGCAGGCGGTCGTTGAGCCGGGTGAGGACAGCGTTGAGGTCGGCCATAGTGTGCTGTTCTGGCGTGCTGCTCGTTGCAGGGATCCTGACCCGTCTAGCTGTCATCGATGAACGGAGTGCAAATGCCGAAGGCGCAATTGGTCCGATCAGCCCGGGATCAGGCCGCGGTTCGGGCCAGATAGTCCCGGGCAAACGCAAGATACCAATCAAGGCAGGCCGGATTGGCCATCGCTTCCTTGTTGATGACCTTCTCGACGGGCTGGCCGAGCAGCAGCTTCTTGATCGGCAGCTCCTGCTTCTTGCCCGACAGCGTGCGCGGGATCTCGGCGACGGCAAAGATCTCATTCGGCAGGAAGCGGCGTGACAGGCGGGCCTCGATCGCCTTGTTGATCTTCGCCTGCATTGCGCCATCCAAGGCGACGCCCTCGCGCAGCACGACGAACAGCGGCATGTAGCTTTCGCGGCCGAGATATTCGAGGTCGACGACGAGGCTGTCGAGCACCTCCGGCAGCGCCTCGATGGCGGAATAGAGCTCGCTGGTGCCCATGCGCAGCCCGTGCCGGTTGATCGTCGCATCGCTGCGGCCGTAGATCACGCAGGAGCCGTCCGGATTGATCTTGAGCCAGTCGCCGTGCCGCCACACCGGGCCGCGGCCGCTGCCGTCGAAATGATCGGGATAGGTCTCGAAATAGCTGGCGAGATAGCGCGCGTTGCCCCTGTCGTTCCAGAAATAGAGCGGCATCGACGGCATCGGCTCGGTGCAGACGAGTTCGCCGACCTCGCCCGTCACGGCGCGGCCCTGTTCGCTGAAGGCTTCCACGGCCGCGCCGAGCAGGCGGCATTGCATCGCGCCCGGCGTCTGCGGCAATTCCCTGTTGCCGCCGATGAAGGCGCCGGCGAAATCGGTGCCGCCGGAGATGTTCGCCCACCAGATATCGGCCTGCGCCTTGCTGCCGTTGAGCTTCGACAGCGCAGCGAAGCGCGCGTTGAACCAGGCCTGGGTGTCGGCGCTGAGCGGCGAGCCGGTCGAGCCGAGGCAGCGCAGGCGGGAGAGATCGCCCGCGGCCGTAAGGTCGATCTCCGCCTTGGCACAGTTGGCGAAGAACGCCGCGCCAGCGCCGAAGAAGGTCGCTTTCGATTGCGCCACGAAGCGCCACAACGTGGACCAGTCGGGCTTGTCCCTGGTGCCGCCGGGGCTGCCGTCGAAGATGCAGCAGGTGGTGCCGCTGAGCAGGCCGCCGACCTGCGAATTCCACATGATCCAGCCGGTCGACGAGTACCAGTGATAGCGCTCGCCGAACGAGTTCTCGTGATAGGAACAGCCGATGTCGTTGTGTAAGCCGAGGAGCGCCAGCACCACGATGACGATGCCGCCATGGCCGTGCACGATCGGCTTCGGCAGGCCGGTGGTGCCGCTGGAATAGACGATCCAGAGCGGATGATCGAATGGCAGCCATATCGGCTCGAAGGCGTCGACCGCCGTGCCCGTCCTTGCGGTGATGTCCGAGAGCAGGGCGTCCGGTGCGGCGGGCGCTTCGCTGTGCAGGATCACATGCTCGACCGTCGGCAGCGAGCGGCGCAACTCGGCGACGACGTCCTTGCGGTCATGCCTGCGCCCGGCATAGGTGACGGCGTCACAGGCGATCAGCACTCTTGGCTCGATCTGCTTGAAGCGGTCGATCACGGCGGGCGCCGCCATGTCGGGCGCGCAGAGGCTCCAGACCGCGCCGATGCTGGCACTCGCGAGAAACGCGATGATGGTCTCGGGAATGTTGGGAAGGTAGGCCGCGATGCGGTCGCCGGGCTTGATCCCCTTGTTCTTCAGATGCAGCGCCAGTGCGGCCGCCTTGCGCTTGAGCTCCGGCCAGCTGGTTTCCGTGAGCTTGCCGTCCTCGCCGCTGGAGACGATCGCGGGCTGGCCGGCGCCATGCGCGGCGTCCACATGCCGGAACACCTGCCGCGCATAGTTCACCTGCGCGCCGGGAAACCACACCGCACCGGGCATCTTGCGCTCGGTGATGACGGCCGCAAACGGCGTTGACGATTGCAGGTCGTAATAGTCCCAGATGCTGCGCCAGAACGCATCGAGATCCCGCACCGACCATTGCCGCATCGCCTCGTAGTCAGCGAAGGTGAGGCCACGCTGCTTGGCAAGCCAGTCGCGATAAAGGGCAATCTGCGGGACGAAAGGAGCGGTCATTGCATAGCGGCTTCGGTTGCGGAGAGGGCGAACTTAACCGGTGTCGCCCTTCAGCAAAAGCCGCGCATCGTCCGCCGAATGGCAGGCATGACATCGCGGCCGCGGCGGCTTTCGGTCAGCTCCGATGCCGCACCCACCGTTGATCTAGGTCAACATTGCCGGTGCACCGCGACGCACGTTGCCTCTGGCCGGGCTGGGGCGGCAGCCATCATCATCCACGCGTGCAATGAGGGAGGATCGCCATGCGCCGGAGCAAGCGTCGTTCGATGAAGTCAGTAGCAGTCGCAGCGCTTGCGGCTGCGGGTCTGCTGGGGACGGCGGGGGTGACCCTCAGTCCGACACCCGCGAAGGCCGTGGTCTATTGCCAGTATGTCGATTATCCGCCGTCCTGCGTCGCACGCGCTGGCGTGGTGCTACGGCCGCGGCCTGTTGCACGTGCCGCGGTTCGTGCCGGCACCGTGAGCGGGACCAATCTGAATGGCGGCGTCAACCGCGTTGGCGTGCGCCGGTAAGCGATCTGCCGGCGCTACCACTGCACTCCGGCCCAGCGCCGGCCGAACACGGCCGGCTTGGACTTCACGGCCTGCCAGCCGAAGAAATGGTGCTTGCCGGACCAGGAGTGTACCACGCCGCTGCAGATGCTGCATTTGAACTGGCCAGCGTGTGGCTCGGCATGCTCCTCCCGGGTCGCGGTGTAGTTCATGCCGCAACCGGGGCAGGTGAATTCTTCGATCGTCCAGATGGTATTGGCCATTGCACCGCGAGTGTTTTTGGGACCTTGCGGCAAGGATAGGCGCGAGCCTTTGCATCGGCGTAAATTGGTCGGCTGAAATCCGGTTAAATGCCGTTAGGCAATGCGGGCACACGTGGCGGATCTTGCCGGATTTCCCGGATCTGGCGGACCCCGGCGGCTCGAGCCCGTCTCCGGCCGGCTTGACGCCCGGCCCGGGGCTCGCAATAACCCGGGGCCGCGCAAGCGCCGGAGCTGCGTTGATGCCGCAAGGAAAGCCGTGCCTGTGAAAAGTCTGCGTCAGCTCCTGACGGGCGAGGACGTCATCCAGCTGGTGATCCGGCTCGGCCTGTTGGCGCTGTTGATCGTCTGGACATTCCTGATCATCCGGCCGTTCGTGCCGATCCTGGCCTGGAGCGGCGTGCTCGCGGTCGCGTTCTATCCGGCCTTCAACTGGCTGGCCAAAGTGCTTGGCGGCCGGCCCAAGACCGCAGCCGCCATCCTCACCTTGGTGACGCTCGGCATCGTCCTTGGCCCGGCGACTTGGCTCGGCGTGAGTGCCGTCGACGGGGGCAGGGAGCTGGCGCATCAGCTCGGCACCGGTGACCTCGCGCTGCAGTCCGCTCCGGAACAGATCAAGTCATGGCCGCTGATCGGCCCGACATTGTTCGAGCTGTGGGACCAGGCCTACACCAACATCCGCGCGGTGCTGCGCGAGGTGGCGCCCTATCTCCAGCCGCTGGCAGGACCGCTGCTGACGCTCGCTGGCGATGCCAGCCTTGGCACGCTCCAATTCCTGGTCTCGGTGTTCGTGGCCGGCTTCCTGTTTCCCCACGGGCCGCGGCTGGTTGCCGCCGGGCGCGGCTTCCTGTCGCGCATCGTGCCCGAGCAGAGCGAGCATTTCCTCACGCTTGGCGGCGCCACCATCCGTGCGGTGGCGCAAGGCGTGATCGGCGTTGCCATCGTGCAGGCGCTGCTGGCCGGCATCGGCTTCAAGCTCGCGGCCGTGCCGAGTGCCGGCTTGCTGGCCTTTCTCGTGCTGCTGTTGTCGATCGTGCAGATCGGCGCCTTCCTCGTGCTGCTGCCTGTCATCATCTGGATCTGGACCGCCAAGGACGTGACCACGGCGCTGGTGCTCACCGTGTTCTTCGTCGTCGTCGGCTTCATCGACACCATGCTGAAGCCGCTCGTCATGGGACGCGGCCTCAACACGCCGACCATCGTCATCTTCGTCGGCGTGATCGGCGGCACGCTGGCCCATGGCATTGTCGGCCTGTTCATCGGGCCGATCATCCTGTCGGTGGCGTGGGAGATGGCGGCGGCGTGGATCGGGAGCGAGACGGGGAAGCGGACGGCTGCATCACCCGCTTCCGACGAGGTCCGATAGCGCCTTAGGCGCTGACCAAACGCTTTTCGCAGAGTGTGGACAATTGGGGATGGCGGTGGCCTTCAGGGCGGCCGTGTAACTTGTCTAATGAATTAGACAAGTTACGATGGCCGCAGATTCTTTTTCGGTTTGCGACAGGAATGGCGAAGTCTTCCAAGCTGGTCGCCGCCAAGCGCGGCAAGGTCTTGTTGGTCAGGAGACGGTCGGACGGCCTCTGGATGTTCCCGGGCGGCCGCAAGCGCGCGCGCGAAACCGAGAAGGCCTGCCTGCGGCGCGAGATCAAGGAAGAGCTGCCGAAGCTGAAGCTCGGCCGGATCAGCCTCTGGAAAGAGGTGAAGGCCAAGAACAAGCGTTCGGGCCGCAAGATGAGCGACGCGATCTTCATCGCCAAGAGCGCCAAGGGACGCCTTGCGATCGGCGATAAGAAGGAGATCGACCGCGCAGCCTGGCAGAAGCCGCGCGGCATCCGCCTGACCGCGACCTCGCGCTACATCAGGGATCGCCTGTTTCCGCGGAAGTCGCGCCGGAGCTAGCCGCGAGGGGTGTGCGACAACCGCGGGCGTGGCAGCCAGGAGTGTGACAAAGAGTCCGACCGGGCGCGCATCGGGTGTGAACCAGTTCACAAGCCGCCACGGAGAGGGCTGCTATAGAGGTGTCATTGCCTTACTTATTTATAGTCTGAAATTTATAGTCTTTGAAACACCCCAGTGTCCCCAAGCACTGGGGTTTTTCGCATCCAGCCCACTGTTGCTACTGCCGCAGCGCCGGGATCTGGATCGAGGCAACGTCGGAGGCCGAGCAGGCGCTACTCCGATCTTCCCAGCACCCGAGACCGCCCCGTCGATGACGACCTCGACCGCGGCGCCACACGCGGTTCTGCCGGCGCCGCGATCCTGATCGCCTCGGCTTCGCGCTGCTCTCTGCGCGCCTGCCTTGCGCTTTGCATCGCGCGCTTGATGAAGGGATGTTGAGCGTCGTCAGCGAAGAACAGCACGACCTCGCAACAGGGACATTGCCTTGAATAGCCGTCCTGCAGCCGTCCCGCGCGATCGCGAAACATCGTCTTGCAACGCGTGCACTGGATCTGGACGAAACTCATGCGCCGGCGACAATGATGATGGAAATCGGCAGCCACGGTGAGCCGAACATCTGAAGAAACCATCAACGCCGGCTGCCGCTTTGTCGTCGCCGGCGCGCGATCCCGTGCGAGGCGCTATTGCTTCGCCACCTGCCCATCCAGGCAGTGAATGAGAAAGTCGGTCCGGTCTCGCGGCAACACCTTCACCAGATCCGCCTTCTGCGCGCATTCGCGCTGGCGGATCTGCTCGGCGCGGCGCTTTTCGGCCGCCTCGCGGTATTCCGGCGCCACCTTGCTGGGATCGACGAGGGCTTGTGAGCGGGCAGACGAGGTGGAGAGCAGCGCTAGGACTGCGACAGCACTAATGACCTGTTTCAAATGAGCCTCCGCAAAGGCTCACCCTAGCGGCCGTTGTCGGGCCGCTCAACGGTGCATGCGTTGGGGAGGGAGGGTGAGGCGGCTTAGGCGGCCTGCTCCTCGAAGGAGGTGTGGACCCGCCCATCGGGATCGACGATCCGAACGTCGCGGCACCCGTCCTGGATCAGCTCCCTGGCCTTCTTCAGGGCGGCGGCGAGGGACTCCCGCTTGAGGCTGACGACGCCTGCCGTGTCGAAACCGGTGATTTCAAACATTCCGTTCCCTCCAGTTTTGTCGAATCCTACACTTTTCGGGTCTGATGTCTCCTGGCTTTTTTGGATCAGGCGGATGGAACGGAATTGAACGTCTGCCGCCGCAAGTCCATCGCAGCGCCCACGTCATCGGCCGGGGTCACGGGACATGCCCGTCGCTAACGTGGAATTAATCCGAAAAGCTCACAATTTTAGACAGTTGTGTAAGTGAGTGCTGCGTAAAGGAGACGTCGAGAGGACGTTCCGGCGACGGCCTCCTTTTGCTCGCTCATGAGGTCAATGCGCATGACCACGACATCCGAAACGCTCGGCTTCGCCGAACACCTCGACGCCGCGGCACTTGCGGCCGCCGCATCTGAATCCCGGCCTGAGCGCGAGACCCAGGACGCTCCAGTACCGCTGAAGCGCTCCAGCCGGAAGTCGGTCCTGGCCTTCGCGGTGTGTGCCCTGGCGATCAACGGCTCCGCTGCCATCTACACCTTGCCCTTTGATCTGCCTTCGCCGGACATCAGCAACCTGGCCGCGCTGTTTCCGCGCCAGCAAGAGCCCGCGCCGAAACCCGATGCTGTTGCCGTCGCCCTGAAGGAAATCCAGTCGGCCCAGCAGCAGCAGGCCGCCGCGCTGCAGGAGATCAGTTCATCCCTGCAACAGAACACGGCGCTGCGTCAGCAGGATTCGACGACCCTGATGTCGCTCCGCCAGAGCATCACCGACGAGCGCGGCGATGTGAAGAAGATATCGCCGCAATTGTCGACGCTGATCGCGAAGATCGACACGCTGCAAAACACGATGATGTCTGACGTCACGGCCTCCATCCCGCGCTTGCGCGCGCGCGATCGGCTGTTGCTGCGCAAGCGGATGGTTCGGCAGCCGAAGTCGATCGGGCCGGTCTCGATCGGGCCGGTGTCGGTCGGTGGCGCTCCGCTCAGTGCGCCGGCGACGGTTGCAGGGCCGGAGAGCTGAGGGGCGGGCAGATCGCCTGGGGCGATGTTGCGTGAACCGGCGGGTTCACGCTGAAGCTCGACTTGAATTCGTGGTTGAGAGAGATTTGGCCAGCGCGGATCGGCGGCGTGACGCTGCCGCCGAAGATGCGACGAAAGTCGTCGAGCGGCGGACTCCTACATGGAGGAACTACTGAGGGATCCGCAAGGCTGACGAGTTAGCACATGCTCGTGCAAGTCTTCGAGCACGTGCCCATTCCAGCATTGATGGTGCTTTTGGGAGTAGGCAAGCCAGACCATAAAACCCACAGCGACCACAACGCATCCGGTGACAAAGTTCTGCATCATGCACTCCAGAGCAAACTGTGAGTGGCTACCCGGGGACATCTTACCGCACCCAGCAGAAATGCAAAATCCACGCGTGAGGGCTTCACGGGTGATCGCGACATGGGACGGCATCAGCACGACATCGACGAACTCGCGCGCATGGAGGGCATCTGCCAACAGCTGGCAGGGCAGGCGGCCATGCCGGAGCAGCGCGCGGGATTGCTGGCGCTGGCAGTCAATTATCGCGGCACCATCCTCGACGCGCAGGCCCGCGATCGGTTTGCAGACACGACGCAGACACCGCAGACATCAGGGTATTTTCGGCCGATCGCCACTTTGCCGTAAGTCATTGATTTGGCTTGTCGCGGGGAAAACCGGCTGTTTCCGGATCATGCTTTCGGCCCGCGCCGGCTACGGCTTCGTTGTTCTGGGCAAACAGTGACGCGGCACCGCCGCCGATCCGGATGGCGCGAACTGAAGCCGCCTTGCCGCGACCGGGCTGATTTGCTTAAAGCGCACGCAACTCCCTTCCCGACCGGCACGGGGCCGGCCTTGGATTGCCATGACATTCTTTTGGGGCGCGGTCGGCTACATCTTCGGGGCCTTTGCTCCCGGCTATCTGATCGTCCGCGCATTTCGCATCGAGCGGCTGCTGCCGCCGCTGGCCGGCCCGTTCGCCCTGAGCGTGATCGCGAGCGGCGTCATGGTCGAATCCGCGGTCTGGTTCGGCATCTACACGACGGCCGTCGCCCGCGTGATTGCCGGCGCCGTGGTGGCGGCGGCATTGGCAACCCTGATCCAGGACAGCAGGCTCGCCTTCGATAGGGTTGCCACGGGCGCTCGCGCGGCCTGGTGCGGGCTTTGCAATGCCGTGAAGCCGACCGGCGGCCGCCTGCAGCCGTTGCCGCTTGTGAGCTGTCTGGCCGCCGTTCTGGTTTTCCTCTACACGCTAAACCTGTTGGCCGCCTCGTTCGGATCGATCCTGGTCGGCTACGATCCGGTGGCACAGTGGAATTTGTGGGCGCTGGACTGGGCGGCCAACCGGCTGCCGAACCGGATTTACCACTACCCCCAGCTCATCCCACAGCTGTGGTCGGTTCCTTATGTCTTGATGGGCGACTCGACCGTCGAGTTCTTCTCTTCCTCGTTCAAGTTCGTGTTCTGGCTGCTGACGTTCGAGACGCTGGCTTTCGTCGCGGTCCGCTCGCGCGATTTCGTTCTGCTGCTGAGCATTCCGATCGCGTTCGTCCTGATGCGGTGGGGCATCGGCGGCACATCCGTGCAGGATTTCATCGACGTCCCGGTCGCGTTCTTTGCTCTGCTCAGCACGGTCACTATTCTGCTGTTCGCTTCGTCGTACGAGCGGCCGCGCGCGATTGCGCTGGCCTTGCTGCTGGCCAGCGGCGCGGCCATGACCAAGCAGGTCGGCCTCTACATGATCGGCGCCGTGCCGCTGCTGTGCCTGTGCTGGACCTACGAGGAAAAGCGGCGACTGGCGCCCGTGTTCATGGAAGGTCTCGCCCTGACCTGGCGGACGGCGCTGGCCATCGCGCTGTGCGCCCCGATCTACGTCTATGCCTTCGTGACCATCCGCAATGGCAGCAACAGCTCGGAACTCGGCTACCTGTTCGAGGGCATCTATGAAAACCGCAGCCAGCTGACGCGCGCCATCGACGCCATTACCTTTGTTTACGCGTTGCTCGGCTTTAGCAGGTTCGCGGTGATCGGGATTGGATTGGCGGGCTTCATTGCCCTCAATGTCGCAGTGTTGTTCAATGCGCGCTATCGCTGGATCCTGCTCGCCGTCAATATTCCGTTCAGCACTTTATGGGCGGTGTATTTCAGCTATGACCGGCGCAATCTCGCGCTGGCGCTGCCGCTGTACGCGCTGACGTCCAGCGCCGGCGCGGGCGTGTTACTGCGGCGCTTCGCGAGCGCGCGGGAGCGCCCCCTGTCTTGTCTTGCATCAGAACCGCAGCCCCCGGCGGCAAACCGCGGTTACGCAAGTCGACATGGTCTGGCCGCAACTATTGTCGCGGTCGCGTCGGCCCTGGTCATTGGCGCCAGCATGACCTTCACCGCCGAACGGATGCACCAGCGGCAAAACGCAATCGAGCTGCGAATGCTGGCGGCGGAAGAACCCGGGCCGGTCGAGCCGATGCTGTCGTTCATGCAGCAGCTTGGTCCGCGCCTGATGATCTTCTCCGAATGGCGCTGGGCCTGCGCCTTTCATTTCAACCGCGGCGCCGAGAAATGTCTGAGGATCACTCCGGATGATTTTTTCCGTGCGTCGTCGGCCCCGTTGGCCGCACACCCAGACCGGCCGATTCTGCTGATCCTGTATCCGGCCACGGTCACGACAGATCGGGAACGCTGGATGCGTGACGCGGGCTTTGTCGAAAAGCCTGTCGGCGCCGGTGCCGGTGTCCGGTGCTTCGTTCGCTCAGGCCAAACTTGAAGCACGGTACATGTCTGACACTCCCTCTTTCCCGGACGTGCGCATTCGCCAGTCGACCAGGACTCTACTCATCCTTATCTTGCCGTCGCTTTACCTGGCGGCGACGCTGCTCTATTCGTCGTGGCAGGCCGTCTGGGGTCTTCCGGTCGATCCGGAATCGGCCTACACGATGAACGGACTCGTGGCGGCCGCCGGATACGGCTCGATGAAGTTCGACCATCCGGGAACGACGACGACGCTGCTCGTCGAGCTGATCATCAGGGTGTGGGGCCTGATGTCGCGGGCCGAGGACATCGTCGCGTTCGGGCTCAAGCATTACGATGCGATCACATGGGCAGCGCGAACCAGCGAGGCGCTGGTGCTTGCCGGCGCGCTGCTTGCAGGCGGGCTCATTGTCGGACGGACGACGCAGAGCGCGATCGCTGCGATGCTGTTTCAGGCCGGCGCGTTCGTGCATCCCGAAGTGTTTCACCTCCAGACGATGCTCGCTCCGGAAAGCCTGTTGGCGGCGATCGCACTATTCGGGATCGCGATCGTGATCAAGACTGCGCTCGACGAGAAGCCGCCGGCAACCGGCCTCGGTGTCGTCGCGGGGGTGATCTTCGCGTTGGGGTTCTCGACCAAATATCTTTATCTCCCGCAGGCCCTTTTCGCCGTGTGCCTGCTCGGAAACCGGCGCGCCTTCGTTGCCGCCGCCATTTCCGGTGCGGTCGGCTTTATCGGCTTCAATCTGATCTTCAATCCGGGAACGATCACGCGCGGCTTCGGATGGCTGGCGCAGATCGCCACGCATAAAGGGCAGTATGGCGAGGGCGAGCGCGGGTTCATTGACTTCGCATCGTTCTGGTCGAACATGGCCGAGATCATCAAAGCCGCGCCGCTCGTGTTCGGGGTCTACATGGCGGCTGCGGGCACGGCGCTGACCTGGAGCGTTAGGACCCGGAGCTGGCGCGATCCGCTCAGCCTGACGCTCGGCGCCGCTGCCCTGATCTATGCTGCGCACCTTGTGGCGACGTCGAAGCATTTTGCGCTTCACTACATGCTGGTCCCGTGGGTCCAGACCGGGGGGGTGCTGGTGCTGGTCCTGGTGCAGCTCAGGCGGCTGGTGCCGACGCTGCGGCCGATCGCGCCGAACCTGCTGGCGGGCTGCCTGTGCGCCGTCACAAGCGTGACGACGCTGATCGGGGCCAGCGCTCTTGCGCGGGAATGGTCGGCCCTGAACGCGGTCGGGGCGAGGCTCTCGAAGGCCGTCCTCGCGGCCGGACCCGCCTGCGCCAATGTTTCCGGCATGTTCGTGCGCGCGCCGGAGAACGACATGAACCACGGCTGGGACATGACCTTGCAGCTCTGGGGCGACCAGGCGATGCGAGAGAGGTTTTCGGCGGCCTACGCCAGCGCCTTCACAGTGCCGCTGCTGGACCACAACACCTATACGCACGTCCTCAAGAACAACTTCCGTCCTGAGAGCTATGCGAAGCTCGCGGCGGACTATCCCTGTATCGTCGTCCGCTCGGCCACGGCACTCGACGACGCGAATGCGATCGGGCTCCTGTCGCTCCATCCCGACCATTGCGTGATCGAGGGGATCCACGTCTACACGGTCGGGCTCGCCTGCGCGAAGGTGCGCGGCAGCTTTGAGGTGCAGCGGTGAGGGGGCGAGGCATTCCAACAATCGAGCCCCGCTGTGACACTCGGAGTCAAATTATCAATAGCGATTTCAGCTTGGTGAGCGCGCTGGGGCTCGAACCCAGGACCCCGTGATTAAAAGTCACGTGCTCTACCGGCTGAGCTACGCGCTCCCATGGCCGCTGATGGCTGCGAGATCGCCATCGTCTTCGGACATTCGAGAAGCATGTCTTGCCGCTGCGCTTCAGTTTGCGTCGCGGGGAAAACCGGCTGTTTCCGGATCATGCTTTCGGCCCGCGCTGTGTAGGGGGATGAGGCGCTGAGGTCAATAGCGAGGCTGGCTGCCGAAACACGCGGCAGAGGCGGGGATTTGCTTGGCGATTCCACCGCTTAGGCCGAGGTTTTGAACCTGTTTGGCGGGGCGTCATCCACGCCCAAACACCTCATAACTTTCATTCGCGGGGGGAGCGGGTGCCGATCCGCCCCCTCAGTTCGCCTCCCGCTGCACCTCGCTCGGCACGGCCTGCGCGTTGCCTGGCCCCGGCAGGGCGACGGGGCGGAGACCGATCAGCTCGGCGGTGCGGATCGCGCTGTCGCGCCAGAACTGGAACGAGTTGATGCGGCTGAGCTCGAGGATCGCGATCGCAACCGCGGCCAGGAACGGCAGGCTCTGCAGCACCAGCACGCCGGCGAAGATATAGATCTCGGTGATCTGCCGGAAAGAGTTGGAGGCGATCAGCACGCCGGCGCCGACCAGAAGCAGGACACCGATCACGGCCTCCCAGAACGCCTGGAACTCGATCGACATCCTGGAGAGGCCACCCTTGGAGGTGCGGGCGAACGCAATGTGTTCGGTGATCAGGCCCTGCGCGACTGCGCGCGACACCGTCCATTGCACGCTCATCGCGGCGATCATGGCGCCCAGCATCTGGCCGGGCTTGATCGCGACGCGGGCGCGATACATCGACAGGAAGTGCGCGAGAGAGACGATGAAGGCGCCGATGATCGGCAGCGTCAGGATCTTGTCGGGAATGGCGATGTCGGCGAAGGCGACGATCGGCACCCAGACGAGGTTGAGCAGCGCCACGACCACGCCGAGGCTTTCGGCTCCCAACCAGTTGAGCCAGCCAAGGCCGTATTCGCGCTTCTGGTCGGGCGTCAGCCGGCTCCGTCCGGGCAGGAACTGCCGCCAGTGCTTCTTCACGATCTGCAGGCCGCCATAGGCCCAGCGGTGGCGCTGCTTCTTGAAGGCCTCGTAGGTGTCGGGCAGCAGCCCCTTGCCGTAGCGATAATTGGTGTAGTGGGTGGTCCAGCCGAGCTCCTGGATCGCAAGGCCAAGATCGGAGTCCTCGCAGATCGTGTCGGATGACCAGCCGCCGGCCATGTCCATCGCGGCGCGGCGAATCAGGCACATCGTGCCGTGCACGATGACGGCGTTGAGCTCGTTGCGCTGGACCATGCCGATGTCGAAGAAGCCGGCATATTCGCCGTTCATGATGTAGTGCATGATCGAGAGGTCGCCGTCGCGATGCTCCTGCGGCGCCTGCACCAGGCCCACGCGCGGATCGGCGAAGGCTGGCACGAGGTCCTTGAGCCAGTCGGGCTCGACCACATAGTCGGCATCGAGGATGCCGATGATCTCGGCGTCAACGGCGGTGCGGTCCATGGCGATGCGCAGCGCGCCGGCCTTGAAGCCCTGCACCTTCTCGGCGTTGATGAACTTGAAGCGCTCACCGAGCGCGCGGCAATGATCCTGGATCGGCTGCCAGAACGCCGGGTCCGGCGTGTTGTTGATGATCACGACGCATTCGTAGTTCGGATAGTCGAGCCGCGACAGCGCATCGAGCGTCTGCTTGAGCATCTCGACCGGCTCGTAATACGCAGGGATATGGATCGAGACCTTCGGATAGTAATTCTCCGGCACGTTCTCGATCGCCTTGCCCTTGGTGAGCAGCCGCTGCGGCGGCCGGCCGAAGGCGACGGCCGCGATCTCGTCGATGCGGGCCATCGCGATGAGGACGAGAGGAACGAGGAGAATCATGCCGAGCGTCAGCGCGAAGGCCGAGCCGAAGATGAAATAATGGCCGTTCCAGAATGCGAACACGGTCGCGGCCCAGGCGCCGACGCCGTTGGCCGTGGCCGATAGCAGGAAGGCCTGTTTTGCGGTCGGCTGCTCCAGCCGCAGGATCGGCAACGACATCAGGATGCCGACCAGCAGCGCGATCGTCATCAGCTTCCAATAATCAGGGTTTTCGACCGGGCCGGTCCAGGCGAATTTCGGCTCGCGGCTGGCGTTGAGGATGCCCCAGTACGGACCGACGCCGCCTTCAAAATATTTCCAGGGCTGATCGATCGCTTCGACGATGTTGTATTCCATGCCCATGGCTTCGGCACGGCTGACGAAGTTGCGCAGCGTCAGCGCCTGCTGGAACGGGCCCGGGTCGGCGTTGCGCAAATTGTAGCCCGCGCTCGGCCAGCCGAACTCGGCGATCACGATGCGTTTGCCCGGGAACAGGTTGCGCAGGAGGTTGTAGCGGTCGACGGCCTGATCGACCGCCTGGTCCGAGCGGAAGTTCTCCCAATATGGCAGCACGTGCGCGGCGATGAAATCGACGTTGGAGGCAAGGTCGGGATTGTCGCGCCAGATGTTCCAGATCTCGCCGGTGGTGACGGGCACGCGCACCGCGCTCTTCACCTTCTTGATCATCTCGATGAGGTCTTCGACCTTCTGCTCACCGCGGTAGATCACCTCGTTGCCGACGACGACGCCGTTGACGTTGCTGTTCTTGCGCGCGAGCTCGATCGCGGCCTTGATCTCGCGCTCGTTGCGATCCGGGTCCTTGTCGATCCAGGCGCCGACGGTGACCTTGAGGCCGAACTCGGCGGCGATCGGCGGCACCAGCTCCACACCGCCCGTCGACGAATAGAGGCGGATTGCGCGCGTCATCGTCGACAGCGTCTTCAGGTCTGAGCGGATTTTCTCGATGGTCGGAATGTTGTCGATATCAGGATGGGCCGAGCCCTCGAACGGCGCGTAGGAGACGCTCGGCAACAGGCCCTTGAAGTCAGGCGCGGGTTCCCGGTCGCGCAGGACTCCCCAGATGCCGGCGTGAAGGACGGACACGAGCAACAGAACGGCGGCGACAACGCGCATCGCGGCTAAACCAATAGGGGCTGAAATGGCAGGGCTGCGGATCCGACCCCGAGATCCGACCGAGTCCGCGGCAAAGGGAGCATACCTCTGCCGCGCGGTTTCTCAACTGTCATGGCCTCATGTCCTTATGAGGGCATGGCCTTTTCGGAGCGGCAGTGCCAACCCCAGCTATCGCCGATCGTTCCTGAACGACAGGTGAAACGATCGCGGCTATTTCTGGGGCGCGGGCGAGGGGCTTGCCGCAGGTGCTGGGCTCGCGGGCGGCTGGGGTGGCTGCGAATTGCCGGTCGTGGGCGCCGGAGGCTGGGAGGCTGCAGCCGCCGCCTGCTGCGGCTGGGCGGCTGGATTGATCCAGCAGGCGTGGACGCGGCTGTCCAGGGTCTCGGCGACCTTGGGATCGATCTGGGCGCCGAAGCGGGTCAGGCAGCGGAACGCAGCCTGGATGTGGCCGCCGGGGCAGCCGAAGCGATCATAAAGGTCGAGATGGCGGAACGCGGTATCGAGGTCATCCCGCCACATCAGCCGCACCACACGCCGGCCGAGCCAGACGCATTCGGGATTGCCGGCCGGCCCGTTGATGGCCTGGGCGGCCTCGGCGAATTCGTCGGTGCGGCGCTGGTTCTGGGCGGTGGCGTCCTTGGCGGCGTCGGCAGGCTGGGCAGCGGCCTTGCCCTGGTCGGGGGCGGGCGTCCCGCTCTGGGCGGAGGCACCGTCGAGGCCGGCCAGAAGGACAAGGGAGGAAACGGCCAACGAGGCGGCGAACTGCCGCAGGACCGCATTTCGTAACTCGAACACCCGTCGCCGCATGAATTCCCCAATGTCTCAGCCGTCCGCCCGCGGGAGGACCTCGCGGACGCCGGTCGTGATGGCGTCCAAATGGGTCTCCAATGCGGCGGAAAAGTCCCGCGAAATCCATTGGCCTGTATTTGGATTTTTGTCCAGCAAAGTCACGATCCTAGGGAATGGTCGAACCGCCGCAGCCTAATTCGTCGGGGAGAGGGCGCGTGCGGCCCCGGTCCCCCCTTGGCAGACGGCGTGCGAGCGGGTAATCGACGGACCCTTCGCGGAGGACGGAACAAATTTCACTTCGTACGCCACTGGCGCTCCTGCTCGTCTCACTGGGTGCGATTGCTGCCGTGTGGTGGTGGCTTGCCACGCCGATCACGCTCGCGCGCGCCCCCATCGATCCCAATGACAAGGTCCAATGCGTCTCCTATGCGCCGTTCCGCGGCGAGCAGACGCCGTTGAACGCGTGGACTCAGATCGAGGCCGACCAGATCGAGCAGGATCTGCGCCAGCTCAAGGAGATCACCGACTGCGTCCGCACCTACTCCATTGAGAACGGGCTCGACCAGGTGCCGGCGGTTGCGACCAAGGTCGGCGGGCTGAAGGTGATCCAGGGCATCTGGCTCGGCAGCAACCGTGCCAAGAACTTTGCGCAGGTGGCGACCGCGGTCCGCCTCACCAAGGAATTCCCCGACACCATCTCCGCGCTCGTCGTCGGCAACGAGGTGTTGCTGCGCGGCGAGATGACGACGCAGGATCTCATCGCGATCATCCGCTCGGTGAAGGCGCAGGTCACCGTGCCCGTGACCTATGCCGACGTCTGGGAATACTGGCTGAAGAACCGCGAGGTCTATGACGCCGTCGACTTCGTCACCATTCACATCCTGCCTTACTGGGAGGACATGCCGGTGAAGGCGAAATTCGCCTCGTCCCATGTTGAGGCGATCCGCGAGCGGATGGCGGTGGCGTTCCCTGACAAGGAAATCCTGATCGGTGAAACCGGCTGGCCGAGCGAGGGCCGCATGCGCGAAGGCGCGCTGCCGTCGCGCACCAACCAGGCGCGCGTCGTCTCGGAGATTCTGGCGCTTGCGAAGACGCTGAAGTTTCGCGTCAATCTCATCGAGGCTTATGACCAGCCATGGAAGCGGCGGCTGGAAGGCACCGTCGGCGGCTATTGGGGTCTGCTCGATTCCGTGCGGCGCCAGCTGAAATATCCGCCGGGCGAGCCGATCAGCAATTTCCCCCTCTGGAAATGGTACATGGGGTCAGGCATGGGCCTCAGCGTGCTGGTGTTCGCGGTCGCCCTCATCACGCTGCGGCGCCGGCCCTGGACGCCGCGCTTCTCGGCCTGGCTCGCCGTCGGCATCTCCGCGACATCGGCGGGCATCCTGCTCGGGATCGCCGCCGACAAGATGTACTACGAGAGCTATGGCTGGGGTGGCTGGCTGCAATGGGGCGCGCTGCTGCTCGCCGGCATCTTCTCGCCGATCTTCTGCGCGCAGGCGCTTGTGATCGGTCGCAATCTGCCGAGCTTCCTCGACCTGCTCGGGCCGCGCGAGGGACGCAAATGGTCGAAGCTTTCGGCCGTGCTCGGCCTGACCCTGGCGGTGACGGCGGTGATCGCGGCCGAGACCGCGCTCGGCTTCGTGTTCGATCCGCGCTACCGCGACTTCCCCTATGCCTCGCTGACGATGGCGGTGGTGCCGTTCGCGCTCTTGATGTTGAACCGGCCGCAGATCGGCGCGCGGCCGATCGCGGAAGCGGTGTTCGCGGGGCTATTGGCGGTGTCGGCGGTCTACGTGCTTCTGAACGAAGGCCGCGACAATTGGCAGGCGATGTGGACCTGCGCGATCTATCTCTTGTTCGCGCTCACGCTGTGGCGGGCGCGGGCCGAGCAAAGCCAAGGATGAGCAGGCCGATTGCAAGGCCCGACAGCACGATGTTGTAGAGCACGATGCCGAGGCCGGCTGCGACGACGCCGAGTGTGAGCAGCACGATCGAAGGCCGCATCAGGTTCAGCGTGGCGATGACAAGCGCGACGATGCCGAACACCGAGTTCTTGAACAGCGACGTCGATACCGAGCGCGCCTTGCAGATCATGGTCTGCAGGCCGGCGTCGCATGCGAGCGCGACTTGCGAGAACTCGATCGCGAGATAGCGCACATAGAGCGCCCAGCCGACGGTGACGAACCCGACGACGATGAGAAACTGGACCTGATAGGGCGTGAGGCGAAACGGCTTCTTTGTCATGCCGGCAATATGGTCGGGATGGCGGGAGGGAGCAACAGGGGGCGGGGCATTTTTACACCGGGGGCATCCCTCGGGTCGCTGGCTTTTTTGCTGCACTCCGCGCCTCGGAACCGTAGCGATACGGATTTGCGAAAGTTTCGACCCGGCCTAACGTTCGACGTGAACGCGCCGAGCGTGACTGCTGATTCGATTAGGAGCGGATCACCCTCGTTCCAGAGCGCG
The DNA here is from genome assembly GCF_028128665.1 of Bradyrhizobium sp. CCBAU 45384. NCBI lineage: Bacteria > Pseudomonadati > Pseudomonadota > Alphaproteobacteria > Hyphomicrobiales > Nitrobacteraceae > Bradyrhizobium > Bradyrhizobium sp. CCBAU 45384. The sequence continues at coordinate 226,746 of NZ_LBIZ01000114.1, forward strand.
CTGAGGAGGACGCGAGAGGATTGGCAATGACTGAAGCGTTGCAGATCAATTTTGCGCTGTGGGGCATGATCATCTGTGCGGTGATCAAGATCAGCCAGCTGACGGCCTTTTAGCCGAACGCGTCGCTGACGCGACGCTGAGCTCCGGCTCATGAATCAAGCGTCCTGATAGCCCTATCGCCTGAAGAAGGATGATATCGTCGATCCCGCCGACGCCGTCTCCGGTGGCTTGGCTGCGGCCGGCGCTGGTTGCGGCGCGGGCGCCGGCTCCTCGCGCTTTGAGCGTTTGGAGGAGTAGCTGCGGCGATGCTTGTCGGGCTTGGCGGTCGGCGCGGGCGCGGGGGCCGTCTCGGCTTGCGGCACGGAGTCTTGCGCCTTCTCGGAGTTCTTCTCCGACCCCTTGTCCTGGGATTTCTCCTGGAATTTCTCTTGGGATTTGTCTTGGGATTTGTCTTGGGATTTCTCTTGGGACTTTTCTTGGGATTTGTCCGAGCCTCCGCGCATCGACAGGCGCTGGCCGTCGAACACCGTGGTCTCGCAATGGCGGTCGCTTTCGGCAAGGCCCGCACAGAGCTTTGCCGCGGCGGCGGCGTTGATCAGGGGACCTGCACCGAGGCGGAGCTGCATGCCGAGACCGTTCGTGCCTTCCTTGATCATGATGATGGGCCGGAGTGCGGCGATCTCGGGGTTGGACTTGCTCAGCCCGCGCCAGAGCGCGCGTAAGCCGTCGACCGAATTCGCACCGCCGAGCTCGATGGCAAAGCGCGTCTGCTGAACAGCGATGGCGGGGACCTCGGCTTCTATCGCCTCAGCTGGCTTGGCTGCTGCGACTTCGGTCGGAGCTGGCGCCGGCTCGGGCTTCTTGTCGGCGGCCTTCTCGGCTGGCTCCGGCTGGATCAGTTTCGACGCGGCAGGATCGGGCGGTGCCATGATCGACTTCGATGGCAGCAGCGGAAGCATCGGCGCTGCCGATGGCGTTACCGGCGCCTGCTGAACCAGCGAGGCGGCAGCCGCTGTCTGTGGCGACGGGCTCGGCTGATCCTTCGCAGCCTCTTTCGAGCTGTCCTTGCTCGAACTGTCCTTGCTCGCGACGTCCTTGGGCTCCTTGGCGGACGTGACGCGCGGCCTGTCGACCAGCGAGGCGGCCGTCGAGGCAACCGGTGCGACCTCCGGTGCCGGGGCCGGGGGCTGTGCAGGGGCGACGGGAACGTCCTGCGGCTTCGAGGCTGGCGCTGGCTGCGATGTCGCGTTCTGCTTGGCGATGGCGCCTGTGACGGAATCGAGCCCCTGCTCGAGCACCGTGACGCGCGAATAGAGCCGGTCGCGATCGGTGTTCAGCGTCTCGATCGCGGAGGCGAAGCGGCGGGCTTCGAGCTGGATTTGCTTGGTCAGCACCTGAATCTGGTCGGACTGGCGGGCGAGGTCGGCGGAGGCGACCTGGTCGCGCCGCCAGCCGAGCTGGGCCTGGTTGGCCATCACGGCGACCACGACGGCGCCGACCGCGGCGACGCCCCACGAGCCCAGCCGCCACAGCAAACGACGATCGAACGCGCCTTCCTCGGCCAAAAGTCCGGAGAACAGCCCGCCGGTCTCCTTGTCGCCGAAGGCATCCGCCAGTGGGTCGGAATCCCTTGCCATGAACGTTAAGTGCCCAGCCCTGTCTGGCTTCCCCGAATCAATCAAGGAACATTAACAGGAAAACCCACGCGCACTTGAATTCCGGGCGTTTGCGGGGGTAGCAAGGCTGAAAGCTCAGGCGGCGTCGGCGTGCCGCCCGCCGATGTGATGATCGATTCGGCCGTATTTGACAGGATTGCGATGACCATCCGCTCCAGCCTCACGATCGTGCTCGCCGCCGGCGAGGGCACGCGCATGCGATCGAACCTGCCGAAAGTGCTGCATTCCGTCGCTCACCAGTCGTTACTCGCCCATGTGCTTGGCGCCGCTCCGCAGGGAACCGGCACAGCGCTTGCGGTCGTGATCGGCCCCGATCATCAGGCGGTCGCGGACGAGGCCAAGCGTATCCGCCCCGATGCGCTCATCTTCGTGCAGGCCGAGCGGCTCGGCACGGCGCATGCGGTGCTGGCGGCGCGAAAGGCGATTGCGCGCGGCGTGGATGACGTCCTGATCGCCTTCGGTGATACGCCACTGATCTCGGCCGAGACCTTTGCGCGGCTGCGCGCGCCGCTTGCCGGCGGGGCCGCGATCGCCGCGCTCGGCTTCCGCGCCAAGGATCCAACAGGCTACGGACGCTTCATCGTCGAGGGCAATCGCCTGGTGGCGATCCGCGAGCATGCCGATGCCAGCACTGATGAGCGCAAGATCGATCTGTGCAATGCCGGGGTGATGGCGATCGACGGCCGCCGCGCGCTCGCGATCCTCGACAGAATAGGCAATGCGAATTCCAAGGGCGAGTATTATCTACCCGATGCGGTCGGCGTGACCAACGACAATGGATGGGAGTCCGTGGTGATCGAAACCAGCGAGGACGAAGTGCGCGGCATCAACACCAAGGCCCAGCTTGCGGAAGCGGAGGGCGTGATGCAGACGCGGCTGCGCAAGGCCGCGATGGATGCGGGCGTGACGCTGATCGCCCCCGAAACTGTCTTTCTCGCCGCCGACACCGTGTTCGGCAAGGACGTCACCATCGAGCCGTTCGTGGTGATCGGCCCCGGCGTCTCGATCGCCGACGGCACCGTGATCCATTCCTTCTCGCATATCGTCGAGACCACGCTCGGCAAGAAGGTTTCGGTCGGGCCCTATGCGCGGCTCAGGCCCGGCACGTCGCTCGGCGACGGCGCGCGGATCGGCAATTTCGTGGAGACCAAGGCGGCGACGCTCGAGGCCGGCGTCAAGGTCAACCATCTTTCCTACATTGGCGATGCCACCGTCGGTGCCGCCTCCAACATCGGCGCCGGCACCATCACCTGCAACTATGATGGCTTCAAGAAGCACAAGACGGTGATCGGACAGGGCGCCTTCGTCGGCACCAATTCCTCGCTGGTCGCCCCGGTCAAGATCGGCAACGGCGCCTATATCGGCTCGGGTTCTGTGATCACGAAAGATGTGCCTGACGATGCGATGGCGCTCGAGCGCAGCCAGCAGACCATCAGGGAAGGCGGCGCGGCGCGCTATCGCGAGATGAAGAGCGGCGGGAAGAAGGCTGAAAAATAAGACGCGTTATTCGTCGTCGGCGAATTCGGAGAAGATCGCGCGCGTCAGGCGCCAGCCGCGCGGCTTGGCGCGCTTGATCGGCTCGCCTTCGGGATGCTTGATGAAGACAGGCTTGCTTTCCTTGCCGCGCTGGGGCGGCGGCCAATGCGCTAGGTGCGTGCCGGAGGTCTCACTGGCACGAATATACAGCGATGACCGGCCTTTGCGGTCGGACGTGGTGGCTTTCATGGCCTTGATCTCCTGGGCGGGAATCGTTGGCCAAACTTCTTGACGTCGGGTTAATGTGCGAGGTTAAAAGCCGGTCACATCGATACGGGACCCGGGATTGCCGTCAGCGGACGCTTGTCGCAATCGGTCATAATTGTTGAGTATCTGGTTCCTTAGGAACTTGGCTAAAAACCGAACGCGTCGTTTAGGCGATTTTTCGACGATTTGGGGGATATTGATCCGCATGTGCGGGATTGTCGGCATTCTCGGGCGCGAGCCGGTTGCGGAGCAATTGGTGGATTCGCTCAAACGTCTCGAATATCGCGGCTACGATTCCGCGGGCGTCGCCACGCTCGAAGGCAAGCACCTCGCGCGCCGCCGCGCCGAGGGCAAGCTGAAGAACCTGGAGAAGCGGCTGGAAGCTGAGCCGCTTCTGGGCACCACCGGCATCGGTCACACCCGCTGGGCCACCCACGGCAAGCCGACCGTCAACAATGCCCATCCGCATGCGACCGATCGCGTCGCGGTCGTGCATAACGGCATCATCGAGAATTTCCGCGAGCTGCGCGAGGAACTCGAGACGAAGGGCACGGTGTTCCACACCGAGACCGACACCGAGATCGTGCTGCACCTCGTCGACGATCTCCTGACGCGCGGCAGCAAGCCGGTGGAAGCAGTCAAGCTGACGCTGGCGCGCTTGCGCGGCGCCTTCGCGCTCGGCTTCATCTTCGCCGGCGACGACGACCTCATGATCGGCGCCCGCAACGGGCCGCCGCTCGCGATCGGCTATGGCGACGGCGAGATGTATCTTGGCTCGGATGCGATCGCGCTCGGCCCGTTCACCGACACGATCAGCTATCTCGAGGATGGCGACTGGGTGGTGCTGACCCGCAAGAGCGCCACGATCTTCGACAAGGACGGCAAGGCCGTCGAACGCGACAAGATCAAGCACGCCGCCTCGACCTCGCTGGTCGACAAGGCCAACTACCGCCATTTCATGGCGAAGGAGATCCACGAGCAGCCGGAAGTGGTCGGCCACACGTTGGCGCGCTATGTCGACATGGCGACCGAGCGCGTCTCGCTGCCGGTCAAGCTGCCGTTCGACTTCAAGGATATCCAGCGCATCAACATCACGGCCTGCGGCACCGCGAGCTATGCCGGCATCGTCGCCAAATACTGGTTCGAGCGCTTTGCGCGCCTGCCGGTCGAGGTCGATGTCGCCTCCGAGTTCCGCTACCGCGAAGCGCCGCTGCGCAAGGGCGATCTAGCGATCTTCATCTCGCAATCCGGCGAGACCGCCGACACGTTGGCGGCGCTGCGCTACGCCAAGGCGGAGGGCGCGCACACCATCGGCATCGTCAACGTGCCGACCTCGACCATCGCGCGCGAGAGCGAGACCGTGCTGCAGACGCTGGCCGGCCCCGAGATCGGCGTCGCCTCGACCAAGGCATTCACCTGCCAGCTCATGGTGCTGGCAAACCTCGCCATTGCCGCGGGCAAAGCGCGCGGCGTATTGTCCGATGAGGACGAAACCAAGCTCGTTCACGGCCTCGTCGAGATCCCGCGTCTGATGTCGGATGCGCTCACCAATGAGGTTCAGATCGAGAAGCTCGCGCACCGGATCGCAAAATCCCGCGACGTGCTCTATCTCGGTCGGGGCACCAGCTTCCCGCTGGCGCTCGAAGGCGCGCTGAAACTGAAGGAAATCTCCTACATCCACGCCGAAGGCTATGCCGCCGGTGAGCTCAAGCACGGCCCGATCGCGCTGATCGACGAGACCATGCCTGTTGTCGTCATCGCGCCCTACGATCGCGTGTTCGAGAAGACCGTCTCCAACATGCAGGAGGTCGCCGCCCGCGGCGGCAACATCATCCTGATGACGGACGCCAAGGGGGCGGCGGAAGCGACGGTGAATTCGCTCGTCACCATCGTCTTGCCCGACATGGCCGCGGCCTTCACCCCGATGGTCTACGCCGTTCCGGTTCAGTTGCTGGCCTATCATACGGCTGTGGTGATGGGCACCGACGTCGATCAGCCGCGCAACCTCGCGAAATCGGTGACCGTGGAATAGGCAGAAGGGATCACGTCGCACTCTTCCAAAACCTGCTAGAAGCCCCTAGCTTGGACGAAGCGACCGACCTGGAACCCGAATGACCCCCCGCGACGACGCGCCTGCGCCACTTGATCCCATCCCGGAACCGCATACCGGCCTGATGGGCCGTTTTCGCAATTATTTCCTGACCGGGCTGATCGTCACCGGTCCGATTGCAATCACGCTGTATCTGGTCTGGTGGTTCGTCACCTGGGTCGACGGCGTGGTGCGACCCTTCGTGCCGCAGGCCTACCGGCCGGAAACCTATCTTCCTTACGGCGTTCCCGGCTGGGGATTGATTGTCGCATTCTTCACGCTGACGCTGGTCGGCTTCCTCGCGGCGAACCTGATCGGCCGCACGCTGGTCGATGTCGGCGAGACTTTCCTCGGCCGGATCCCGGCCGTGCGCGCCATCTATCGCGGCCTGAAGCAGGTGTTCGAGACGCTGTTCTCGGGCAAGGGTTCGAGCTTCCGCAAAGTGGGCCTGGTCGAGTTTCCTTCGCCCGGCATGTGGTCGATCGTGCTGATCTCGCAATCGCCGAACGAAGAGATCTCGCGCAGCCTGCCAGGGCAGGACGAACATGTCTCGGTGTTTCTGCCGTGCTCGCCGAACCCGACCACCGGATTCTTCTTCTACGTGCCCAAGAGCAAGATCATCGAGGTCGACCTCACCGCCGAGGATGCCGCAACGCTGATCATGTCCGCCGGCGTGGTGCAGCCCGGCTCGGCACCCGACCCGAAGAAGGCCGCCGCGCTCGCGGGCATGGCCAATGCCGCGCGCATTGCCAATGCCTCCACGCTCCAGCCTGAGCCTGCGAAGGCGGAGTAGGGCTATTCCCCGGCGGGATGGCCTGCGGTCACGCTGGCGTTCGCGTCCTCTGCTATTGTTCCGGTCGGACCGAGCGCAGCGCTCGGACGTCGAACTGGAGTGCCCCCGATGCCAACGACCATTGCGATCCTCGCGCCCGGGGCCATGGGCAGCGCGGTGGCCCGTCGCCTGAGCGAGAACGGCGCGCGCGTGCTGACGTCTTTGAAGGGACGCAGCGAGGCGACGCTGAAGCGCGCGGCGGATGCCGGCATGATCGGCGCCGAGGACGATGCGATCGCGGATGCCGATATCATTCTCTCGATCGTGCCGCCGGGCGAGGCGGAGAGGCTGGCGGAGCGGCTGGCCGCATTGATTGTGAAGCGCGACAAGAAGCCGGTCGTGGTCGACTGCAACGCCGTCAATGTCGACACGGTGAAGCGGATCGAGGAGATCATCGGCTCGGCGCAGGCGCCCTTCGTCGATGGCGGCATCATCGGCTTCCCGCCGCAGCCGGGCGGCAAGAGCCCGGCCTTCTACATGTCCGGCGAGCACGCCAGGGATCTCGCCGTGCTCAAGGATTTCGGGCTCGACATCCGCATCGTCGAAGGTCCGGTGGGTGCTGCCTCTGCGCTAAAAATGTCCTATGCTGGCATCGTCAAGGGCCTCGCCGGCATCGGCTCGGCCATGGTGATCGCGGCGACCAAGGCGGGGGCCGCCGATGCACTGCACGACGAGCTCGCGCTCAGCCAGCCCGCGATCCTGGCCCGGCTCGAGGTCGCACTGCCCGACATGATCCCGAAGGCCTATCGCTGGGTCGCGGAGATGCAAGAGATATCGGGCTTCCTCGGGCCCGATCATCCGGCGAGCCAGATCTACGAAGGCTTTGCCAGATGGTTCGAGCATCTGGCCGCCGATGCCAAAGGCGAGGCAGTCGATGCGTCGCTCCTGAAGGCGTTCGCGACCGGTGCTGCAAAGAAGGCCTGATCTTCACTTGTTCGGCAGCCAAAGCTTTGGCCTGCCGGGAACATGGCACAGGAGTTCAGATGAGAGTGCTGGTGATCGGCGCAGGAGCGCTCGGAGGGTATTACGGAGCTTGCCTGGTCCGAGCGGGCGCCGACGTGACCTTTCTGGTGCGGGCCGGGCGCGCCGAGCAATTGCGGCGGGATGGATTGCGGATCAAAAGCCCGCACGGCGACTTTGCCGTGCAGCCGAAGATCCTGATGGCGAACGAGCTCAGCGAGCCCTTCGACGTCGTGCTCCTCGGCGTGAAGGCCTATTCGCTCGACGACGCCATGAGCCAGTTTGCCCCGGCCGTTGGCCCGAGCACGATGATACTGCCGATCCTGAACGGGCTGAAACACATCGACGCCCTGACGGCGCGGTTCGGTGCTGAGCCCGTTCTCGGTGGGCTCGCCAATGTCAGCGCCGGGCTCGATGTGGATGGCCGTGTCGTTCAGTTCATGGCCAATCAGACCATCGTCTTCGGGGAAACCGAGGGTTCGCTGAGTGAGCGCACGCTTGCCCTGGAGAAGCTGTTCCAGGTCCCTGGGATCGACGTGCGCGCCAGCGAAGCGATCATGCAGGACATGTGGGAGAAGTTCGTCCAGCTCTCGACGCTCGCCGGCATTACCTGCCTGATGCGCGCCAGCATCGGCGACATCCTGGCTGTGCCGAACGGCGAGCAATCGATCTTCCGCCTGTTCGCGGAATGCTGCACTGTTGCGACCGCCTCGGGTTTGGAGCCGCGCGCCCCGTTCATCGAGTTTGACCGAAAACTGTTCACGACCCTGGACTCGCCGCTCAAGGCTTCGATGCTGCGCGACATCGAGCGCGGCTCGATTACCGAGTCCGAGCATATCCTGGGTGATATGGCCAACCGGGCCCGCAAGCTGAATGTCGACACGCCGCTGCTGGATCTGGCGCGAGCGCATGTGGCGGCCTATGAAGTCGGGCGGCGGCGAGCGGCGAGCTAACCCGCCCCGATCAGCGGGATCGCCTCGTCCCGCTCGTAGAGATACAGCAGGCAGCGCAGCGCTTCGCCGCGCTCGCCCTTCAGTTTCGGATCGTCCTTCATGATGCGCAGCGCCTCGTCTCTCGCCTGCGTGATGAGCTGGCCGTGCACCTCCGAGCGCGCGATGCGGTAGCCGGGCAGGCCGCTCTGGCGGACGCCCAGCACGTCGCCTTCGCCGCGGAGTTTCAGGTCCTCCTCGGCGATGCGAAAGCCGTCGGTGGTCTCACGGATCACTTTCAGCCGCGCCTTCGACATTTCGCCGAGCGGCTCGCTGTAAAGCAAAATGCAGGTCGAGGCCTCCGAGCCGCGGCCGATGCGGCCGCGCAGCTGGTGCAGCTGGGCGAGGCCAAAGCGCTCGGCATTCTCGATCACCATGATGGTGGCGGCCGGCACGTCGACACCAACCTCGACGACGGTGGTCGCGACCAGAAGGCCGATCTCGTGGGCTGCGAACTGGCCCATGACACGATCCTTCTCGGTGCCTTTCATCTGGCCATGAACCAGACCGACACGATCGCCGAAACGCTTTTGCAGGCTGTCGAAACGTTTCGTTGCGTTGGTGAGATGCTCGGTGCCCTCGGCCTCGGATTCCTCGACGAGCGGGCAGATCCAGTAGACCAGCTTACCGGAGTCGAGCGCGCGGCCGACGCCATCCATGACCTCACCGAGCCGGCTCATGGCGACCGCGCGGGTGTCGATCGGCTGGCGGCCGGCGGGTTTTTCGCGGAGCTCGCTGATGTCCATGTCGCCGAAATAGGTGAGGACCAGCGTGCGCGGGATCGGCGTTGCGCTCAGCACGAGAACGTCGACGGCTTCGCCCTTTGACGTCAGCGCCAACCGCTCGCGGACGCCGAAGCGGTGCTGCTCGTCGACGATGGCGAGGGCCAGACCATGGAAGACGACGTCGTCTTGGATCAGCGCATGGGTGCCGACGAGCAGATCAATCTCGCCCTCGGCGAGCTGGGTGATGATCTCGCGCCGCTCCTTGCCTTTTTCGCGGCCGGTGAGGATCGCCACCCGCATGCCGGCGCGCTCGGCCAGCGGCGCAATGGTCTTGATGTGCTGGCGCGCGAGAATTTCCGTCGGGGCCATCAACGCGGCCTGCTTGCCGACCTCGGCAACGGCCGAGGCGGCCAGCAGCGCCACCACCGTCTTGCCCGAGCCGACGTCGCCCTGGAGCAGACGCAGCATGCGCACGGGCTGCTTCAGGTCGTCGGCGATGGCCGCGGCGGCATTGCGCTGGGAAGGTGTCAACGCGTAGGGCAGGGCGTCGATGATCTTGTTGCGCAGATGCCCATCGCCGGCGTTGCGCACGCCGGCAGGCCGCCGCAGCTGCGCACGGATCAGAGCGAGCGCGAGCTGGCCGGCCAGCAACTCGTCGAAGGCCAGGCGCGACCAGAAGCGCTGATCGGGCAGGATGTCCGTCAACTCGACCGGTTGGTGCACGCGATGGAGCGCTTCGGTCACAGGCGGGAAATTGCAGCGGCGCAGCACATCCGGGCTGATCCATTCCGGCAAGGCTGGAAGCTTCTGCAAGGCCTGCGCAATGGCGCGGCGGAGCGAGCCGAGCGCGAGACCCTCGGTGAGCGGATAGACGGGATCGATCCCGGAGAGTTTTGCGATCGCTTCCTCGTCCAGCACGCGGTCGGGATGGACGATCTGCGGGATGCCGTCATACATCTGCAGCGTGCCGGAGACGTAGCGCTTTTCGCCCACGGGCAGCAGCTTTTCGACATAGCCGGGCTTGGCACGGAAGAACGTCAGCACGACGTCGCCGGTATCGTCGCTGGCGTAGACGAGATACGGCGCGCGCGCATTGCGCGGCGGAGGCGGGCGGTGGCGCTCGACGGTGACCTCCAGCGTCACCATGGTTCCAACGCTGGCGTCGCGGATCTTCGGCCGCGCCCGGCGGTCGATGACCTGGCTCGGCAGATGCAGGAGCAGGTCGACCAGCCGCGGCGTCTCGCTCCGGCTGAGCAGATATTGCAGCAGCTTGTCCTGCTTCGGACCGACGCCGGGCAGGCTGGTCACGGGAGCAAACAGCGGATTGAGCAGGCTGGGGCGCATTCTCGCAACATTCGTCATGCGCGGGCTTGACCCGCGCATCCATCTTTCAATGACGATGGATTGCCGGGTCAAGCCCGGCAATGACGGTCTCCAAACAATTGCAATAACAAAGGGCTGACACAGCCAGTTCCAATGGCTATATCACCCCGGCCCGGCACGTCCGGGCTTTCGGCGTTTGACTGGATTTGAGACATGACGGGAACGACACGATCGAGCGACGGGCTGGACGATCGCCGCAAGCGGCTTCTGTTCCGCTGCTGGCACCGCGGCACGCGCGAGATGGACCTGATCCTCGGCCGCTTCGCAGATGCCGAGATCGGCAACCTCACGGACGAGGAGCTGACCGAGCTCGAGACCCTGCTCGAGGTCAACGATCCCGATCTCTATGCCGCCATCACCGGTGACAAGCTGCTGCCAGAAGATGTCACCGGCGCGCTGTTCGCCCGCATCAAGGCCTATCCGATCGCGGACGGCAATTTATGAAGCAAGGAATGAAATCACCGGCCGAGCTGCTTACGCCCGGCCGCGCGCTGACGCTTGCCAATGTCGCCGAGGGGGCCGAAGGCCTTATCGTCTCCGATCTGGCGCGCGCGATCGCGGCACGGCCGAAGCAGCCGGCTGTCAGCCTCGCGGTGGTCTGCCGCGACGGCGGGCGGATGCAGCAGCTCGAACGCGCGCTGCAATTCTTCGCGCCCGACCTGCCGGTGCTGACCTTTCCGGCCTGGGACTGCCAGCCCTATGACCGCGTCTCGCCGCACGGCGGCATTCTGGCGCAGCGCCTGACCACGCTGGCCCGGCTCGCCGCGCTCACCGGCAGCGACAAGCCGCTGATCGTGCTGACAACGGTGAACGCCGTCGTGCAGCGCGTGCCCGCGCGCGAGCTGGTTGCGGCGCAGGCGCTGTCGGTTGCGCCCGGCAACGTGGTGCCGATGGACACCATCGTCGCCTGGCTCGAGCACAATGGCTACGTCAGGTCGTCCACCGTGCGCGAGCCCGGCGAATATGCCGTGCGCGGCGGCATCCTCGATCTGTTTCCGGCCGGCCTCGAGCAGCCTGTTCGCTTCGACTTCTTCGGCGACAGCCTGGAATCGATCCGTTCGTTCGACGCCGAGACGCAGCGCACGCTGCTCGACATGCGTTCGCTCGATCTGGTGCCGATCTCGGAATTCCAGCTCGTCACCGACACGATCCGCCGCTTCCGCATGGGCTATGTCGCCGAATTCGGCGCGCCCGAGCGCGATGATGCGCTGTATGAAGCGGTCAGCGAAGGCCGCCGCCATCCCGGCATGGAGCACTGGCTGCCGCTGTTCCAGGACCGGATGGATACGCTGTTCGACTATCTGCAAGGTGCCGCCGTCGCAATCGAGCCGCAGGCCGAGGACGCCGTCCGCGAGCGCTTCAAGCAGATCCAGGACTATTACGAGGCTCGCCGCGATGCGATGGAGCATCCCGGCGGGGGCGCCATCTACAAGCCGCTGCCGCCTGATAGGCTCTATCTGACCGAGGAGGAATGGGGCAAGCGCGAACGCGATATCCCGCTGGTTCGGCTGACGGCATTCTCCGTGCCGGCCGACGGCACCAGCATCATTGACGCCGGCGCGCGCAAGGGCCGCGATTTTGCGCCTGAACGTAACGACTCCAAGGTCAACGTTTTCGAGTCCGTCGTCGCGCATGTGATGGCCTTGCAGGCCCAGCGCAAGAAGGTCGTGATCGCGCTGTGGAGCGAAGGCTCGCGCGACCGCATGACCTCGATGCTGCGCGATCACAAGCTGACCCACACCACCAGCGTCAATTCCTGGCGCACGGTGCAGGCGACGCCGCGCAACGAGACCATGCTCGCCGTGCTTGGCCTCGAGAGCGGCTTCGAGACCGACGAGATCGCTGTCATCAGCGAGCAGGACATTCTGGGCGACCGCCTGGTGCGGCCGCGCAAGGCCAGCCGCAAGCTCGACAATTTCATCTCGGAAGTCACGAGCCTCACCGCCGGCGACATTGTGGTCCACGTCGACCACGGCATCGGCCGCTTTATCGGCTTGCAGACGCTGGATGTCGCCGGCGCGCCGCATGATTGTCTCGAGCTGCATTATGCCGCCGAGACAAAGCTGTTCTTGCCGGTCGAGAACATCGAGCTCTTGTCACGCTACGGCTCCGACCAGACCGATGTCGAGCTCGACCGCCTCGGTGGTTCCGGCTGGCAGACCCGCAAGGCGAAGCTCAAGAACCGCATCCGCGAGATCGCGGGCGAGCTGATCAAGATCGCAGCCGCGCGCCATCTGCACGAGGCGCCGAAGCTGCCGGTGCAGCAGGGCCTCTATGACGAGTTCTGCGCGCGCTTCCCCTATGACGAGACCGAGGACCAGCTTGGCGCTATCGAATCCACCCTCAAGGATCTCGAGCTCGGCCGTCCGATGGACCGGTTGATCTGCGGCGATGTCGGCTTCGGCAAGACCGAGGTTGCCTTGCGCGCCGCCTTTGCCGTTGCGCTCGAAGGCAAGCAGGTCGCGGTCGTGGTGCCGACCACGCTTCTAGCGCGCCAGCACGCCAAGACCTTCACCGAGCGCTTCAAGGGCTTTCCGGTCAACGTGGCGCAGGCCTCGCGCCTGATCCCGGCCAAGGAGCTGAACCAGGTCAAGAAGGGCATTGCAGACGGCTCCGTCGACATCGTCGTCGGCACCCATGCGCTGCTCGGCAAGGCGATCAAGTTCCGCGACCTCGGCCTCGTCATCGTCGACGAGGAGCAGCATTTCGGCGTCACCCACAAGGAGCGGCTGAAGGCGCTGCGTTCCGAGGTGCACGTGCTGACGCTGTCGGCAACCCCGATTCCGCGCACGCTGCAGCTGGCGCTCACCGGCGTGCGCGAGCTCTCGATCATCGCTTCGCCGCCGGTCGATCGCCTTGCGGTGCGTACCTTCGTTGCTCCGCACGATCCATTGATGATCCGCGAGGCGCTGCTGCGCGAGCGTTATCGCGGCGGCCAGGCGTTCTACGTCGTGCCGCGCATCGACGATCTCGCCGAGGTCAAGGACTTCCTCGACAAGAACGTGCCGGAGATGAAGGTCGCGGTCGCGCACGGCCAGATGCCGCCCGCCGTGATCGAGGACATCATGACCGCGTTCTACGATGGCAAGTTCGACATCCTGCTGTCGACCACGATCGTCGAATCCGGCCTCGACATTCCCAACGCCAACACGCTGATCGTGCATCGCGCCGACATGTTCGGCCTTGCCCAGCTCTACCAGCTGCGCGGCCGCGTCGGCCGCTCCAAGCTGCGGGCCTATGCGCTGTTCACGCTGCCGTCGCAGCAGAAGATCACCGCGCAGGCCGAGCGCCGCCTCACCGTGCTGCAGTCGCTGGAGACATTGGGCGCCGGCTTCCAGCTCGCTTCGCACGACCTTGATATCCGCGGCGCCGGCAATTTGCTCGGCGAGGAGCAGTCCGGCCACATCAAGGAGGTCGGCTTCGAGCTTTACCAGTCGATGCTGGAGGAGGCGATCGTCAACCTCAAGGCCGGCGTGTCCGAGCCCGCCGCCGACCGGTGGTCGCCGACCATCACCATCGGCATGCCCGTGCTCATTCCGGAGGACTATGTCGGCGATCTCTCGGTGCGGCTGTCGCTCTATCGGCGCCTCGCCGATCTCGACAGCGAGGAGGAGATCGAGAATTTTGGCGCCGAAATGCGCGATCGTTTCGGCGTGCTGCCGGACGAGGTGCGCTATCTCTTCAAGGTTGCCGCGATCAAGGCGTTCTGCCGAAACGCCAATGTCGAGAAGATCGATGCTGGCCCGAAGGGCGCCGTCATCACCTTCCGCGACAATTCCTTCGCCTATCCCGATCGCCTGGTGTCGTTCATCAAGAGCCACGGCCAGGCCGCCAAGGTACGGCCCGACATGAAGGTGGTGTTCCTGCAGGATTGGGAGACACCGGAAGAGCGGCTTGCCGGCACGACGGAAATCATGCGGCAATTGGCGCAGCTCGCGACGAGCAAGAAGGCGGCGTAGCGTCCGTAGTATTGCGGAGGCGGCGCACCAGGATACAGGCTGCGCCGCGCCAAGCCTGAAAACAGTGACATAGGGCCACTTGCGGAATGACGAAGCAGCCGCCAGATTCCGAATTCGCTAACTGAGTCCTGCGTACCGTATCCGTCGATCCGCGACTGGTTTACCGGCCGCGGTTTTTTTACACCGGTTTGCGGGTTGGCCCGCACGTCGAAACAGTCGAGGTCGCGCGCGTGTCTATCAATACCGGGTCGGGCCGGGAATCAGAGCAGGAAACAGAGCACGGCCACGACGATATCATGTATCCGCAGGTGCTGCCGTTCGTCTTGATTCACGCGGGATGCGTTGCTGCGATCTGGTCGGGCATCACGTGGCAGGCGGTTGCGATGTGCGCCACGTTGTACGGGTTGCGCATGTTCGGGATCACCGGCGGATATCACCGGTACTTCTCGCATCGATCCTACGCAACGAGCCGGGTGTTCCAGTTCATCCTGGCCTTCCTTGCCCAGAGCAGCGCCCAGAAGAGCGTGCTTTGGTGGGCCGCCAAGCACCGCCATCATCATCTGCATTCGGACACAGTGCAGGATGTACATTCACCCCGGCACAAGGGGTTTGTGTTCAGCCATGTCGGCTGGATCTTTTACCGGCAGCATGATGCGACTGACCTGGTGAAGGTCGCAGATCTGGCCTCGTATCCCGAGCTGATGTGGTTGCACCGGCTGGAGCTGTTGCCTCCCGTCGTGCTCGCCGTGTTGTGCTTCCTTGTTGCCGGATGGTCGGGGCTCGTCGTCGGATTCCTCTGGAGCACGGTGCTGCTCTATCACGCCACATTCTGCATCAACTCGCTCGCGCATGTTCACGGGCGCAAGCGTTACGTGACCGGCGATGACTCCCGCAACAACTGGCTGCTTGCTTTGCTGACGATGGGCGAGGGATGGCACAACAACCATCACGCCTATCAGGCCAGCGCGCGGCAGGGTTTCCACTGGTATGAGATCGACCTCACCTATTATGTGCTGGTGACGTTGTCCTGGCTCGGCATTATCAGGGATATGAAGATGCCGCCCAAGCAGGTGCTGCGCAATGAGCATCGGTTGGGATCACGGGTAATCAAGCAGGCGGCCGAACAGCTCGCAGCCCGCTTCAATCCCGAGCACATCGCGCATGCGATCAGAACGTCGATCCAAGAGACCGAATTGTCGGTTCGGGACACGCTCAGTCAGTTGCAGCACCAGGCCGATCTGCGCCTGTCCAGCATGCCGACGCGCGAGCAGTTGCTGGCAGAAGCGCAGCGCATGTTCGCCAAGACGATCTCGCTCGACGACATTGTCGACCGCGCCTACGAGCTGCTGCATGACTCCGTCGGGATTTTCCTGGCCGCGCCCGCTCCCGCTTTGGTGACCAACGCTAAGTCCAGGGGGCGCGTTTAGCGCGCGGATATTTCTTTTGGAGGTGGTGTTCCTCCAGAATTGGGAGACGCGCAGTTCGCGCAAAAGGCGGCGTAAGAATCTCCGCCTGGGTTCCTACGGGACGACGTTCGAACCCCTGCTGAGACGATCAATCGAGGTGAAATCCCAGGTAAAGGTTTCCAGCCGGTTCATTCTGGAAATACAAGAGCCCTTGCGCCGCCGCGCCGGTAAAGAAGCGAAGCTTCGGTGGCGGGTTGCTGGGCGCGATCCCCTGTGATCGCGCGCCGAGTTCGAAGAAGCAGCAGCCGGGCTTGCCCTCGATTTGAATGCGTGCATGGCCAAGGTCATCGCGAGACAGGAAAATGATGATCGTCAGGTTCAGCTTGTCGACCTTCACGCGGCAAACCCCATAGGGGCAGACCGTCGAACCTGCATCGCTGTCGGTCGACGTTTCAATGCCGTAGTCCACACTGTAATCCTTGGCGCAGGCGGCAGACGCCATGAGCAGGGCCCCAGCCATGAATGCCGTTGCGAATCTTACACATTGCGCCGCAGGCCAAGACATTGAGGCGCATCTAACTGTCATGCGTTTTTCACCCAAAGGTTGTTCCAAACGCGTTTGGAACATATAGGGAACATTGTCAATCGGTTCATGACATCAGCGCTTTGGTGACAGCGCTGATGTCGTTGCGGGTGCCCAGCATCTGATGGACTATCTCAATCCGGGACAATCCTACGGAGAACACGAATATTCGGGTCGGGACGATCCGGAGCTTTCTCGACTCGGGGGACGAGGAGAGGGCGATGGGCCGGAGCTGCCGAGAGCACGCCCTGATTTGTCGGCGCTGCAAGAATTGGCATTCTCCCGTTAGCCGTGGGCGCCGCAAAGATTGGCGGGCGCGCTCGCATGATCGAATCGTTTGGGTCGTGGGGACGGATCTCACTAAAATGAAAAAGCCCGCAGCGGATTTCTCCGCGCGGGCCGACTGACCTGTTTCGATGATGCCACTATACTACTGTTTTGCCCGACGGGTCAAATACATTTCGCAAAATCCGCAGCATCTCACCTCTAGCCATTGACGGTACTTTGCATGGGGTTGATTTTCAGATTCTGTGGGATCTCATGGGCAGCCCAAGGTCCTATGAATGGGTGATCCGTAAAATCAGGTGCGGCAAAAACTACGACGCTGCCCGCGACGCGTCCGCCGACAGCCGTGCCAGCAGCGACCTTGCCGTATCCGACGGCGACAGCGAATCCACCGATACCACGGGATCGCTGCGCATCTCGTGCTTGCCGTTCGACGTGTGCTTCATCACCGCCGACAGTCGGCGGGCGATCATGTGCGCCGTGCGGAAGTCGGTCTCGGCGAACACCACGATGACAGAGCCGTCCTTCTGCGCCGTGCCAAAGTCCATCTGCCGCATCAGCCGGCTGAGGATCCGAGCAGCATCGAGCTGCGCGCGCGGATTACCGGGATCGAAGGCGAAGCGCGCGACCGACAGGCCGCCGCCGCGGGCGAGCGTCTGCTCCACCGCCTTGGCGAAATCGCGAGCGAAGGCTTCTACCGTCAACAGGCCGCTGCGCGGATCGAGCCAGCCGCCGGCATCGATCGAGCGCAGCGTGCGGCTCAGTTGCGCCGCCATGGCGTGCTGGCGGATGAGGGGCAACGCGTTGGCGGCGATCTTGGCGGGCTCGCCCGGGATCAGCTCGAGATTGGGCAGGTCGTAGCTCTGCGTGAGCTGGTGCGCGGTGACGACAACAGGCAGGTTGCGGAAGCGCGTATCCTCCGCGAGCACCGTGAGAAAGGCGTCGGTGACGCGGGGGGTGAAACCGTCGGACAGAACCACACCGTCGATCTCACGCGTATTGAGATGCTTGGCGGCAGCCTCGATCGAGAGCGCGCCGACGACCCCGGTGCGTTCGCCGAGCGCAACCGATAGCGCGGGGTAGGCGGCGCCGCGACCGATCAAGAGCACGATGGCATCGCGCACCGGATCGGCCTCCGGCATCGTAACCCTCACTTCCGGCAGGCGGCGCAGCACGGTGGCATGCAGCGTGCGGACGCGGATCGCGGCGCGCAGGCGGGCGATCAGGCGCTCGGCGGCATTGCCGCGTGTGGCGAAAGGCAGCGCATTGTGGGGCAGCGCGCCTGGCGCATCCAGCGCGACCAGCGGCAGATAGAGCGGCTGATCGGCGATTTTCTTCGCGAGCAGGGGCATGTACGGCTCGTGTCCGCCGGACATCGCCGCAAGGACCGCGGCCGGCTGCACCTCCTCGACGGCGCGCGACGCGCTCGCCCAATCGCTGTCGACAACAGGAAACAGACGCGCCTCGTCCAGCGCCGCAATGAAGGCCGGGCGCTCGGAATTGGACACAAAGAGGATCGGGCCCGCCTGGGACATCAGGAAACTCTGATCACGCAATCGATGCTGCGCAATCTAGTCCAGCCGCCTTAATGCGGCGTCAATGTTCCCGGCAAAACTGCTCTCAAACCGGGCCGGAGCGGTCGCGAAAAGCCTCAACCATCAGAGGGTTAAGCCCGAGTTCGCTGAGCGCCTCCCGGGCCCTTGCATTGTCCTGGGCCCGGCCCGCTAGCCGGTGACCTGAGAGCCGGTCGGGCAGGGCCGTCAGCAGCGCGCCCTGGCCGAGCCGTCGCGCCCATTCCTGCAGGTCGTTTGACAGGAAGCGATAGCCGCCGACCGCCATGATGCCCGATGGCGGCGCGGTGATGCAGATCGCACCGCTGGCGCGGTCGATCCGGGCGGCGTAGCCGGTGTCGACATAGTCGCGCGGCGGCTGCGCCGTCAGCGTCTCGCCGACCGGCTGCGGCGGCGCATAGGCCGCGATCGGCACCATCGGGCCGCGCAGGCCAAGCGTGCCCTTCGGCGTCAGCAGGATCTCGCCCGCGATCGAGGAGCCGGACTGTTCGCGCGGCGCGCCGTGCGGGCCGGGCATCACCGCGACGGGCACGCCATCCTCGCCGCGCCTGGCGCCGAACAGCCCTGCCTCGCCGAACAGATAGACATCCGTGAGCGGCGCATGCGGCGCGATCCAGGCCTCGCTCGCCGCCACCTGCTCCGGCGCGCGCCAGAGACCGATGACGTTGCGCAAGGTCGGCATCCGCGCCGCCAGACCGGAATCGCCGAGGCGCAAAGCGAGTTGGGCCGGCGCGAACAGCACGTCGCAGGCGTGCTCGTTGACCTGCTGCTCCAGCACCTCGCTCTCGAACGGATGGTGCAGCGCCAGCGTGCCGCCGCAGAGCAGCCACACCGCGAGCGAGGAGGCGAGACCCGCGAACGACATCGGCATAAATGCCGACATCACGGTCGCGCCCTGCTTGATGTCGGCCTCCAGCGACATCGCGAGCCCGCCCGCGATCAGGCTGAAATGTGGCCGCGGCACCGGGCGGAAGCCTTCCGCCGTGACATCGAAGGAGATCATTGCCGCCTTGCGGCCGTCCTGGATCACGGCGCGGGTGGTGCCGGGCGGCCGCGCCAGCACCTCGTCGAGCGAGGCCATGCCTTCGGGCAAATCAGTGCCGAAGCCGTACACGTGGCGAATCGAGAACGCCTCGGCGGCTGCGTGCATCGCGAGATCGGCATAGCTGACGCTGTCGACCTTGCTCATGGTGACGATGGCGCGCGCCGCCGTGCGGTTGAGCGCGGCCGCCAGTTCCGCCTGTCGCCACAGTAGCGGCAGCACGGCCACGACCAGGCCGGCGCGATGGGCGGCGAGCACCGTCAGCACGAACTCGACGGTCGAGGGCAACTGGATCGCGATCACCGAATTGGCCGGCAGGCCCGATTCGACGAAATGCGCCGACAGTGCCTCGATGGCGGTGTCGGCCTCGGCGTAGGTCATCCGCCGCGGCTGGTGGCCGGTGATGCGGGACTTGTTGAGGGGGTCGAGCAACGCGGGCGCGTGCGGCTGCCGTATCAGCGTCCGCTGGAACAGCGTGTCGAGCGTCGGTGATACGGCTGGCTGGTTCACGGCGTCACTTCGCTGGACTGGCTTGAGGCTCACCCTTGGACCACCAGGTCTCCGGCAAATAGCCTGAGAGCGCGGTGGCTTGTGGCCGTTCTATCCGATTCCAGCGCGCGATCCATTGCTCGGATACGTTAAACAGGGGGATTGTGTAGAAGCCGGCCATCAAGGCGCGGTCGAGCGCCCGCACCGCATCGACGAAATCCGTATGATCACGGGCCTCGAGCAGGGCCTTGATCATGGCATCGACCGCGGGATCCCTCGCGCCCATGTAGTTGCGGGTCCCCGGATTGTCGGCGGCGGCGCTGCCCCAATAGAAATACTGCTCGTTGCCGGGCGACAGCGACTGGTCCCAGCGGTTCTGGATCATGTCGAACTCGTAGGACAACCGGCGTTGATCGAATTGCACCGGATCGACCGCGCGGACGCTCACATCGATGCCGGCACGCTTGAGGTCGCGCTGGAACGCGAGCGCGATGCGCTCCTGGTCGCGGGTCGTCACCAGCATCTCGAAGGTGAAGTGCGCTTTTGTCTGGCGGTTGCGGAGCACGGTGCCATCGAGATCGTAGCCGGCGTCCGACAGCAGCTTCAGCGCCGCACGCAGCGTCGTGCGGTCGCGGCCCGAGCCGTCGGTGACGGGCAGACGATAGCTGCCATCCATGATGTCTTGGGGGATCTGCGCGGCGAAGGGCTTCAGCAGGGCGCGCTCGCGCGCATCCGCGGGCCGCGCATAGGCCGAGAGCTCGGAGCCGGCAAAATAGCCGGCGACGCGCGAATAGAGCGAGAAGAAATAGTTGCGGTTGACCAGCTCGAAATCGAACAACAGCGTCAGCGCCTGGCGCACACGGATGTCGGCGAAGACAGGGCGCCGCGTGTTGAACACCAGGAATTCGGAGGGCTGCGGTACGCCCGGCTTGAAGGTATCGCGGATCACCTCGCCGCTTTTGGCAGCGGGAAAATCATAGCCGTCGTGCCAGCGCAACGGTTCGTTCTCGACGCGGAAATCATAGAGGCCGCGCTTGAAGGCTTCGAACTGGCCGTTGGCCTCGCGATAATAGTCGAGCCGGATCTCGTCGAAATTGAACAGCCCGCGATTAACAGGGAGATCGCGGCCCCAATAATCGGGATTGCGTGTGAGGGTCACGCTGGCGCCGGGTTTCACCGCCGTGACGCGGTAGGGGCCGGAGGCGATCGGCCCTGACAGCGTCGTCTCCTCGAAGGTCGCGACGTCGACTGCGTGCTTCGGCAGGATTGGCATCAGCCCGAGGATCAGCGGTATCTCGCGGTCGTTGGCCCCGGTGAGATCGAAGCGGACGGTGAGGGGATCGGGCGCCTCCGCCTTGGCGACCTTGGAATAGTACTGCCGGAGGTTGGGACGGCCGTGGTCGCGCAGCAGCTGCCAGGAGAACAGCACGTCCACGGCGGTGACCGGCTTGCCGTCGGAGAAGCGGGCACGGGGATCGATGTGGAATGTGACGTAGCTCCGCTCGTCATCGGTCTCGACGGATTTGGCGAGCAGGCCGTAGAGCGTGAACGGCTCGTCCTGGCCGCGGGCCAGCAGGCTTTCGACCACGTAGGCGCGGATCGGCTGCACCGCCAATCCCTTCACGATGAACGGATTGAGACTGTCGAACGTGCCGAGAATGCCCCAGGTCAGCCGGCCGCCCTTGGGGGCGTCAGGATTGGCGTAGGGCATGTGGGTGAAATCAGCCGGCAGCGCTGGCTTGCCGTGCATGGCGATCGCGTACGCCTCCTCGGCGTGCCCAGCGCTTGCAATCAGCCCGACGCTGAGGATCACGGCGAGGCTGCAAAGACGGAGACCGGGCCCCTCGAGCAGGCGCTGGAACATGAACATTCGGACACGTTGATTCGAGGGGTGGTGTGGGCGAATCCTATCACAGGGATTTCACTGGGCGCCCAGTCGGATGTGGCCAAAGACGCTTGTCGGCATTGATCTTTCCGTCGACCACGTTAAGAAGGCACGCAATCGCGCAAGAGCGCCGAACCCGTCACTTATCCGCCTCAATTGACGGGGAGAGAGCCGCGCCCAAGGCGGCTTGGTTCGGTGCTTCGGAGCGGTTCGGGCACTTCCCGTTCAGAAAGGGTTTTCTGCAATGAATTTCCGTTATTTGGCCGCGTCCGTCCGGCCGCGCGGGCGAGTTCTCGCTCTGTTGACGGCGACGGCATTGGCCATCCCGTTTGCCGCCGAAGCCCAGACCCCCGCACCGGCCCCGGGCGCGCCCAAGGCTGCCCCGAAAGCCGCTCCGAAGGCTGCCCCCAAGGCTGCTCCAGCCCCGGCGCCCGCGCCGGCTCCCCAGGCCCAGCAGGCTCCGGCCCAGCAGGGCGCCCCGGCAGCGCAGGGTGGCCAGCCCGCCGATCAGCAGATCCAGCTGATCTACGCGCCCTGGACCAAGTTCTGTCTCAAGGGCCAGGATGCCAACGCCAAGCAGGTCTGCTTCACCGGCAAGGACGGTCGCATCGAATCAGGCCAGCCGGTCATCGCTGCTGTGATCATCGAGCCGGAAGGCGAGCCGAAGAAGATCCTGCGCGTGACGCTGCCGCTCGGCATGCAGCTCGTGCACGGCACCCGCATCATCGTCGACAACAACCCGCCGCTGCAGAGCCCGTATGTGATCTGCTTCCAGAACGGCTGTATGTCGGACTACGAGGCAACGCCCGACCTGATTGCCAACCTGAAGAAGGGCCAGAACCTCGTGGTGCAGGCGATCAACGCCAACGGCGCGCCGCTGACCCTGCCGCTGCCGCTCACCGGTGAATTCCAGAAGGCCTATGACGGTCCGCCGACCGATCCGAAGGTGTTCGAGGAAACCCAGAAGAAGCTGCAGGAAGAGCTTCAGAAGAAGGCCGAAGAGCAGCGCAAGAAGCTCGAGCAGCAGGGTGGCGCACCCGGCGCAGCTCCGGCCGCTCAGAAGTAGTCGGGCTCAGATCCCGGACATGAAAAAGGCGCCCGATCGGGCGCCTTTTTTGCTGGCCGCTGTTAGTCGACCACGCGCCATCGTTGGTTGGAGGGCTCGGTCCACCTCTCCCCAGCGGGGAGAGGTGGACCCGAGGCGCGATCACACGACTCTCTTGCGCTTCAGTTCAGCGAAGGATTGCGCGGGCGGTAGCCGCCATCCTTGTTCTTGATGAAAATCTCGGCCACCTGGGAATGCCGGATCGGCTCGCCGGAGTCGTCGGGCAGGAGGTTCTGCTCGGAGACATAAGCCACGTATTCGGACTCCGCGTTCTCCGCGAGCAGATGGTAGAACGGCTGATCCTTGTGGGGCCGAACCTCTTCGGGGATCGACAGCCACCACTCCTGGGTGTTGTTGAATTCCGGATCGATGTCGAAGATCACCCCCCGGAACGAGAAGATCCGGTGGCGCACGACCTGTCCGATCTGGAATTTGGCTGTCCGCGCTTTAATCATCCTCCGTCGATAGACCAGGATTGTGGCCGATGCTAGTGGCCTAAAGCTGGAATTAACCTACCGTTAAGGGGCGGATAGCCCCCAAGCCTTCAGAAAACACTTTATCAATGGCCGATATCCTCAATCTGGCGCTACCTTATTTCGGCTTGATCTTCGTTGGTTTCGCCTGCGGTAAGGTCAAGTCACTGCCGGAATCGGGGCTCGCATGGATGAACTTCTTCCTGCTCTACGTCTCATTGCCCGCGCTGCTGTTTGCGATCATGTCGAAGACCCCGTTCTCGGAGTTGAACAACCCGCCGTTCCTGGTGGCGACCACGCTGTCGACGGTGGCGGCGTTCACCATCGCGCTGGTGGTCGGCAAGGTGCTCGGGAAGCTGACGTTGCGTGAGGCGACGCTCGCCGGCCTCTCCGGCGGTTACGGCAATATCGGCTATATGGGGCCCGGGCTTGCGCTCGCCGTGCTCGGGTCAAAGGCGGCGGCGCCGACCGCGCTGATCTTCTGCTGCGACAGCATCTTCCTGTTCACGATCGTGCCGCTTCTGATCGAGCTGTCAGATCGCGACCATCCCTCGATCATCCACGCCTTCGGCGTGGTGCTGAAACAGATCGTGCTCAACCCGCTGATCATGTCGGCATGTTTTGGCGCCGCCGTCGCCGCGTTGCATATCGAGCTGCCGGTGGCGCTCGACCGCACCATCACCTTCCTTCAGAACGCGGCTGCGCCGTCCGCGCTGTTCGTGCTCGGCGTGACGGTAGCGCTTCGGCCGTTCGATCGCGTGCCCTGGGAGGTGCCGGGTGTGATCGCGGTCAAGCTCCTGATCCATCCGCTCGCCGCGTTCGGCCTGATGCTGGCGTTCGGCCCGTTCGCGCAGCCCTGGGCCGCCACCGCCGTCCTGATGGCCTCGCTGCCGCCGGCGCTGAATGTGTTCGTGATCGCCCGGCAAAACGATGCCTGGATCGAATCCGCCTCCGTCGCCGTGCTGCTCGGCACGTTCGCGTCGGTCGTCACGCTGACCAGCGTGATGTGGCTGCTGCAGACGGGACGGCTGGTGTTTCCGTAGTCAGCTATCGCCGCCAAATCATTTGCGCCACGTCGGCGTCAGCCCTTCGCGCATGGCGAACCGGCGGAGCGGCCCGATGGCACCCAGCAAATGCATGCCGACGGCGCGGACGGGCTGGAGCGGCAGGAAGTCGTTGAGCAGCGAGCGATTGGCGATGTCGATCGCAAAGGTCCGGCTCAGAATGTCAGGCCGCCGCGCCCGGTCGTAACGCCTGAGCACCTCATTCGAGCCCGGGTCCTGTCCTGATGCGATGGCCTCGCCGGCGAGCCTGGCGATGTCGGCCGCATCCCGCAGGCCGAGATTGAGGCCCTGGGCGCCGATCGGAGGAACCACATGGGCGGCTTCGCCGACCAGCGCGATGCGGTCGCGGGCGAAGGATTGCGGCCGCTCGATCGCCAGTGGAAACAGATTGCGGCCCGGCTCGACCGTCATGCGGCCGAGGATGGAATGCGACTGCTTCTCGATCGCGGCGGAGAGACCATCGTCGCTGAGGGCGCGAAGCCGCTCGGCCTCGGCGGGGGCGGAGACCCAGACCACGCTGGAGCGGTTGCCGGGCAGGGGCACGAACACGCAGGGGCCGTGCGGTGTGTGGAACTCGGTCGACACGCTGCGGTGCGGCCTGACATGACCGACGTTGAAGGTCAGGGCGGTTTGCGTGAGTTCGCGCCGCGTCATCGCAATGCCGGCGGCCTCCCGGCACAGCGAATGCCGGCCGTCGGCGCCGACCACGAGCCGGGCGCCTAGAAACTGTCCGCCAGCCGCGCGGATCGCGACGTCGTCGGCTTCGATGACGACGCTCTCGGCCTCGTCGTCGAAACGGGTGAGATTGGGCAACTCCGCCGCACGCGCTTCGAGCGCCAGCATCAGTGAGCGGTTGTCGATGTTGTAGCCGAAGGCGTCGAGCCCGATCTCGTGACAGGAGAACCGGACCTCCGGCGCGCGGAACAGGCGGCCAGTGTCGTCGACGAGGCGCATGACCTCGAGCGCCGCGGCCTTGTCACTACAGCGGGACCAGACGTCGAGGCTCTCCAGCAGATCGACGGAGGCACCGAGCAGCGCGGTGGTCCTGTTGTCGGCATAGGGCAGGCGCCGGGCGACTAGCGCGGTGCGCGCTCCTTGCTGCGCGAGCGCAATTGCCGCGGCAAGGCCGGCCGGCCCACCGCCGATGACGCTTGCGTCAAAAAGTGTCGATGCGTCTGTCATGGAACGACATTTGACACGCCCTGCGGCAAATTCAAGCCCACCTATTTTGCTGCGTTTTATGACTGGTTGCGCGGCGCAATGCCGCGCTGGCGGATGTGCAAACCGGTCCCGTTCTGGTAGCAGAAGTCATGGAAACCCAGATGGACAGCCAAGAGGATTCGCTGAAGCCGACGCCGGTGGTCCGTGCCGCGGCGTTTTCGGTGCACATCTTCACGGCCTTCGGCGCGGCGATCGCGTTGCTCGCGATGCTCGAGGCCGTGCGCGAGCATTGGGCCGCGATGTTCGGTTGGCTTGGCGTTGCCCTGATCATCGACGCCATCGACGGGCCGATCGCGCGCCTGCTCGACGTCAAGACCGTGCAGCCGAACTGGTCCGGCGACGTGCTCGACCTCGTGGTCGATTTCGTCACCTATGTCTTTGTGCCGGCCTATGCGATCGTTGCGAGCGGCATGCTGCTGCCGGTTGCGGCGCCCTTGCTCGGGATCGCCATCATCGTCACCAGCGCGCTGTATTTCGCCGATCTGCGCATGAAGGCGGACGACAATCATTTCCGCGGCTTTCCGGCGCTGTGGAATGCAGCGGCGTTCTATTTGTTCCTGCTGCACTGGCCGCCGCTGTCGTCGACGCTCCTGGTCGCGGCGCTGGTGGTGCTGACCTTCGTGCCGTTCCATGTGCTGCATCCGGTTCGCGTCGTGCGACTGCGCTGGCTGACGATGTCGCTGATCGTGCTGTGGGGCGTGCTCGCCTTCTACGTGCTGGAGATGGATTTCCGTGTCGGCACCGGCGTGACGGTGGCGCTCTGCGCGATCGCGTTCTGGATCGCATTCAGCGACGCCTTGATCCGCCTTGTGAGATCGTTCGGATGATGCATCTGTTGACCAGCCCCGAGGCCTGGGCAGCGCTGCTCACCCTGACCTCGCTCGAGATCGTGCTCGGCATCGACAACGTCATCTTCCTGTCGGTGATCGTCTCGCGCATCCCCGAACCGCAGGCCCGTCGCGCCCGCCAGATCGGGCTGGCGCTGGCGCTGGTCTTCCGCATCATCCTGCTCAGCGTGCTGGTCTGGCTGATCGGCCTGACCGCGCCGGTGTTCTCGCTTCAAGGCTACGACTTCTCCTGGCGCGACCTCATCCTGATCGGCGGCGGCCTGTTCCTGATCGCGAAGGCGACGCACGAGATCCATGCTGAAGTCGACGCCGACGAGGAGGAGGGCGAGGGCAAGTCCGCTGGCAGCGCTTTCTTCTGGGTAATCGTCCAGATCGTCATCATCGACATCGTGTTCTCGCTTGACTCGATCATCACCGCGATCGGCATGGCCCAGGACCTCGAGATCATGATTGCGGCCGTCGTGATCGCCTGCCTGATCATGTACATTTCCTCAGGACCCGTGGCGCGATTCGTCGCCGAACATCCGACCACCAAGATGCTTGCCCTGGCATTTCTGGTGCTGATCGGCGTCGCCCTGGTTGCGGACGGATTCAAATTCCACATTCCGCGCGGCTACATCTATTTCGCAATTGCGTTCTCGGCGGCGGTGGAATTCTTCAACGTGCTGGCCAAGCGCAATCGCAGGAAGGCCGGCAAGCCGTAACCGTTCCACTCTGGGGCGAGTTGACAAGGCGGGCGTGATGTCTTTCGCTGGCTGATGCGAAGAGGAGGTCAGGTGATGACCAAAGCGGTCCGTGTGCACAAGGTCGGAGGCCCCGAAGCGCTGGTCTATGAGAGCGTCGAGCTGCCGGCGCCCGGACCCGGCGAGGTGCGCATCCGCCAGCACGCGGTCGGCCTGAACTTCATCGACGTCTACTATCGCACCGGCCTCTACAAGGCGCCGGCACTGCCCTTCATCCCGGGCAACGAGGCCTCGGGCGAGGTCGTCGCCGTCGGGCCGGGCGTGACCAATTTTCATCCAGGCGATCGCGTCGCCTACTACCACAATCTCGGCGCATACACGAGCGAGCGCAACATCCCCTGGGAGAGGCTGGTCAAGCTGCCCGATCACATCACCCACGAGCAGGGCGCCGTGCTGATGCTGAAGGGCCTGACCGTCTGGTATCTGCTGCACAAGACCTTCAAGGTCGAGCCGCATCATCGCGTGCTGATCCATGCCGCTGCCGGCGGCATCGGCCTCTTGGCCTGCCAATGGGCGAGGGCGCTCGGCGCGCATGTCATCGGCACGGTCGGCTCGCGCGAAAAGGCCGAGCTCGCGGAGGCCAATGGCTGCGATCACGTCGTCCTCTACAACGAGGAGGACTTCGTCGCGCGCGTCAAGCAGATCAGCCGCAACGAGGGCTGCGACGTCGTCTATGATGGCGTCGGCAAATCGACCTTCCCGGGCTCGTTGTCGTGCCTGAAGCCGCGCGGCATGTTCGTCTCGTTCGGCAACGCCTCGGGCCCGGTGCCGCCGTTCTCGATCGCCGAGCTGAACAATCACGGCTCGCTGTTTGCGACCCGGCCGAAGCTCAACGACTATATCGGCACGCGCAAGGAGCTGCTGGAAGGCGCCGATACGCTGTTCTCCGCCGTCATCAACGGCAAGCTGCACGTGCCGATCAACCACGCCTATGCGCTGAAGGACGCGGCGAAGGCGCATATCGATCTGGAAAGCCGCAAGACGACGGGCGCGTCGATCCTGAAGCCGTAAGCTCGTCGTTCCGGGGCGATGCGAAGCATCGAACCCGGAACCTCGAGATTCCGGGTTCGGTCCTGCGGACCGCCCCGGAATGACGATCCGTCTCACGCAACCCTTCTCGCCGCGCCGGCCTTGGTCAGGATCTCGTCGAGACAACCGATCATCTCGGCGATCTCAGCCTTCGTGACGTTCAGCGCCGGCATGAAGCGCAACGTGTCGAGCTGCGGTGCGTTGAGCAGCACGCCGGCCTCGAACGCCTGCGCAACGATGCCGGGTGCGATCGGCAGCTTGAGGTCGAGCGCGAGCAACAGGCCGCGGCCGCGCACGCCGCCGAGGCCGTGCCGCGCTGATACTTTTTGCAGCTCGCTTTCGAGCAGCAGCCCGGCCTCGGTCACCTGTTTCAGGAACGCCGGCTTGCTGACCTCTTCCAGCACCGCGAGCCCGGCCGCGCACATCACCGGATTGCCGTTGAAGGTGCCGCCCTGGTCGCCGTGCTCGAAGCAGGAGGCGCGTTCGGTCGCAAGCAGCGCCGCGAGCGGCACCCCGCCGCCGATGCCCTTGCCGAGCGTCACGATGTCAGGCGCGATGCCCGTGTGCTCGTAATGGAAGAGCTTTCCGGTCCGGCCCATGCCGGTCTGGATCTCGTCAAGAATGAGCAGCACGCCGTGCGCCTCGGTCAGCGCGCGCAGCTCCCGCAGGAACTGATCGGTCGCCGGCCACACGCCTGACTCGCCCTGGATCGGCTCCAGCATCACGGCCACGGTGTTGCCGTTGATCAGCGTCTCGACCGAGGCGATATCGTTCAGCTTCGCCTTCTTGAAACCTGATACTTTCGGCTCGAACAGCGGCTCGAACGCCTTCTTGCCGGAAGCCGACATCGTCGCCAGCGTGCGGCCGTGGAAGCCGCCTTCGAAGCTGATGATCTCGAACGCGCCGCCTTTGTAGAGGCTGCCATATTTGCGCGCGAGCTTGATCGCGCCCTCATTGGCCTCGGCGCCGGAATTGGCAAAGAACACCTGGTCGAAGGCGCTGGTCTCGACCAGCGCCTGCGCGAGTTTGAGGCTCGGCTCGTTGTAGAAGGCCGGGCTCGGCGTCAGCAGCCGCTTGGCCTGCGAGGCGAGCGCATCCGCAACCGCCGGCGGGGAATGGCCGAGGCAGTTGACGGCCCAGCCCTGCACGAAATCGAGATAGCGCTTGCGGCTGTCGTCCCAGAGGTATGAGCCGGCGCCGCGAACAAACACGGCCTTGGGCCGTGCAGTGATGTCCATCAGCGCGTCATACGGATGGGTGGCGGTGGTCATGTCGAGCTCCTCTGGAAGCGGGTTGAAAACGGGACGCAAAAAGCAAGAAGGCCGCACTTTGCGGGTGCGGCCTTCTCGAAAACTGAAGCTGAATGACTGGTTCAGCGGCGTCGTCGGACATGGCGCAACCCATCATCGTCGCTGGAGCGACGACGGAAAGCTGCGCGGCGGTGGGTCCGAGAGTTGATCATGAGGCGCGTCCGTACAGCCGAAGGACAGGTCTGTCAAGCCGGTCGTTTTGGCTGCCATGTATCGCTCAGGTCGGATGCGCGGCTTCCTCGGGTGCCTCGTCGCCCCAGTTCGCATCGGCAATCGCGCTGTCGATCAGCTCGCCGCGCATCAGCTTGAGCGGCGAATTCCAGTACAGCGCGATGTTGTGGAGGGGATCGGTCAGCACCTTGAAGCCCCACACCAGTCCCGTCGCGACGCCGCGTGCTACGAACAGCTGCAGCATGCGCGCCAGGGCGCCACTGACGCCGATCGCGAGCCAGAGCACGCCGACATGGCGCATGAAGTCGAGGCGATCGACCGGTGCAGCAAACAGGCCGAACAGCGTCGGATACGCATACAGCGCAATCGGCGCGCTGCCCCAGACCAGCAAGAGGATGATCTTGCGGGTCTGGTTGTAGCCGACCTTCACCGCCTCCTTGTATTCATTGCTGACGTCGTTGACCGCGTCATAGCCGTTCGGCTCGAAGAAGAAATGCCCGGTCTGCCGCGTCAGCATCGCGAGCCAGCCGACCAAACCGGCGAGCGCGGGATCCCTGAACAGCAGCGCATAGCAAGCCAGGAAGATGATCGCGCTGAACAGGTGCAGCGTCTGATTGACGGTGCTCTGGTGGTAGAAGCGGTAATCGTCGAAGCGCTGCGTGCGCAGCATGTCCGGGAGGCGGCTCATCAAAATCCTCGCTCGCGTTGAAAGCGCGCGAGGATTAGGACGAGTCCGTGACCACTGCGTGAATGCACTATAGTGTCACATTCGCACGCGAAGACGGCAGTAAGGGCTAATCGACACCGTAATGCGAAAATACCTCGGCGATCCCGGCGTTGATCGCCTTCGCCGCCGCGATGTCGCGTTCGGCGCCTGCGGTGTCGCCCTGCTTTCGCTTCGCAAGCCCGCGTCCGTACAGCGATGAGTCGAGCTTCGGCTTTGCGCGCAGCGCGGCGTCGTAGTCGGCAATCGCCGCGTCGAGATTGCCGAGCTTGAGATAGGTGAGGGCGCGGCTGTCCAGCGTATCAGGGTCGTTCGGGGCCATCCGCAGCGACTGCTCGCAATCGGCCAGCGCCTCCTGGAGACGGCCAAGGATCGCGCGCGTCATGCAGCGCGAATTGAAGACGCCGGAATAGCTTGAATTGGCCTTGAGCGCGCGATCGTAATCCGCGAGCGCCAGCGCATAATCATGCGCGTCGAAATACATGTTCGCGCGCGCATAGAAATCGCGGTCGTTGTCCGGCTTGAGCTCGATCGACTTGGCGAAATCCGCGAGCGCACGATCGCGATCGCCGCGATCGCGAAAGATGCGCGCACGGTTGCCATAGGCCGGGCCATAGGCCGGATCGAGCTTGATCGAGATGTCGAGATCGGCCAGCGCGCGATCGGCCTCGCCATGTTCGCGATAGGCGCTGCCCCGGTTGTAGAAGGCGAGTGCGAATTTCGGATCGAGCTTGATCGCCTTGTTGTAGTCGGCGAGCGCATGCTCGTAGTCGCCTTTGCCGATGTAGGAATTGCCGCGGTTGTTGTAGTACCAGGCGTCATCGGGAACGAGGCGGATGGCGCGGGTGTAGTCCATGATCGCGTGGTCGCGGTCGCCGAGATCGTCATGGACGATGCCGCGATTGAACCACGCGATGGCATCGGTCTCGTCGAGATCGACCGCGCGGTTGAGATCGGCCAGCGCGCGCTCGGTCTCGCGCTTGCGCCGATAGATCTCGCCACGGTTGGCGAGCGCGCGTTGATTCGACGGATTGGCCTGCAGCACGGCCGAGCAACCGGCCAGCCGCTGCTGGTCATTGACCTCCTTGGAACCGAAGCACCATTGCCGCGCCTGCGCGGCCGATGGGGATTGCGCGGCGGCCGGAAACGCGAGCAGGGTCAAGGCGGTTGCCAGTGCGCAGAACGCTGGCCGGATATCGATCTTGTGATTGCATGTCATCTGATTGCTGCGCAGAAACCTATGAGCCTCTAGCGCGTTTGTGATCTCGGGATACGAATTGGTTCGAACCGGACTTGGGCCGGGGCAGACCAAGAGGGGACGGGACCACCAAGATAGTTTTCAGCCTTGTCCGACACGCCTTACCCGATCGACCTCGACAGCATTCGCGGCGCGTTCCCGCCGGGCATCGAGGCGCCGCCTCTGCTGCTGGATTTTGCCGGCTGGCTGAACGGTCGCCCCTGGGGCAGCGTCGGCTGCTTCTCCCTGCAAGGCCAGTTCTCCGATCAGGCCCCGATCTTCGATGGCAGTCCTTTGCGCGATCGCTTCGCGCTGTTCATGCGCCTGCCTGACGGCTCAGCCGTCGGCGGCTGGTATGGCGCCGGCCTCGACCGCGACGATCCCCCGATCGTGGGGCTGGGCTCGGAGGGCGATTATGAGCTGCTGGCGCCGTCGCTCGACGCCTTGCTTGCGAAGCTGACGTCGCAGCAATTCGACAAGGCCTGGCACGATTTGCGGCCGCATGACGAGGTCGAGCCGCAGACGGTTGAGCTTGCGCAATGGCTAGCCCGGCGCCCGGCCGGCGAACCTGTTGCTTGCGAGGACGGGGAGCTGCCCGACTTCCGCGGTTTCGTCGAGAAGTGGAGCCGGGACCGCGAGGAATATTGGGCCAATCACCAGATGATGGCCGAGCTCGGCTGGCGCCTCGCCGCGCATCTGCCCAAGGGCAGGAATGCCTGGGACAAGACCCATTTCGAGGTCGCGATCGTTGGTCAGCAATACGAGGCCCGCGTGCTATCGCGCGGCCCGCAGCCCTTCGAGGAAGCCGCCTCGATCGAATCCCTGCTACGCGATCTGCGCGAGGAAATGCGCCGCGCCCAGCCCGAGCTCGGCCTGTGGTACGCGATGAAATTCGGCCTATATGCCGACGGTCGCGTCATGCCGAATTTCGAATACGATTTGCGCCCGGTCATCGCCGGCGAGCCCGCGCTGCTGTCCGAAGCCAAGGCCGATCTCGCCCGCGCCCCGCGGCCGGAGCGCTGGGTGCCGAAATGGCTGGTGGAAGCCTGACTGCCTCCACATCGTCATTGCGAGCGCAGCGAAGCAATCCAGGCTGTCTCCACGGAGGGACTCTGGATTGCCGTGCCGGTCGTATTCGTCTTCGATCCCCCTTGTTGAGCTGAAGATGGTTGGTCTCTTCCTGACCAGGGCCGTCTATGTCAAACTTCCGCGCTGTGGCGGCTGAAGCGTTGGCTGGCCACGAGCATCGACGCGCGAATGAGCCGTAAGCTGTGACCACACTGCGAGAGATTGAAAGCGCCGATTTCGAGGCGATGGCCGACGCGTTGATTGAAATGCAGGCGTACTATCGCGTCCCTTGTCCGCCGCGCGATGCGATCATCGCGGGGTTGAACTCAACGCCTGCGGGATCACGTATCCTGCTGGCCTATGAGCACGGCAAACTCGCCGGCTTTGCCTGCTTCAGCGCCATTTATCCTGGGCCCGGTCTGACCTCGGGCTTCTTTTTGAAGGAACTCTATGTTCGCGGCGCCTGGCGCGGAAGCGGCCTGGGCAAAAAGCTGATGTCGCGCCTGGCCGTCATCGCACGGCAGGACGGGCATGGCCGCATCGATTGGACGGTCGATGCAGACGATCTGAGGCTTCAGCACTTCTACGAGATGCTCGGCGGCCAGGCCCTACCGGCGAAACTGTTTTTCCGGATCACCGGCGCAGAGCTGACCGCGTTGGCTGACAAAGCCTGACGGCGCTCGCCCGTCAGCCGGGCTGAGACGGGCTGAGGACCTCAGAACCCCGCGACGCTGCCGTGCAGATCGTACGCGTCCGCGCGTTCGATCTTCGCGGTGACGACCTCGCCGACGCGCAAGGGGCGGCGGCTTGACAGATACACCGCGCCGTCGATCTCCGGCGCATCCGCCTTGGAGCGGCCTTTCGCGACCGTCGGCCCAACCTCGTCGATGATGATCTGCTGGCGCGTGCCGACCTTGCGCTTGAGGCGTCGCGCGGAGATCTTCTGCTGCCGCGCCATCAGCGCGTTGTAGCGCTCCTGCTTGATCTCTTCGGGCACGGGATTGGCGATCGCGTTCGAGGTCGCGCCCGCGACCGGCTCGTATTTGAAGCAGCCGAGCCGGTCGATCTCGGCTTCATCGAGCCAGTCGAGCAGGTAGGCGAAGTCGGCATCGGTCTCGCCGGGGAAGCCGACGATGAAGGTCGAGCGCAGAGCGAGATCAGGACATTCCTCGCGCCAGCGCTTGATGCGCGCCAGGGTCTTGTCCTGCGCGGCCGGGCGCTTCATCGCCTTCAGCACCTCGGGGCTCGCATGCTGGAACGGGATGTCGAGATAGGGCAGCACCTTGCCCTCGTTCATCAGCGCGATGACCTCGTCGACATGCGGGTAGGGGTAGACATATTGCAGCCGGACCCAGGCACCTAACTCGCCGAGCTCGCGCGCGAGATCGAGGAACTTGGCGCGGACCTGGCGGTCCTTCCAAGGGCTCTCGGCATATTTGAGATCGACGCCATAGGCCGAAGTGTCCTGCGAGATCACCAGCAGCTCCTTGACGCCGGCGCCGACCAGGCGCTCGGCCTCGCGCAGCACGTCATTGGCCGGCCGCGAGACCAGGTCGCCGCGCAGCTTCGGGATGATGCAGAAGGTGCAGCGGTTGTTGCAGCCCTCGGAGATCTTCAAGTAAGCGTAGTGGCGCGGCGTCAGCTTGATGCCCTGCGGCGGCACCAAATCGAGATGCGGATTGTGCGCCGGCGGCAGCGCGCGGTGCACGGCATCGAGCACGCTCTCATATTGCTGCGGACCCGTGATCGAGAGCACGCCGGGATAGGCCTGCTCGATCGCTTCCGGTTCCGCACCCATGCAGCCCGTGACGATCACCTTGCCGTTCTCGGCCATGGCCTCGCCGATCGCCGAGAGCGATTCCTGCTTGGCACTGTCGAGGAAGCCGCAGGTGTTGACGATGACGATATCGGCCCCGTCATGCTTGCGGGCGAGCTCGTAGCCCTCGGCGCGCAGGCGCGTGATGATGCGCTCGGAATCCACCAATGCCTTGGGACATCCGAGTGACACGAAGCTGACCTTGGGCGCAGCCGTCTGATCCATATCCAAATCTGCCTGATTGACAGGCCTGAGCTAGTCCCAATTGCTCATAATTACAACCCTTTGCATGGCGCTCCGGCATGCTATGGATGAATCGCCTGCCGTGAGTGAGCCATGAGCGCCGAACAGTCGCCCAAGATCGTGATCGTCGACGAAAGCCCTGTCAGGGCCGCGATCCTCGAGGAGGGCTTGCGGGAGGCCGGATTCACGCAAGTGGTCCATATCCGCGAGATGCAGAGCCTGCTCGCCCGTATTTATGCGGTGGACCCCGATATCATCGTGATCGATCTGGAAAACCCCAGCCGCGACGTGCTGGAGGCGATGTTCCAGGTCAGCCGTGCCGTGAAGCGGCCGATCGCCATGTTCGTCGACCAGAGCGACTCCGCCTCGATCCAGGCGTCCGTCGAGGCGGGGGTAT
Organism: Bradyrhizobium sp. CCBAU 45384; assembly: GCF_028128665.1. Classification (NCBI taxonomy): domain Bacteria; kingdom Pseudomonadati; phylum Pseudomonadota; class Alphaproteobacteria; order Hyphomicrobiales; family Nitrobacteraceae; genus Bradyrhizobium; species Bradyrhizobium sp. CCBAU 45384. The sequence goes on from NZ_LBIZ01000114.1 coordinate 261,812, forward strand.
CCGCCTATATCGTCGACGGGCTGAAGAAGGAGCGGATCAAGCCGATCCTGGACCTCTGCGTGTCCCGCTTCAACGCCTTCGCAAAACTCCAGGAGGAGCTGGAGCGGACCAAGTCGCAACTCGAGGACCGCAAGGTCATCGAGAAGGCCAAGGGCATCCTGATGAAGGTCAAGGGCCTCACCGAGGACGAGGCCTATGTGCTGCTGCGCTCCACTGCCATGCGCGAGAAGAAGAAAATCGGCGAAATCGCGCAGTCGATCATCACCGCGTCGGAGATGCTGAAATGACCGTCCCCCTCCGCATCGGGTTCATCCCGCTGGTCGATGCCGCCGCGCTGATCGTCGCCGTCGACAAGGGATTTGCCGCGGCTGAAGGGCTGGAGGTCGAGCTGGTGCGCGAGGTGTCGTGGTCGAACGTCCGCGACAAGCTCAATATCGGCCTGTTCGATGCCGCGCATCTGCTCGCGCCGGTCGCGATCGCGTCCTCGCTCGGGCTTGGTCACGTCAAGGTGCCGATCGCGGCGCCGTTCAATCTCGGCATCAATGGCAATGCGATCACGGTGTCGCCGGCGCTGCACGCCGCGCTGATGGAAGAGATCGACGGCGATCGCTTCGATCCGATGGCGACAGCAAAGGCGCTCGCGAAGGTGGTCGCAAAGCGGCGCAAGGCTGGCGCCGACCCCCTGACCTTCGGCATGACCTTTCCGTTCTCGACCCACAATTACCAGCTGCGGTTCTGGATGGCGGCGGCCGGCGTCGATCCCGACGAGGACGTCCGCCTGGTCGTGCTGCCGCCGCCTTTCATGGTCGACAGCCTCAAGAGCGGCCATGTCGATGCCTTCTGCGTCGGGGCGCCCTGGAACTCCGTCGCCGTCGATCTCGGCATCGGCCACATCCTGCATTTTGTCTCCGACTTTCTTGCGCGCGCGGCAGAGAAGGTTTTAGCCGTGCGTCAAAACTGGGCGGACAAGAATCCGGATGTGGTTGCAGCGCTGGTGCGGGCGGCGGTGAAGGCGGCCGAGTTCATCGAGCATCCGGACAACCGGACCGAGGCCGCGCGTATCCTGGCGCAGCCGGAGCGGATCGGCGTCGATGCCGAAGTCATCCAGCGCACACTCGATGGGCGACTGAAGATCTCGCCGGATGGCACCATGCGCGAGAGCGACCGTTATCTCCTGGTCGGACGTGAAGGGGCAGGGCGGCCGGACCCGGTCCAGGCCGCCTGGCTCTACGCGCAGATGGTGCGCTGGGGACAGACGGCGCTGACGGCTGACGGCGTCAAGACCGCCATGGCCGTGTTCAGGCCCGAACTCTACGACGCCGCCCTTGGCCATCAGCAGCCCACCGAAGCGCCCGCGCCGTTCGGCGCGTTTGTCGGCCCGGCCTTCGACCCCGAGAACATCAGAGGGCACCTCGAAGCCTTCGAGGTTGGCCGCTGGAAAGCCTGATTCGGGCTCTGCACGCTTTTAAGGCGCTCGGGAGCGTCGGCTAAATTTTAAGCCGGTTGCTCGAATTTCGTGAAGGGCGGTCCCCCGGAAGTTCCCGAGCCGTTCAATAACTTATTGAAATCGCGTATCTTTCTATTTCAGGGCGGCTGGCACGCAACTTGTATGATGCAGTGCGGCCAGCTTGTCGCAGACGCCTGCTGAGCCAAGTCCCACAGCAACGAAGCTGATTGGACCGTGGAGTAGCGAAGCAGGCTTCGAGCCAGCTGAGTTCCTCGCGGGTCATTCCCAATTCCGTCGATGCCGCCGCCGGTGGCCGCAGGAGCTTCGTTACCGACCATGAAAATCGAAACGCTCGCAGTCGACTTCACCGACGAGCAGAAACGCTATCTCGAAGGTTTCACGACCGGTCTCCAGATCAGCAAGGTTGGCCGTGGTCTTGGCGGCGGCGGCAAGGCGAATGCCGAGCCTGTTGGTCCTGATGCCGCGCATATCAAGGCGCAGGACAAGGTCATCGCCGCAGGCAAGAAGCTCGCCGACCAGGAGAAGTTCAAGCGCGACGAACATCCCTTCGATGCCTATCCGCGGCTGCGCCAGCAGGCGCTCGACAACGCGCCGCCGAGCCCGGCGGACAATTTCCGCTGGCGCTATTACGGCATCTTCTACGTCGCGCCGACGCAGGACTCCTACATGTGTCGCCTGCGCATCCCGAACGGCATCATGAAGCACTGGCAGCTCACGGGTCTTGCCGATCTCGCCGAGGACCTGTGTGGGCCCTTCAGCCACGTCACCACCCGCGCCAACCTCCAGCTTCGCGAGCTGCCGCCGAAGAACGCGACGAGGCTGATCGAGGGCATCCAGGATCTCGGCCTGTGCTCGCGCGGCTCCGGCGCCGACAACATCCGCAACGTCACGGGCACGCCGACCGCCGGCATCGATCCGCAGGAGCTGATCGACACGCGCCCCTTCGCGCGCGAATGGCACTACCACATCCTCAACGACCGCTCGCTCTACGGCCTGCCGCGCAAGTTCAACGTCGCCTTCGATGGTGCCGGCAGGATCGCGGTGCTGGAGGAGACCAACGACATCGCCTTCACGGCCTATGAGGTGAAGGACGGGTTCGGCGTCGAGCCCGGGGTCTGGTTCCGCCTCGGACTCGGCGGCATCACCGGCCACAAGGATTTTGCAAAATACTCCGGCATCATCGTCAAGCCCGAGCAGGCGACATCAGTTGCGGATGCCATCGTGCGCGTCTTCATCGAGCATGGCGATCGCACCAACCGCAACAAGGCGCGGCTGAAATACGTGCTCGACGCGATGGGCCATGACGGCTTCCTCAAGCTCGTCGAGGAGCGGCTGAAGACCCCGTTCACGCGGGTGCCGGAAGAAGCGTTTGCCGCGCGGCCCGCGGCGGACCGCATGGCCCATATCGGCGTGCACAAGCAGAAGCAGGACGGCCTGAACTGGATCGGCGTGTCGCTCACTCTCGGCAAGATGAGCTGCGAGCAGATGCGGGGCCTCGCCAGGGTCGCGCGCGACCTCGGCGATGGCGAGATTCGGCTGACGGTCTGGCAGAACCTGCTGATACCAGGCGTGCGTGACGAGAACGTCGCCCTTGCGGTTGCCGCGATCAAGGACATCGGGCTCGCGGTCGAGGCCTCCCATATCCGCGCCGGACTGGTCGCCTGCACCGGCAATGCCGGCTGCCGCTTTGCCGCTTCGAACACCAAGCGCAATGCGGCCGAGATCGGCGACTGGTGCGAGCCGCGTGTCGCCATGGACAAGCCTGTCAACATCCACGTCACCGGCTGCCACCATTCCTGCGCGCAGCACTACATCAGCGACATCGGGCTGATCGGCGCACGCGTGCCTGTTGGCGAAGAGGATACGGTCGAGGGCTATCACCTCTTCACCGGCGGCGGGTTCGGCCCCGACGCTGACGTCGGGCAGGAGGTCTACCACGACCTCAAGGCCGAGGATGCGCCGAAGACGGTCGAGGCGCTGCTCAAGGCCTATCTCGCTCACCGTTCGTCGCCCGACGAAACCTTCCTGTCCTTTGCGCGCCGCCATGACGGCGAAACGCTGCGCAAGCTTGCCGATGCACAGGTGTCCGCATGAACCAGATCACGCCTCCGCCGAAGCTCGATATCATTCCCGCCAGCGCGCCGTTCTCCGACGCGCAGCGTTCCTGGCTGAACGGCTTCTTTGCCGGCCTGCTATCGCCCGATGTGGCGACGCCGCTGTCGGCCGAGCAGGGCGCCGCTGTCATGCCAAGTGGCGATGGCGACGATGGCGAAGCGCCCTGGCATGACCAGACCATGCCGATCGCCGATCGCATGAAGCTTGCGGACGGGCGCCCCGTCCGCCGCAAGATGATGGCGGCGATGGCGCAGCAGGATTGCGGCCAGTGTGGCTACAATTGCCACGATTATTCGGAGGCGATTGCGAGCCGCAGCGAAGCGCGGCTCAATCTCTGCGTCCCCGGCGGCAAGGAAACCGCGCGGATGCTGAAATCGCTCTACGAGGAGCTGGACAAGGCGCCGGCGGCCAAGGCGGCTGACAAGGCGGCCGCCGGCAAACCGGACGCGGCCGCGCCGGCCGTGACCGTGACCATCGCCGAGCCTGGCCGCTCACGCGACAATCCGGTGACCGCGACCTTCCTGTCGCGCAGCCTGCTCAACAAGGGCAAGTCGGAGAAGGAGACCTACCACGTCGAGTTCGATCTCGCCGAGAGCAAGCTCGACTACGTGGTCGGCGACAGCTTTGGTGTCTTCCCGCGCAACGATGTCGGCCTTGTCGACCAGGTCATCGCGCTGCTCGGCGCATCGCACACCACCAAAGTCAACGGCAAGACGTTGCGTGAAGCATTGATTGATGACGTCTCGCTGTCGCCGGCGCCCGACACGCTGTTCGAGCTGATCTCCTTCATCACCGGCGGGGCGCAGCGCGAGAAGGCAAGGGCGCTGGCGCAGGGCGAGGATCCCGATGGCGATGCCGCCACGCTCGACGTGATGGCGGCGCTCCAGAAGTTCTCCGGCACGCGGCCGCATCCGGAAGCATTTGTCGAAGCGCTGGAGCCGCTGCAGCCGCGGCTCTATTCGATCTCGTCGTCGCACAATGCGACGCCCGGAAAACTGTCGCTGACGGTCGATTCCGTGCGCTACGTCGTCGGCAAGCGCAAGCGCCTTGGCGTCGCCTCGACCTTCCTCGGCGAGCGCATCGCCGAGGGCGACAAGCTCAAGGTCTATGTGCAGAAGGCCCACGGCTTCGGTTTGCCGCAGGACCCGAAGACGCCGATCATCATGATCGGTCCCGGCACCGGCATTGCGCCGTTCCGCGCCTTCCTGCTCGACCGCAAGGCGACCGGCGCCCCGGGCAGGAACTGGCTGTTCTTCGGCCATCAGCGCAGCGATTGCGATTTCTTCTATCAGGACGAGCTCAACGCGATGAAGACCTCCGGTCTGCTGACGCGCCTGTCGCTGGCCTGGTCGCGCGACGGCGAGAAGAAGTTTTACGTGCAGGACCGCATGCGCGAGGTCGGCCGCGAGCTGTGGACGTGGCTCGCCGAGGGCGCGCATCTCTACATCTGCGGCGATGCCAAGCGCATGGCCAAGGATGTCGAGCGCGCGCTGGTCGACATCGTCGCCCAGTTCGGTGCGCGCTCGACCGATGAGGCCGTCAGCTTTGTCGCCGATCTCAAGAAGAAGGGCCGTTTCCAGGCTGACGTGTACTAAGGCGCGACAAGACCAGCGTGAATCGCCGCCGCCGCGCAATCGCTCCGGCGGCGGCGATTCTACTGTGCATGGGGTTGTTTTCGAGGGTTTGGTCTGGGTGGCACCGGAACCGGTTCCATTTGGCTCGGACTTTAACGAATAGGATTCCTGGAACCTGCGGGTTTCGAGAATTTTCGCCTGCAAAGCGAGCTGAAGAAACACTTCTATCGCTATTTGGACGACCGTCTTACAGCCGTCGTGGTGAATCGTTCATACTGGACGGATGGTGCGCTGGAAATCGACCATCCGGGAATTGTCGGCGGAAGCCAGGCTTCATCTCTATGCGCGATCGGTCTCGCGCAGGACAAAGGCGAGCGCGCGCCACATCGGCATCTTCGGCGCGTGGGCGCTCATCGCAGTGCTTCTCTTCGGCACTCTCTCGGCGCACCCGTTCTAACGATTCTTCACAGCTCTCGTAGGGTGGGCAAAGGCGCGCTTCGCGCCGTGCCCACCATCTCGATGTGGTGGGCACGCTGCGCTTTGCCCACCCTACGGCACTAACCCTAGGCCCGCTTGAACGGCGCGACCTCGATCCCCGCATCCTTCAAGGCCTGGCGCAGCGTCCGCGCGATCTCGACCGCGCCGTGCGTATCGCCGTGGATGCACACCGTGTCGGTGCGCATCTTGATGACCTTGCCTGTCACCGACACCACCGCGCCGTCCTGCACCATGCGGACCACGCGCTCCGCGATCGCTTTCGCATCGTGCAGCACCGCGCCGGGCTTCTTGCGCGAGACGAGGTTGCCGTCGTCCTCATAGGCACGGTCGGCAAACACCTCGTGCACCATCGGCAGGTTGGCCGCTTCGCCGGCCTTCACCAGTTTCGAATTGGCGAGCACGACGAAGATCAGGCTGGGATCGACCGCCTTGATGCCGGCGGCGATCGCTTTCGCCGTCATGTCGTCCTCACAGGCGACATTGGAGAGCGCGCCATGCGCCTTAACATGCGTGACCTTGTGGCCGGCCGCGGTCGCGATCGCTTGCAGCGCACCGATCTGGTAGGCGACGAGGTTCTCGATCTCGGAGGCCTTGAGGCCCGCGATCGGATGCCGGCCGAAGCCGTGCAGGTCGCGATAGCCAGGATGCGCGCCGACCGAGACGCCGCGCGCCTTTGCCAGCTCCACTGTCCGCCGCATGATGTCGGGGTCGCCGGCATGGAAGCCGCAGGCGACATTGACCGAGCTTGCGAGCTCGATCATGGCGGCGTCGTTGCCCATCTCCCACGCGCCAAAACCTTCGCCGAGGTCGCAATTGAGATCGATCGTCTTCATGGTTGCTCTCCGCCTTTGGCCTTGTTGTCGCTTACGGCTCCGCCACGACCTGCCAGGTCCCGGCATCCATGGCACTCACCGCATAGCCCGCAACATTGGCATCGCTGAGTGCTTCGATGTTGAGCTCGACGGTGTCGGACGAGCGCAGGCGATCGGGCAGGGTGCGGATCAGCTGCTGAAACTTGCGCGCCTCGTCCTGCGCCTCGGCCATGCTGACCGCCTTGAAGCGGAACGCCGTGCCCGCCGAGGTCTGGGCGAGGCGGCCGACATCGGCCGTGATCACCGTCGCGATCTTGGGATAGCCGCCTGAGGTGCCGCGGTCCATCATCAGCGCGATCGGCGCGCCGTTGCCGGGCACCTGGATGCTGCCGTTGACGGTGCCGTCCGAGACAATGTTGTGACCGTGCAAATGCTTGATCGCGGGACCTTCGAGCCGATAACCCATACGGTCCGAGGTCGCCGAGATCTTCCACTCGCTATCCAGGAACAGCGCCTTGTTGGCGTCGTCGAACTCGTCGTCCTGCGGTCCCAGCACGACGCGGATCGGACCGCTCACCGGCTTCGGCAATTCGATCCGCAGCTCCGGCGCGCCGCTCGCGGCATCGACCGCGAATTCGTCACCGGCCTGCAGCGGCCGCGGGTAGGGGCTGCCGAGCCCGGCGCGGGCGTTGACCGCGAGGCTGCCGAACACCTCTTCGCCCTTGATGGCGCCTTCGATCGCCAGATAGGTGAACGCGCCGCCGCGGGCAAAGCCCAGTGTCAACGTCTCGCCGTCCTTCAGTGTGACGGACGTGTCCATCGCCACCGGTTTGCCGGCGATGTCGGCATTGCGCGGTGCGCCTGACATGGCGATGCGCACCGCGCCGTCACGGGCCGTGAAGGTGGCGCCGAACGGGCCGATCTCGACGGCGGCTGCGAACGGCGCGTTGCCGACGAGCGTATTCGCTGCGGCCAGCGCCAGCCGGTCCATCGCGCCGCTGACGGTGAGGCCATAGCGCTGCGCGCCGAAGCGTCCGCCGTCCTGGACGGAGCTTGCGGGACCGATGCTGGCGACGATGAGCCGGCTCATGCGTCGACCCGCTCGGCGATGATCTCGCCGGCTTCCGCGGCGCGGTCCAGCTCCTCGAACGTCTTGTGGTCGATCGCAAAAAACGTCACGCGATCGCCGGGCTCGGTGAGGAAGGTCGGATTGCGGTGGAGCTGATAGGTCCTGACCGGCGTGCGGCCGAGCAGGTGCCAGCCGCTCGGCGCGGCCAGGCACTGGATGCCCGCTTGAATGCCGCCGATCGAGATCGTGCCGGCCGGCGTGAACAGCCGCGGGCTCTCTCGCCGCGACATATGCAGCGATTTGTCGAGGCCGCTGAGATAGGACCAGCCCGGCGTGAAACCGATCATGGCGACGCGATAATCGCCGCCGGCGTGGCGGGCGACGATGTCGTCGGGCGTGGTGTTCAGTGCCTTTGCGACATCCTCGAGATCGATGCCGTGCTCGCCGCCATAGGCGACGGGAATGCGCCAGCGCCGCGCCTTGGTGGTCGGCGGCAGCGGTCGGCTGGCGATCGCAAGCAGCTTTCCGCCGAGCGCGTCAAAGCCGATCTTGCCGGGGTCGTAATGCACAAGCAGCGAGCGATAGGTCGGGATCGTCTCGGAGATGCCCTCGATGGGGTGAGCTGCGAGCGCCTTGTCGAGCGCGAGCACGCGCTCATTGGCGGCGTCGTCGATGGTGCGGCTGAACTCGACCGTGACGGCGCTGTCGCCACTGGGCAGAAGGCGGGGCGGTGGAAGCGTCGCGGCCATGAGCGGTCGAATTCGGGCCTTGAGAAAATGCGGGCTCGACCTTGAGCTCCGCCTCAACCCTGCTTCGCGTAAATGCGCCCGCAAGTCCAATAAATTAATGCCGGGTGCGGCGATAAGGCGTTGTTATCGTGTCGCATAACCAGCCCGGCTGGGCCGCATTCTTGTCGGGGCTTTGGCCCTTGACGGGAAGCCCCCGGCTCGCAAGATGCGCGCGTTCTTTCCTGCACCTTGGAGCTCGTTCTCGTCCATGTCGCTGTCCCCCGAAGCCCGCAAGACCCTCGCCGGCATCACCACCGCCACCATCACCACGGTCCTGCTGAAGAAGGGCCTGCGCAATGTGTGGATGCGCGGCGCGCGTCCACTGCGCCCGGGCCTGCCGCGCCTGGTGGGACCCGCCTTCACGCTGCGCTTCGTGCCGGCGCGCGAGGATCTGGCGACGCCGGAATCCTGGTCGTCGCCGATCTCGACCCGCACCGCGATCGAGGCGATGCCCGAGGGCTGCATCGCCGTGGTCGATGCCATGGGCATCACGGATGCCGGCATCTTCGGCGACATCCTCTGTGCCCGCATGGTCAAGCGCGGCGTCACCGCGCTCGTCACCGACGGCGTCGTGCGTGACGTCGAGGGCGTGCTCGGTACCAATCTGCCGGTCTGGTGCGACGGCTATGCCGCGCCGCCGTCCGTGGCAGGCCTCACCTTTGTCGGCTGGGGCGAGCCGATCGGCTGCGGCGGCGTCGCCGTATTCCCGAACGACATCGTCGTCGCCGATCAGGACGGCTGTGTGCTGATTCCGGCGGCGATGCTCGAGCACGTTCTCGCCGAGGGCGTCGAGCAGGAGCGGATGGAAGCCTGGATCGTCAACGAGGTGAATAACGGCGCGGTGCTGCCGGGTCTCTATCCCATGAACGCCGAGACCAAGGCGCGCTACGCCGCCAGCAAGAAGTAACAGGAAACGAGGACCCCATGGACATCACGCTCGCAGGTGCGCGGCCGACCCGCCGCGCGCCCAAGGAACACTTCACCGGCACCGTGCTGCAGGACCCCATCAACATGGCGCCTGCGCCGGCGCGGCTGAATGTCTCGCGCGTCTCGTTCGAGCCCGGCGCCCGCACCAACTGGCACCATCATCCGCTCGGCCAAACGCTCTATGTGATTTCGGGCGTCGGCCGCGTCCAGACCAAGGGCGGCCCGGTCAAGGAGATCCGTCCCGGCGACACCGTCTGGATCCCGCCGGGAGAAGTGCACTGGCACGGCGGCTCGCCAGGCAACAGCATGTGCCATATCGCCATGCAGGAAGCCCTCGACGGCGTCTATTCGACCTGGCTCGAGCCGGTGACGGACGCCGAATACGGCGCGCCGCTGGGCTAGAGCGCGCCGCTTACATCCGCTCTGCGGTCCACGTGCCCGAGCACATGGCGCCACGCCATGTGCCGGAGCCGGAGGTACCGCTGAGCCGGCCGGAGCCGACGGCGTGCTTGACGCCGGTGCTCAAGGTGACGTTGATGCTGCCGGCATCGGCGACGCGGCCTGACGCCGTCACTGCCGCGCTGCTCGAGGCGATCTGGCCGTTGTTGATGCCGATCGCGACCGTCGCGCCATTGCCGCAGGTTTCACTGGACGACGAGATGCGGACATTCCATGTCCCGTCGAAGGTTGAGCCCGCAGCATCCGCCTGCGCGATGGGCAATGCGATCGCGATAATGATGGCGCGAAGAGACCCTTGCGAAATCCGTTCATGACACGCCCCTTTGGTTGACTATGCTGGGATCGTGTCACCGCCGCGGAATCCGCGATGTGAGGACTGTCACGCGCGCCAGATCCTCTGTGAGCTGACGCACATCACGGGCACCGTCGCAAAGCAAAGGGGACCCGGATCACGGACCCCCAGTCTTTCTCGAAATTGTCGAACGCGATCTAGTTCACGCGCGTCCAGGTCTGGCCGCCGCAGAACATGCCGCCAAAGGCGCAGCCTTGCACGCGCAGGCGGTCCGTGCCCCGCAACGTGATGGTCGAATCGTAGGTCGAGCCGCTGTTGGGATCGAGGATACGGCCTGACCATTTCTGGTCCTTGCCGGGCTTCATGTTGATCAAAACCTGCTCGCCATTCTGGTTCGACTTGCTGTCGACCGAATAGCCGCACAGATTATTGCCGCACTGTTCGATGCGGACCTTGCCTTCCTTCTCCTCCGTGAGCCAGACGCCGAGCGGCGAATTGAGATCGCGCGCGGGCGCGGCTGCGGGGGGCGGCGGTGCGACGGCGGCGGCCTGAACAGGAGGAGGAGCCGGCGCGGGTGCTGGTTGCTGGACCGGTGCCGGTGGCGCGGCGGCGACGGTCGGCGCCGGTGGCGGGGGTGGTGCGGGCGGCACCGCCGCCACCGCTGGGGCTGCGCTCGGAGCCGGTTGCGGCGGCGGGACCATGTCTTCGGCCGGAGCGGTGCTGGCAGTTGCTGCTGCAGGTGGAGCTGCCGGCGGGGGCGGCGCAGGCGGGGATGCTGCGGCTGCCGGGGCGGGCGGCGCGGGGGCCTGTTCCGCAGCCGGAGGCGCGGCAAGCGGAGCCGGGGCCGGCGCGGGAGCAGCCGGCGCTTGCGGATCGACCTTGGCCTGCTGCGGCGCCTGCTGGTCCTGCTTGGTATCGTTCTTCTTGGCTTTCTTGGCTTTGCCCTGGCCGGTGTTGTCATACACGCCGGGGATCTGCACCGTGCCGCGGTCCGGATCGATGCGGATGGTGCGCCCGCCATACTCGAACGTGTACTGCGCCTGCGCTGCCGTGCTCGCCAAAAGGAATGCGGCCGTGGCCAACAGCTTCCTCATTTTCCATCTCCCGAAAAGCTGGTCCCCGCACCGACGCTTACGCCCCGGTTCACCTGCAAAAAGTGATCTAGATCACTGTCTCCGTGTGAGTCGTCTGCCGGGGGTCCCGGGTTCAATAACGCCGAACCCGGTCGAGAGTTGGACGGGTGGCCCAGCTACTTTTCCGGGCAGCGCGAATCGGCGGCCTGCTCGGCACGGGCGAGGGCCACCGCGTTGGCCTTGTCGGCGTGGATCTCGACTGCGCCGAAGAGGCAGGCCTTGTCGCCGTTGATCGCGAACACCGAGAGCTCCTGGATTTCACGCTCGTCGTCACCGACCCGGCTCCAGGTCCGGATCACCGCGGCCTTGGGAACGCCGGCGCGCATGATCCACTGCATCTTGTCGCCAAAAGCCTTGCCGGCGCCGCGCCATTGCGCCGTCGGTCCCTGCACCTTCTCGATCGCACGCCTCGGCGCAATCGTGAGCGAGACGATGTTGCCCTCGTCGGCGAAGCGCACGATGTAGCCGGCCGGTCCCGGGCAGGTCCACAGACCGAACCCTTCCTTGGATTGGTCCTTGCAGGCGGGGCCCGTCGTGGGCGTTAAGGGCGTCTGCCCGAATGCGCTGCCGGCTCCCGCCAGCGCGAGTGCGGTCGCCCACGCGATCGTCAGCCGCATGCTAGTCGAACCAGGCCGCGTAGATCTTCTTGTAGCTGCCGTCCTCCATGGAAATGTGCAGCCACTGGTCGACGAAGGCTTTCAGCGCCATGTCGCGCTGCAGCCAGTAGGCCTTCTCCGAGAAGTCGAACGGCTTATCCGGATGCACCGCGCAGAGCACGCCTGAATTCTGCTTCTGCTGATAGCGGGTCTCGGAGGCGTCCGTCATCATCAGGTCGGCGTTGCCCTTGGCGATCTCATGGAAGATCTCGGTGTTGTCAGGGAAGACCGTGATATCGGCGTCCTTGATGTTGGCTCGCGCGAAACGCTCATTGGTGCCGCCGGGATTGACGATGATTCGGGTGCCCTTCTTGTCGATGTCGGCAATGGACTGGTATTTGCCGACGTCGGCGCAGCGCGCGATCGGCGTCTTGCCCTCGCGCATGATCGGGATCGAGAAGTAGCCCTTCTTCTGGCGATCGAGCGTGACGGAGACGCCGCCCATCGCGATGTCGAACTGGTCGGCCTCGAAATCCTTCATCAGCTTCGGCCAGGCTGTCGGCACGAACTCGACCTTGACGCCGAGCGCCTTGCCCAAAGCCTCCGCCATGTCGACGTCGAAGCCGGAGAACTGCTGCGTCGCCTTGTCCAGATAGGTGAAGGGCTTGTAGTCGCCGGTCATGCCGACGCGCAACGTGCCGCGCTTGATGATCTCGTCGAGCCGTGAGGCCGATGCTTGCTGCGCATGTGCCGAAAGGTTTGCCAGCAACATCACGGCCAAAGCCGCCAGGATTCGAAGCGATATTCGAACAGTCATCTCTTTCCCACCCATGCCCAAGCTGTCATTGTGCAGCTCGTGGACGTGGATTTAGACCAGATGCCAGTTTCTGGCGAGACGGAATTGAAGGGAATCCCGGCGTGACGATCTCGATGTACGAGGCCTCGGTCGGCCTCTTCGTGCCCTATCTGCGCAACCTGTCCGTGCTGCTCGACAAGGGCGTTGCCTATGCCGAGGCCCGCAAGTTCGATCCGGCTGTGCTGCTCGGCATGCGCCTTGCGCCGAACATGTACGACCTGGCGCAGCAGGTTGGTGAAGCCTGCCGCCATGCCACCGTCGCGCCGGCCTTGCTGGCGCAGTGCGAGCCGGTCGCGCTGCCGCCGCTGGAGCACGACATGGCCGGGCTTCAGGCGCGGATCGCAACCTCAATCGAGTTCATTGACAGCCTGCCGCGCGCCGACATCGATGCGGCGGCGGAGCTGAGGGTCTTCTTCAAGCTGAAGAACGGGACTGAACTGCCCTTTACCGGGCGCACGCTGCTGCTCACCAACAGCATCCCGCAATTCTTCTTTCATGTCACGACTGCCTACGACCTGTTGCGGCACGCGGGCGTCGAGCTGGTGAAGAAGGATTTTCTAGGAAGGAAGTAGAGTTCGCGTTTACCTCTCCCCAGCGGGGAGAGGTGTACGGAGAGATCGGCGCAAATAGCCTTACGCCTCGCCCTTGCGCTCGTAATCGGCAAGCGAGCTGCGCCCGGAAATCTCGCTGCGCAGGAGTTCGAAGCGCCGATGCGCCTCGCTCTCGTGTTCGTCGACGAAATGCACGGCGGCCTCGCTGGTCATCGGGCCGCTGACCACGGGAGCGGATTGCTCGCCGATGGTCTCGTGCACGTAATATTGGCCGTCGTCACCGCGATGGACCGTCCATTTGAGGCGGATCGCCACCATCGGCCCGGGACCGACCTTGCTGTAGCCGTCGGCGTCGGTGTGATCGGGCACCAGCGGCTGCTCCTCGACCACCGGATGCTCGTCATGCTCGTCGACGACGTGATGTTCCTCAACAGCCGAGTGCTCACCGACGGCGACTATCTCGGTCTCGCGAATGATCTCGGTTTCACGGACAACAAGGGTCTGTTCGGGGTGCTCGAAAATGCTGGCGATGGTCGCCAGCGCTTGGTCGGTCGGGTCGATCTCTGACAAGGGTCCATCCTCCAGCGCCACGCGACCGGCAAGTCTGTCCCACTGCCGCCGCGGCCGGATACATTACGCGGGTTCGATTAAGGCTGAGTTGGGGCCCGATCTGCACCAAAATGGGACGCATTTTGGCCTTCCGAAGGCGGTCGGACAGGTCGACCGCCTTCGGACTTGCCTCAGCCGAGCACGTCCTGATTGATGACGTTCTGCCTGATCGGGTCGCCGTCCAGCACACTCAGGATGTTGCGCGCGGTCTGTTCGCTCATGCGCTGGACCGCCTCGACGGTCACGCCGGCGACGTGCGGAGCCATGATGACGTTGGGCAGCGCGAACAGCGCATTGCTGACCGGTGGCGGCTCGACCTCGAACACGTCGATACCCGCGCCGGCGAGCTTGCCGGACACCAGCGCGTCGTAGAGTGCGGCCTCCTTGACGATGCCGCCGCGCGCAGTGTTGATCAGATAGGATCTCGGCTTCATCCGGCCGATCCGCGCGGTGTCGAACAGGCCGACGGTCTCCGGCGTCTTCGGGCAGTGGATGGTGACGAAGTCGGCGCTGGGCAGCACGGCGTCGAGGTCGGTGACCGGCTCGCATCCGGCCGCTTTGATATCGGCGGCGGGCTTATAGGGATCGTAGACCTGTACCTTCATCTCGAAGGCCAAACAGCGCTTTGCGGTGCGGCTGCCGATGCGGCCGAAGCCAATGATGAGCACGGTCTTGCCGTAGAGATCGAACGGCAGCATGCTGAGCCGCTCTGCCCATTTGCCGTCCTTGACGCAGGCATGCATCTCATTGGCGCGCTTGGCCAGCGTCAGCATCATGAACAGCGCCGCTTCCGCAACCGAAGGCGAGTTGGCGCTGCCCGCGACCATCAGCGGCACCTTGCGGCGGGAGAGCGCGGGCACATCGACAGCGTCGTAGCCGACGCCGATGCGGGTCACGACTTTCATGTCGCGGGCGGCCTCGAGCTCGGTCTCGCCAAAGGCGGTGGCGCCAAGCGCCACGCCGTGGACCGGCGCGTGGCTCTTGAGCAGGGCCTCGAAATCCTTGGCGGAGATCAGGTTCGCAAACTCGACGAGCTCGATATCGTCCCGCTGGGTGAGGAGAGCGCGTGCCCCTTGCGACAAGGTTTGTGTAACAAAAATCTTCTTCTTATTGGTCGCCATCGCTCCCCGCCTGCTTCGAGCTTCCCAGACCGGCATCACAGCACGACGCCGGTCTCCTCGTTTAGCAGGTGCATATTGTTGAGGTCCATCGCCAAACGCATGGGAGCCCCGTCCTTGGCGCCGGCATTGGGATTGACGCGGCCGCACACCGGCGTGCCGTCGAGGCCGAAATAGACCAGCGTCTCCATCCCCATCGGTTCGGTGACGTCGAGCACGGTGTCGAAGGTCTCCACGCCCGGCTCCAGATGCGGATGCGACTCCGCAAGATGCTCGGGCCGGATGCCGAGCAGCAGTCTGTCGCTGCGCGGCAAAGCGTTGTAGCGCGCGGCGCGGGCCGGCGGCAGCGCGAAGGCGATGCGGTCGGTGAGGCGGATCCGGAGCGTGCCGCCGGCATCCTCCAGACGGCACGGAATGAAGTTCATCGCGGGTGAGCCGATGAAGCCTGCGACAAAGCGCGTCGCCGGCCTGTGGTAGAGCTCGTTCGGCGTACCGATCTGCTCGATCCGCCCCTTGTTCATCACCACGACGCGGTCGGCCAGCGTCATCGCCTCGACCTGGTCGTGGGTGACGTAGACCGTCGTGGTGCGCACCTTCTGGTGCACCTTCTTGATCTCGATCCGCATCTGAACGCGGAGCTTGGCGTCCAGATTGGACAACGGCTCGTCGAACAGGAAGACCTTTGGGTTGCGCACGATGGCACGGCCCATGGCGACGCGCTGGCGCTGGCCGCCCGAGAGCTGCTTCGGCTTGCGGTCGATCAGGTCGGTGATGTCGAGCAAGCGGGCGGCTTCCGTCACCCGCGCCTTGATCTCGGCCTTGGGATAGTGCTTCAGCCGCAGCCCGAACGACATGTTCTCGGCGACCGTCATGTGCGGGTAGAGCGCGTAGTTCTGGAACACCATGGCGATGTCGCGATCCTTCGGCGGCACGTCGTTGACGACGTCGCCGCCGATCATGATGTCGCCGTCGCTGATGTCCTCGAGGCCGGCGATCATGCGCAGCGTCGTCGACTTGCCGCAACCCGACGGCCCGACCAGCACGATGAACTCGTGGTCGGCGATATCAAGATCGATGCCGCGTACCGCTTCGACATCGTCGTAACGCTTGATCACCTTACGCAGGGAAACGTCGGCCATTGCACTTCAACCCCTCGATTTCAACCCTTCGTCGCGCCGGCGGTCAGGCCGGCAATGTAGTAGTCCATCAGGAAGGCGTAGATGATCAGCGGCGGCGCCGCGCCGAGCAGCGCGCCGGTCATGATCTGCCCCCAGTTGAACACGTCGCCCTTGATCAGCGTCGTGGTGATGCCGACCGGCAGCACCAGCTGGTCGATCGACGTCGTGAATACAAGCGGGTAAAGGAACTGGGCCCAGGACACCGTGAAGGCGAAGATCGTCGCCGCGATCAGCCCGGGCAGTGCCACCGGAATGAAGATCCGCAGCAGGGTCTGGAGCCAGGACGCGCCGTCGATGATCGCGGCCTCATCCAGTTCTTTCGGAATCGAGGCGAAATAGCCGATCATGATCCAGGTACAGAACGGCACGGTCAGCGTCGGATAGATGAATACCAGCACATACCAGCGATTCAGCAGCGTAATGCCGGTCAGGTCCTGGATGACTCCGAGCATCTTGAACAGCGGAATGAACAACAGGCTGTCCGGGATCAGATAGGTGAGGAAGACGCCGGTAGCCAGCGTTGCCGAACCCCAGAACTTCATTCGTGCCAGCGCAAACGCGGCGGGGATGCTGATCAGCATGGTCACGATCACGACCACGATCGAGATGATCGACGAGTTCCAGAAAAAGCGCAAAAACTGGTTCGAGGTCAGCAGCTCGACATAGTTCGACAGGGTGGGATGAAACACCCACCACGGATTGGTCGCCGCCGAGATCTCCGCGCTGCTCTTGAGCGAGGTGATCACCATGTAAAAGGGCGGCGTCAGGAAGAAGATCGCAAACAGCACCAGGAAGAAATAGGACCAGCGCAGCGCCCAGGCGCGATCCCGGCTCATGCTGCCGTATTTGACCTTGCGGCTCGGTCCGGCTTTGTCGATTGCCATCGTGCTCATCAGGCTTCATTCCCGCGTTTGGAGACGTCGCGCAGGATGAAGATCGCCGCGACCGCGAGGATCGGCACCATGAACAGCGAGACGCAGGCGCCGAGCGGAATGTCGCTGCTCTGGATGCCGACCTGGAATGCCCAGGTGGCGAACAAATGCGTCGTGTCCAGCGGTCCGCCCGAGGTCAGGATGCGCACGATATCGAAATTGGCGAAGGTGACGATCAGCGAGAACAGCGTGGTGATGGCGATGATGTTGCGCATCATCGGCAGCGTGACGTACCAGATCTTCTGCCACCAATTGGCGCCGTCGATCGCCGCCGCCTCATAGAGCTGGTCGGGAACCGATTTGAGCGCGGCCAGATACATGATCAGGAAGAACGGCGCGCCGTACCAGACGTTGACGAGGATGACGGAGAAGCGGGCCCAGAAAGTCTCGCCAAGCCAGGGGATCGGGCCGACGCCAAAGAAGGAGAGGGTGTAATTGAAGGCGCTGTAAGAGGGGTCGAACAGCCAGAGCCAGGCCAGCGTGCTCATCGCCGGCGGAATAACCCAGGGCACCAGCAGCATGCCGCGCCATTTGCGCTGCTTCTTGCCGGGAATGTTGTGGACGAAATGGGCGACGATGAAGCCGATCAGTGCCTTGAAGATCACGGCGGTGATCGCGAAGATGCAGGACTGCTTCACCACCATCCAAAACGTTTCGCGCTTGAACAGGAAGGTGAAGTTGCCGAGGCCCACGAACTTCGTCATCGCCTTGTTCAGCGTCGCCAGATAGAGCGAAAAGAAGGCGGGATAGAGCACGAGCAGCGCGATCAGGAGGATCAGCGGCAGCGTCAGGAGGAACGCAACCGTCGATTTGCGCCCGAGCGTATTGCGCAGGCTCGATCCTTTCCGCGCACCCGTCGCACGAGCGATGCGACCTTGCTCAACGACGACATCGGCCATATCAGATTCCCTGAATCAGATTCCTTGTAAATAAACGGTCGAACGGCGAAGCCGGCCATGGGATCGGCTTCGCTCTCGCGGCAATGTCGGCGGCACAGATAGCTTGCGCAGGGTCGCGCAAGCTATCTGCATTGGCCCTCTAGCTCCGCATGAAGCCTTCGCACTCGCCCTCCGCCCAGGCGAGCGATTGCTCCAGCGTTTCGCCGCGGGCAAAGCGCAACGCCATCTTGGTCAACGTCGCCTGGAAGTAGATCTGCTGCGCGATTTTCGGCGGCGCCGGTGAGGCCGCGATCGAGAGCGTCTGTTGCCGGTAGGGGTCCGGATAGTGAAAGAGCGTCCCCTTCGGCGGACCTTCCTCGGCCCAGGTCTTGAGCTTCGTCAGGTTCGCATAGGCTGGCAGGTCGTAACCACCACTCACCGAGACGAATTTCTCGATCGCTGCGGGCGAGGACAGGTGAACGAGCAGGCTCTTGGCCGCTTCCTTGTTCTTGCCAAAGCTCCAGACGCCCCAGAAGTAAGGCAGGAAGGGCGCAAAACGTCCCTTCGGGCCCGCCGGGAAGCCGTGAGTCCAGCACTGCTCGGCAACCTGGGGCGCGTCGCGCTTGGCAACCGCCCAGGCGCTGGGCGGATTCATGATCAGCGCGCCGCGTCCGGAGATCAGCCATTTGTTGTTCGATGCGTCGTCCCAGGACGGCGCGTCAGGGGGCAGGAACGCGATCAGCTTCTTGTAATACTCCATGGCCTGGCGAACCTGGTCTGTCTTGATCGTGATATCGCCCTTGGCGTTGACGAGTTCGGCGCCGAACGACTGGAAGATCGCGCCGGCGGTATCGACACTGTCGGTGGTTTCGCCGAGGCCGATGCCGAACGGGAAGCCGCCCTTCTGGCAGGCCTCCGCGGCCTTCAGGAACGTATCCATGGTCCAGTTGTCCGCCTTGGGCGGGCTGCCGGCCGGATACATTTCCTGGACGTCGATGTTGGCAAACTTCTTCATCAGGTCGATGCGGGTGCAAGGGCCCTTGATCTGACTGCCGGGCGTCGCCGGCACCGCGAGCCATTTGCCGCCCGACTGTGCAAGATATTTGACCGTGCCGTTCACCTCGCCGTTCTGCTTGATGAGCGGCTCCACCACGTCGTTGAGCGGTTCGAGATTCTCGGAATAGGCGTGCGGCCACCAGCTCGGCATCTGAAGAATGTCGTGACCCGATTTGGCCTGTGCTTCGGCCGCCGCGGTCAGCTCAATCTTCTTGTTGTTGCTGGTGATGTAGTCGATCGAAACCTCGACCTTTTCCTTCGCGGCCCATTCGTTGACCAGATCGGTCGAGGCCTGGTTGGCGCCGGGCACCCAATGGTCCCAGAAGCCGATCGAAAGTTTACCGGCAGCGTAAGCGCCCCGGACATACGGCGCCGTGATCAGCGCCGCGGAGGACATTGCAGTGGCAGCTACAAATTGACGTCGTGTCAGCTTTTTGCGTGACATCTCGTTTCCTCGTCTTGGTGTTGTTTATTGTTCTGTCGTTTCCTCTGAATTTCCCAAGTTTGTTCTTTGATTTTATTGTTGGACGTTTCTTGTTGGCCTCGTCGTCTCCAGCGCTAAGTCACGCAGGGGACGCGGCAAATTGGTAGCGCGATCAGATCATGATTGATCGCATCTGTCGAGAAAGCCTGATGCATCGCTCTCTAGAACTAACGTTGTGTATGGGACGCGACAGCGGCTGCGTCGCAGCGTGAGCCGCGGCAGCCCTTATTGCGACGCACACGTCGGGCGAAGCCGCCAATTGCTCCGTGCGCAATTACGCCGCAGTTCCAAATGAGCTTGCATCGCCGCCGAAGGTCTTTCCAACGGGACAGTGATGGTCCGTAGCTAGACCTCGGCTCGGCGAAAACTGTAGAGTTGCAACCGGCAGGGCGCCTGCCGTTTCCTTAAGAAGGCAAGCAGACCGAGATGGAGACCCAAATGATCAACCCGGCGCCGCCTGTGCGGCTTGGCCTGCGACGATGGCTTGCGCTCGGGTCCGTGCTGACACTCCTCGTCGGCGCGACCGCAGTCGCGAATGCACAAGGTTTGGTCAAGGGCGTCCAGGACGGCGCCGCAGCCGGTAACAAGGCGGCCGGTCCTGTCGGAGGCGTCCTCGGCGGCGCCATCGGCGGCGTGGTCGGCGTCTTCACCGGCGTGCTCGGCGTCGGGAACAACAACAGCGGCCAGGCGCCGGCCGCCAAGGACGCCAGCAAGGACTCAGGCAAGGACGCCAAGCAGCCGGGCGCTGCCAAGGACAAGGATGCCAAAGGCGCCAAGGAGGCGGCAAAAGGCGCCAAGGGGGCCAAGCCGACCAAGGAAGCCAAGAACGCCCCCCAGGACAGCAAGGACAATAAGGACGTCACGGTCCTGACCCAGCCCGGCGCGCCGCAACTGACCGCCGAACAGATCGTCGCCAACAGCGATTCCTATATCGAGCGGATCAAGACCGAGCTGAATCTCACGCCCGATCAGGAGAAGCACTGGTTCGGCTTCTCCAGTGCCATGCATTATCTCGGGCATAATGGCGCGGAGCGACTCAACCTGCGGATGGAGCGGGCCAAGCGCGATCCGCCCGACGACATCATCGAGCAGATGCGCAACGAGGCGCAGTTCCTGATCGACCGCGCTGCCGACCAGCGCAATGTCGCCGATGCGGCCGAGCCGCTGTATTCGAGCCTCGATGACAAGCAGAAGCAGGTGTTCATCCAGGAGATGGTTCGCCTCAGCCATGAGCGCGGGCTGGATTGACCAGACTGGATTGATCGAGCCTGAATCGGATTGCATGCGTTCGTGGAAATAGAAGGCCACGAATTCGTGTATCCTTTTCGCAAATCGGGTATGCTTAGCTTTGCAGCGAGGCTTGCGGGGTTGATATGGCGGACGGACTCTCCGTTTTCCTGGTCGAAGACGAGGCGTTGATCCGGATGATGATGGCTGACATGGTGGAAGAGCTTGGCCACCATGTCGTCGCAGAAGCAGACAATGTCCGCGATGCGAGCGCCTTTGCGATGACCGCGCAGTACGATTTCGCGATCCTCGACATCAATCTGATGGGTGTTTATGTCGATCCGGTCGCCGATCTGATCGAGCGGCGCGGCAAGCCGTTTCTGTTTGCCACCGGCTACGGGCCGGAATTGCTGCCGTCCTTGCTCCGGCGCCGACCCATTCTCCGCAAGCCGATTGCGCTCGATCAGCTCAAGAGCATCATCGACTCGCTGTTTCCGGACATGCCTGCCAAAGTCCCGCACTGACTCTGTCGACGGTGCAGGCAATCGTGCACGAAAATGGCCGCCCGGAAGGGGCGGCCATGTCGCGACGGACGATCCGTCAGGGATTCACATCAGGCCGGCGCTGAGGTCGACGCCCTGGGCCATCAGGCTGAATGAGGCAATGAGGCCCAGGCAGCAGAAGATGGCAATTGCTTTAAAAGAATAATCGTTCGACCGGGTCTGGATGGCAGCCGGCATTTCGGCGAGCGAAATCATGCTCATGGTCATTCCCCCTCTGTTTGATCCTGAATTGCATCAGGCGAGGGAACTTCTAGAGCAGAAAGTTTGATACAGGATTGGCAGGGATCCTTAACGGAATCGCAATCGATCGCGGACTCCTCGCCGCCGGCAGCAGGCCTTGCAAGCCCTAGTTGCGGCCGCCCCGCAGCACCGTCGCGATGGTGTGGGCCGTCATCGCCGCGCGATCCGAGGCGCGCTGTGCAGCCAGGCGGTCCCGCGCTTTTTCCTCGATCAACAGCTCGATCAGCGCCATCCGCTTGGTTTCATCGTCTGCCTCGGTCAGCAGCCGGTGATAGCGGTGATAGTCGAATCCAACATCCTGCTTACGCATGTTACGCCCCCGGTACGTTACGCCACACACGCCAGGATTGTTTCCCATCGGACGCCTGAGGGCAAGCACGATCAGCGTGGAACCGCGAATTGGCTGCGGTCAGCTGTGAAGCGCTGGAGAGCGCCGATGCGAGGCGGCCGCCCTCAATCGAGATTGTGGTCGGCGAACATCTTCAGGCCGACGAAGCTTGCATCAGGCTTCATGACGAGGCGCGTCGGGATGTTGCGCAAGTAATCCTGGAAGCGCCCCTTGGCCTCGAAACGCGCGCGGAACGCTGAAGCCGAAAGGAATCCCGGAAAGCGCGGCACGATTCCACCGGCAATGTAGACGCCGCCCCTGGAGCCGAAGGTCACCGCGAGATTGCCGGCGACGGAGCCGAGGATGGCGCAAAACATCTCCAGCGTCGCGCGGCTGAGCTCGCAAGAACCGTCCAGCGCGGCCTTGGTGATGCCAGCCGCGTCGCGTTGCGGCACCTGGGCTTCGTCGACCTCGGCTATCGCCTCGTAGAGGGATTGCAGCCCAGAACCGGACAGGGCGCCGCGCTCGATCGAGACATGGCCGAAGCGCCGGCGCATCGCGGCGATCACCCGTTCTTCGCGCTCGTTCTCCGCCGGCAAGGTGGCATGCCCAGCCTCGGTGACGACAGCGAGCCGGGAGCCGTGGCGCTCGACCAGGCAGGAGACACCAAAACCGGTCCCGGGCCCGACCACCAGCAGTGGCTCTCCAAGCATGCCGTCCTGCCCGCCGAGCGGAATCAGGTCGGCTGGCTGCAAGGCGGGCAGGGACCAGGCCACCACCTCGAAATCGTTGAGCACATGGACGCTGTCGAAGCCGAGCGCCGGCTGGAGCTCGTTGCCGTCGATCACCCAGGGACTGTTGGTCATGACGCAGCGGTTATTGGTGACGGGGCCGGCGACGGCGAGGACGGCCCTGACAGGCTTTTCGCTGTCGGCCCGCCGCAGCACGTCGGTGATGGCCTCGCGGACCGTTGGATGGTCGGCGACCTTCACGTAGTCGATCGGTCCGATCTGCTCGCCATTGCTCAGTGCGAAGCGCGCATTGGTGCCGCCGATATCGGCGAGAAGAATGTTTCCTGTCTTGCCGATACTCATGGCCTTTTGGCTGCCGTGGCCTTTGGCCACAGGAACCCATCTCCTCTGCTTCGTTGCTCCGATCCGTATGACGGCGGATAACAGAGATTCCGCGGTCAGGTACAGCTAGTCAACACGGTCGTCCGCAAAGCGTTGCATTCAAGGCGGTGGTTGCGAAGCCGCCCGGGAAGGTCGACATTGGCGAGAGCGGCCGGCGCCCGATGCGCCGGGCGGATGGCATTAGACTTGCGATTGGGACCCTCTCGATGAAGATATCCGACCGCGACGTGCTGCTGGTGATCGATGTGCAGAACGATTTTTGCACCGGAGGGGCGCTTGCCGTTCCCGACGGTGAGAAGGTCGTGCCCGCCATCAACCGGATCGCCCAAAAATTCGCCAATGTGGTGCTGACGCAGGACTGGCATCCGGGCAACCACATCTCCTTTGCGGCGAACCATCCGGGCAAGCAGCCGTTTCAGACCATCGAGCTCGATTATGGCACCCAGGTGCTGTGGCCGACCCATTGCGTCCAAGGCACGGCTGGCGCCGAATTTCATCGGGATCTGGACCTGACGCGGGCAAGCCTGGTGGTGCGCAAGGGCTTTCGCCGCGGGATCGATTCCTATTCGGCGCTGTTTGAGAACGACAAGAAGACGCCGACCGGCCTCCTTGGCTATTTGCGCGAGCGCGAGCTGAAGACCGTCTTCGTGGCTGGCCTCGCGCTCGATTTTTGCGTCCGCTTTTCCGCGGAGGATGCCCGCAAGGCTGGCTTCGAAGTTGCGGTGATTGAGGACGCTTGCCGCGGTATCGACCTCGACGGCTCGGTCGCGGCGACCCATCGCAGCTTTAAGGAGCTCGGCATTTCCACCATCAGCTTGGAGGCGTTCCTGTGAGGATCATCAGGTAATGGCGGCGGAGAAGAGCGGCGAGCGGCCCGGCGAGGCGGGGCGTGGCCCCGATGATCCCATGGTGTGGCCGTTTGCGGCGGCAAAGCTCGCGATGGATGCCTGCTTCTGGTGGCTGGAGCGCCGTCCGGCCGAGCAGAGCGAGAGCGAGCTGCCCTGGACCACATCAGGCACCGTGGCGCTGGAGCTTGCCACCATGCGGCTGCGCGATTGCGCGCGGACGCGATCCGGCCAGCCGGCGCTGGTGTGTGCGCCCTATGCGCTGCATCGGGCCCTGATTGCCGATTTCGCATCCGGTCACAGCGTGGTGCAGTCGCTGCAACAGGGCGGTATCGATCGGGTCTATCTCACCGACTGGCGCTCGGCCACGCCTGAGATGCGCCACCTCTCGATCGATAGCTATCTGTCCGATCTCAACGTCGCCGTCGACGAGATCGGCGCGCCGGTCGATCTGGTCGGCCTGTGCCAGGGCGGCTGGCTGTCGCTGCTCTACGCGGCGCGTTTCCCGGCCAAGGTGCGGCGGCTGGTGCTGGTTGGTGCGCCGGTCGACCTCTCGGTCGAGTCCAGACTGGCGCAGCTTGCCCGCAATGCACCCGAGATGGTCTACGATCAGCTCGTCGCCCGCGGTGGCGGTAATGTCAGTGGCGAGGAGATGCTCCATGTCTGGTCGAAGGCGCCCGGCCCCGATGACGTCGCAGCCGCGTTGCAGCGAGACCTCTCGGACGAGGAGGGGACGGCCCTGCTGGCGCGCTTCGATCGCTGGAACAGCGAAACGCTCAACTTGCCCGGCGTCTATTATCTTCAGATCGTGAATTGGATCTTTCGCGAGAACCGGATCGCATCAGGCCAGTTCATGGCGCTCGGCCGCGCGATCGACCTGAGGGATGTCAGGGCACCGGTGTTCCTTCTGGCCGGGCTTGACGACGATGTCGTACCGGTCGCGCAGGCATTTGCCACAGCGAAGCTCCTCGGCACGCCGCCGGCTTTCATTGCAGCACGCTCCGAGCCGAGCGACCATCTCGGCCTGTTCATGGGGGCGCGGACCCATGCCCATGCCTGGCCCCGGATCGCCGAATGGCTGCGCAACGACCTTGCCGGCCTGCTGGCGCGCAGCGCCTGACATCAGGCGTGGCTTGCAGATCCGTTATGCATGATGGCCGATGGCCTGCACGGGGCCAGGTCGATGGGCTACATAGAGTCCAGCGTCGGCCGAGGCTGGCTTCTGGCAAGATTTAAGGGTCCTTTGCGCGATGAGCTTCCACTCGATCTACGCCCATGGCTTTGCGCGCGTTGCAGCCTGCGTCACCACCTCCCATGTGGCCGATCCCGCGGCCAACGCGGAGGCGGTGATCGCGGCGGCGAAGACCTGCGACGCGCAGTCGGTCGCGGTTTCAGTGTTTTCCGAGCTGTGCCTGTCCGGCTACGCCATCGAGGACCTCGTCCAACAGGATCCGCTGCTCGATGCGGTCGAGCGCGGGCTGGCCTCGATCGTCGAGGCCTCTGCAGGCCTGATGACCGTGCTGGTCGTCGGCGCCCCGCTGCGCTTCGGCGTCAGCATCTGTAATTGCGCCGTCGTCATCCACCGCGGCAGCATTCTCGGCGTCGTGCCCAAGAGCTATCTGCCGACCTATCGCGAATTCTACGAGGGTCGCCATTTTGCCTCCGGCGCCGGCATCACTGGTGAGGCGATCGCCATCGGCAAGCTCCGGGCGCCATTCGGCACTGACCTGCTGTTTACGGCCGACGACGTACCGGGCCTGACCATCGGCGTCGAGATCTGCGAGGACATGTGGATTCCGGTGACGCCGGCCTCCGAGCTGGCCCTGGCCGGCGCCAGCGTGTTGATCAACCTCTCCGGCAGCCCGATCACGATCGGGCGGGCACGCTCGCGTGCGCTGCTCTGCCAGTCGACCTCGGCGCGCTGCCTTGCGGCCTATGTTTATTCCGCTGCAGGCGCTGGGGAATCCACCACGGATCTGGCCTGGGACGGCCAGACCTCGATCTATGAGAACGGCGTGCTGCTGGCCGAGGGCGAGCGCTTCAGGCAAGACGGCCAGATCACGATGGCCGACGTCGACCTCGACCTGCTCAGGCAGGAGCGTGCCTTGATGGGCACGTTCGACGACAACCGCCGCCAGCGCGGGGCGCTATTCCGGAAAGTGACATTTGCCCTGAAGCCGCCGTCTGCGGATATCGGCTTCCTGCGCAAGGTCGAGCGTTTCCCGTTCGTGCCGAACGATGAGCATTTGCTCGAGCAGGATTGCTACGAGGCCTACAACATCCAGGTCGCGGGCCTTGTGCAGCGCATGCGCGCCACCGGTACCAAGCGTGTCGTGATCGGCGTCTCCGGCGGCCTCGATTCCACCCATGCGCTGATCGTCGCCGCCAAGGCCATCGACCTGCTCGGCCTGCCGCGCGAGAATATCCTCGCTTACACCATGCCGGGCTTCGCGACAGGCAGCGAGAGCAAGACCAACGCGCTGGCACTGATGAAGGCGTTGCAGACCACCTGGCAGGAACTCGACATCCGCACCACGGCGACGCAGATGCTGAAGGATATCGGGCATCCCTTCGGCAAAGGCGAGAAGGTCTACGACGTCACCTTCGAGAACGTGCAGGCGGGTCTGCGCACAGACTATCTGTTCCGCCTTGCCAACCATCATGGCGGCATCGTGATCGGCACAGGCGATCTCTCCGAGCTCGCGCTCGGCTGGTGCACCTATGGCGTCGGCGACCAGATGGCGCATTACAATGTCAACGCCGGCGTGCCGAAGACGCTGATCCAGCATCTGATCCGCTGGGTGATTACATCGAAGCAGTTCAGCGCCGACGTGAATGCAACGCTGGCCTCGATCCTCGCGGCCGAAATCTCGCCGGAGCTGGTTCCAGTGAAACCGGGTGAGAAGCCGCAAAGCACAGAGGCTTCTGTCGGGCCCTACGAATTGCAGGATTTCAACCTGTTCTACACGCTACGCTTCGGCATGCGGCCGTCCAAGATCGCCTTCATGGCGCTCCAGGCGTGGAAGGATGTCGCCGCGGGCGAATGGCCCCCGGCGTTCCCGGCCGACAAGCGCAGAGCCTACGATCTGCCGGAGATCCGACGCTGGCTCGAGGTCTTCCTACGCCGCTTCTTCGCCTTCAGCCAGTTCAAGCGCTCGGCGATGCCAAATGGACCGAAGGTCTCTGCCGGGGGCTCGCTGTCGCCGCGCGGTGACTGGCGCGCACCGTCGGATTCGAGCGCTGCGGCCTGGCTCGAGGATCTCGACCGCAACGTGCCGAACGCATCGGCTTAGCCGCAGGCGGCGGCTGGAAGCGACGTTCCCGCTTCAGGAACATTCGCGGCGACAGAGCGTTCGCGTCTGTCATTGCGAATTGTTGAGGAGAGGGACCATGCGTAAGCACTTGATGTTATCGACCGCGGCGATTGGACTTATGCTCGCATCCGGCGTTGCCTATGCTCAGGCGCCCGAGCGCAAGGACGAGCAGAAACGGACCGAGGAACCGGCCAAGAGCGCTGCGCCGCAGCGCGGTGGCGCTGGCCAGGAACGCGCCCAAGAACGCACCCAGGAACGCGTGCAGGGTGGGCAGGAGAAGCTTCAAGGCGCCGCCCGCGAGGAGAAAGGCGGCGCTGCCAAGCACGAGGCGAGTGAGGACAAGCGTCAGCCGGCCACCGCTGCCGAGCACAACGCGCCGAATGCCAGGGAGCAGGCGCAAGAATCCCGCGAGCCATCGAAGGATCGCAACCGGGAGGCTGAAAGCGCGAAATCGGGCCACGACGCCGACAAGAGCCGCGCCGAGACCAAGTCGGACAAGTCTGCGCCGCAGAAATCAACGGCCGAGACCGAGAAATCCAAGAGCGGTCCCGCTGCTCAGCAGAACGAGCGCACGGGAGCCGCGGCCAACCAGGGCGAGCGTAACCAGACCCAACCTCCGCGCAACGCCGCGGAGCAGAGCCCTGCGCAGCAGGGCAATCGACCGGCCACCGCAACCGACACGAGCCGGACGCCGCCAACCAACAACGCGCAGAGCGCACCGCCCGCCACCGGGACGCAAACCAATCAGGCCAATCAAACCACCCAGACCAACACGCAGGTCAGCCAGCAGACCCGGGTGAGCTCCGAGAAGCAGGTGCAAATCTCGGAACGACTGAGCCGCGAGCGCCTGGCGGAGCCGGAGCGCAACCTGAACATTTCGATCCGCGCCGGCGAGACAATTCCCCCGCACGTGCGTCTGTACAGGCTGCCGCCCGAGATCGTCTCGATCGAGCCGGAATATCGCGACTACGAGTATTTCGCGACGGACGATGACGTCGTCATCGTGGAGCCGCGGACGCATCGCATCGTCAGCCAGGTGCCTCGCGATCCGTCGCGAGCCCGGGCGGAGATGAGCGGCAGTGCATCAACCAGCATGGCCGCGACCGGCGGCAGCAACGCAAGCAGCGGCGTCAATTGCCGGATCATGCGGCGTGATGCCTCGGGCAACGTGGCCGAAGTCGAACCGTCAACGGTGGGCTCGAGTGCGCGGACCGATTCACTGAGCGTGACGGTTCAGATGCCCGGCGGCGGCTCATCCGCCCCGATTCCGCTCGGCGCCGCCGCTGGCGATATCGTGGTCGCAACGCTGGGGCAGGGCGATTGCACGGTGACCATCGAGCCGCAAACCCGCTGAGCGCGGGACCGGCAACACGCTGTCAACAAGACGCCGTCACAACGAATTCGCGCCGCGCGGCTCATAAAGCCGGCGGCGCGAAACTGCGTTCTAAGTAAAAAGCTCCGAGGTCCGGAGTGCCTAGGAGTCCGGACCTCGTCACCTTGCCCCAGCCTTCAATCCCCCGCCCCATGTGGTCCCCCAACCCCATAGTGCGCGATCAGAGGATGATGCCCTTGGAAGTGGCCGCCGATCGATGAGCGTGATGTACGCGAGGTCCCGATAGGATTCCATTCCGGAGCACTACGGACGAGAATACCGTTGTGCTCTTGGCTGATCATGTGCATCCGCATCTTGCAGTTGGCGCGAACCGAGGTTGAGCCGTGTACGGCTTCGTTCATCCCGGCGCTCGCGACGTTCGCCTCCAAGCCCGCGCCGGGAGCAGGGGAGCCCTGTCCGATCCAAGTTCCCGTTGCGCCTGATCACCCCGTGCGCTATCCGGCCGGAAAGGTGCGAGGCGGCTCCATATTTCCCGCCCGCGCCACCCAACCCCGAGGATGGAAACCGCCATGCCAGCCTATCGCTCCCGCACCACCACCCACGGCCGCAACATGGCAGGCGCCCGCGGCCTCTGGCGCGCGACGGGCATGAAGGACGGCGATTTCGGCAAGCCGATCATCGCGGTCGTCAACTCCTTCACCCAGTTCGTGCCCGGCCACGTCCACCTGAAGGACCTCGGCCAGCTGGTTGCCCGCGAGATCGAGCAGGCCGGCGGCGTCGCCAAGGAGTTCAACACCATCGCGGTCGACGACGGCATCGCCATGGGCCATGACGGCATGCTCTATAGCCTGCCGTCGCGCGAGCTGATCGCCGACAGCGTCGAGTATATGGCCAACGCCCATTGCGCCGACGGCCTCGTCTGCATCTCCAATTGCGACAAGATCACGCCCGGCATGCTGATGGCAGCGCTGAGGCTCAACATCCCCGCCGTGTTCGTCTCGGGCGGCCCGATGGAGGCCGGCAAGGTCAAGCTCCAGGGCAAGACCAAGGCGGTCGATCTCATCGACGCCATGGTGGCTGCGGCCGATTCCAAGGTCAGCGACGACGACGTCAAGGTGATCGAGCGCTCGGCCTGCCCGACCTGCGGCTCCTGCTCGGGCATGTTCACCGCCAACTCCATGAACTGCCTGACCGAGGCGCTCGGCCTCGCGCTGCCCGGCAACGGCACGGTTGTCGCCACCCATGCCGACCGCAAGCGCCTCTTTGTCGAGGCCGGACACACCATCGTCGACCTCGTCCGCCGCTATTACGAGCAGGACGATGCCTCCGTGCTCCCGCGCAACATCGCCAACTTCAAGGCGTTCGAGAACGCGATGACGCTCGACATCGCGATGGGCGGCTCGACCAATACCGTGCTGCATCTCCTTGCCGCCGCCCATGAAGGGCAGGTCGAATTCACCATGCAGGACATCGACCGCCTATCGCGCCGCGTGCCCGTGCTCTGCAAGGTCGCACCATCGGTCGCCGACGTCCATGTCGAGGACGTGCATCGCGCCGGCGGCATTTTGGGCATTCTCGGCGAGCTCGACCGTGCCGGTCTGATCGACACGTCAGTGTCGACCGTGCATGCGCCGACCATGAACGAGGCGCTGGAGCGCTGGGACATCAAGCGCTCCAAGAGCGAGGCTGTGCGCACCTTCTATCGCGCCTCGCCCGGCGGCATCCCCACACAGGTCGCCTTCAGCCAGGATCGCCGCTGCGACGAGCTCGATGCCGATCGCGAGAAGGGCGTCGTCCGCAACATCGAGCACGCCTTCAGCAAGGACGGCGGCCTCGCGGTGCTCTACGGCAACCTCGCCCAGGACGGCTGCATCGTGAAGACCGCAGGTGTCGATTCTTCGATCCTGAAATTCTCCGGCCCCGCACGTGTGTTCGAGAGCCAGGACGCTGCCGTCGAAGGCATTCTGGGCGGCAAGGTCGTCGCCGGCGAGGTCGTGGTCATCATTTATGAAGGCCCGCGCGGCGGCCCCGGGATGCAGGAAATGCTGTATCCGACCAGCTATCTGAAATCGATGGGCCTCGGCAAAGCCTGCGCGCTCGTCACCGACGGCCGCTTCTCCGGCGGCTCCTCGGGTCTGTCGATCGGCCATCTGTCGCCGGAAGCGGCCGAAGGCGGCAACATCGCTCTGGTGCGCACCGGCGATCGCATCGCCATCGACATCCCGAACCGCAGCATCAATCTCGAGATCTCCGACGAGGAGCTCGCGAGCCGCCGTGCGGCGGAGGAGGCGAAGGGCGATGCCGCCTGGCAGCCCGCGGCGCGCAAGCGCAGCGTCTCGACCGCGCTGCAGGCCTACGCTGCGCTGACCACCAGCGCTGCGCGCGGCGCCGTGCGTGAGGTCAAGCGTCGCACGAAGTAAGCATGTTCTGCATCGGCGTGAGCGTGACTCTCGCGCTCGCGCATGGTCAACAAGTTCTGAACGGTCGGCGAAAGCCGGCCGTTCGCATTGAGGATGCCCCGACGAACTTCGGCAGAGATGCGTTTTGCGGCTTATAGTGCGGCCACCTTCGCACATCCATTTCGGGCAATTGGGGCACCACCATAATGTCTCGTACTCTTGCTGTTGTTTTCGGAACAGTCGTCGCCGCGATTGCGATGACGAGCGCAGCTTCTGCCGGCTGCTATAATTGCTACGCGCCGCCGCAGCCGTGCACGACGTGCTATCAGCAGCAATACGTCGCCCCGCAATACCGCACCGTCGACGAAACCGTGATGGTGTCACCCGGCGCCGTCGTCGCGCATCGCACGCCGGCGCAGTATCGCACCGTGATGGTCCCGCAGACCGTGATGGTGGCGCCGCCCGGTGTTCAGTACGAGCAGATCCCGCCGCAATACGCGACGCGCCAGCGCGTCGAGATGGTCTCGCCGGGTTATTCCTATTACGCGCCGGTGCAGATGGGTTGCGCCTCCTGCGGCTACTGAGCTGAGGCGGGCAACACCAAACTC
Organism: Bradyrhizobium sp. CCBAU 45384; assembly: GCF_028128665.1. Taxonomy (NCBI): domain Bacteria; kingdom Pseudomonadati; phylum Pseudomonadota; class Alphaproteobacteria; order Hyphomicrobiales; family Nitrobacteraceae; genus Bradyrhizobium; species Bradyrhizobium sp. CCBAU 45384. The sequence continues at coordinate 293,195 of NZ_LBIZ01000114.1, forward strand.
AGCAACAGACTTCGCGCGGCGTCCTTGGGGGCGCCGCGTTTTCCTTTGCGGCAAGCCAAACGAGGCCCGGACATGGAGGCGAATCCGACCGGGCCTCGCGACCAGCGACGCCCTGGGTGGCATCGCCAATGGCGGGGATGGCTGAGGGGAAGCGCTATTGACTCTCCCCAAGTGTTGCCAGGCTAGAAGATCAGCCTGACGCGCGCCTGACAGGTCGGATTTGGTGGGCCGGCTCGATGCGGACAGCCCTAACTTCGCGTTGCCTTGCGCGGCCGACTACGTTAAGCGACACCCAGACTTGACAGCCAGTCTTGGAAGGGTGGCCGAGTGGTTTAAGGCACCGGTCTTGAAAACCGGCGTGCCCGCAAGGGTACCGTGGGTTCGAATCCCACCCCTTCCGCCAGTAAGTTCTTGATATCAAAAAAATATTTTTGAAATTCGTTTTCCATCGCCTTCTGAACAATGAGCGAACTGGACCCAACCACCCTAAGGGGCAAGAAAGCCCTTCGCCAAGGTGTTTAGCGTCGTCGCGATTGACGCGTCGGCCTGCTTCGATCGCTTCCGCTTCGAATAGTTTCTCAACAAGACCGCCGGATCATCACCGATGCGCTCTGCTACTCGATGCACCGGAATGTTGCCATCGAGCAGAGCGGTCGAGTGAATGCCGCGGAGGTCGTGAAAGCGAATGCCGCCGAAACCGATGAGCTCGGCACGCCTGGCAAATTCCTTCGAGAAGTTGCGCGGGTTGCGCGGCTTCGAAAGGTCGAGCGGCTCGCCGGGATCGGGCAGGCAGGAAAAATGAGGGCGTTGGCCGGCAACCTGACCAGACCGAGATCGACGTCGGCGCTGTCGGGGATCCCCGCCAATAGGCGCTGATACTCGGTGCGTTCAGAAACTCCCGCCGGCTCACAAGGTCGGCGGATTCTTTTGTGCTAGTCGTCTCGACAACGGATGCCGAAATTGTCGCAAGTGAGCGCGAACGTCTCTTTCGCATTCGCGTCTTCAAAGCAAAAGCGTGTACCGGCGTCGCCGCGATCGGTCCACCAGTTAATCTGTTTTCCCTTTGCGATGCGCGAAGCTTCTCCGCGGAGCAGGTCCAATTGTCTTCCAGCAGCATGTACGATCAAGCAATGTTCGTTGGGCATTGGATCTCCGAAAGTGGAATTCGCAGAATACGAAGGCCGCAGCTGGGGGCAGCTGCGGCCCGCGCGCATTGGTCAAAACTTCCGGGTGAAAAATTTAAGTGAAGTATCAGCCAGCCCCGGTTTACCGAATCTTCCCGGCACCACTAGTTCCGGCCACAACAAATGTGAGTCGCGGGATTTATTTTCAGACGAACGGTCCCGAGCATCTCGGGGGCTGGAGACGAGACGCTCCGAGACCGCCCGACGCACCAAACTCAACCCGGCACGCCGGTTCATATCCTTCTGCTCGGGATTCAATCCCTCAGTCCAAAAAGATACAGTGTTCTAAATTTAATCGGCCGTTTGGGTGTGGCGTTCTCTAGGGCGATAGATGGTCCTAGGCCCAGAGGTGCGCCGCGTGATCGTGCAGAACGTCGCGGTGTAGGGCCGCAGGAGCCGTTGTAGAGCGGAGCCTGCGGCCCTTCTGTTGGCGCCGGTTCACGCTGGCGGGCCTATAACTCCCGGCTCATTGCAGGGTGACTCCGGTTCTTGACCTGATCCAACCCCCTTGAGCGGCCAGCTTGGTAGGGGCGATCGCGGCGTTTCGAGACGATGCCCTCGAGGCCGAGCTCGCAGGCCTTGCGGAAGAGATCCGGACCGATCTCGCCCCGCTCGAACGGCGCCACGAAGATGCCTTCCGGCCGCCGCGCGAGCAGCTTACCGAGGCGCGCCTTGCGCTCGAACAGCGGCAGCTCGCGCAGATCATCGCCCTCGGGCGCCACCAGGTCGAAGGCGTAGAGCTGGGCTTCTCCGTTATGCTTGTTCGATTGCAGAGCGTTGAAGTCCGATATGCCCTGGACGTCGAGCACGCAGATCTCGCCATCGATGACGAAGCGCTGCTGTTTCATCTTTAGCGCGGTCTCGGCGATCCAAGGTAAGCGCCAGGTCCAATCGAGCCCGCTCTTGGACAGGATTTTGACGTCGCGGCCGTCGCGGATCACGCGCTCCCGGTAGCCGTCATATTTAACCTCGTCGATCCAATCATCACCGACCGGCACAACCTTGCGCGCCTGCGGCCTGCAGAACTCGAACTGTTTTGGCATGGCCAGCATGTAAGTCGGCGGCAGCAAATTGCCACATCAGCCGCGCTTTCGCCGACGATATGGCGACGTGACAATTTGGGCAATCAGGCGCCTCGAGGTGCGCCACTGCGCTTTTTAATCGATCCACGCCCGCCCCCTTTTTTCAGGAGGCTAGCAGGCACACGGCACGGCAGATACATCAATTGTTGCTCCGATTGCTGCGGGGACAGATGTCAAGCGGCGGCTCAGAAATCAAAGGCCCGCCGGTTCGCTGGCGGGCCCCAGCGATCGATCACGTCGCGCATAATTCGGGCGAACATTCTGGCCCAATCGAGTGCTTGTTCGCGGGGCACTTGCCCCGGACGTAGCCGTCGCGACGGTAGGTCGTCGAAGTAGAAATAACGACTTCGGCGCCCATCAGCGAAGCGCACCTTGAAGCTTCCGGTGCCGGGCACGGTTTCGTGCTTGATGAGACGGACACTCATCCCGCCATCGAAGCCCGACACCCGCGAGAGTCAAATTATCGATTAGCGGTATCTCGGAACGATTGCGAGCTACTGCGCGTCGTGGGTGTGGAAAGCGTTCTCTCGGAACGGGGGCCATCACCCGTCTGCTGATCGCGTTCTGGGGCTTGCACAAACAAGTATAAGCTGTCCCGAGAATCGTTTTATCTTCACCTTAGCCAAACCTCACGGGGGAAGCGGGGAATGGTTAGGCCCGGCGCGCGATCACCGGACAAGAACCGCGCCGGGCCACGAGCGTTTGATTGTCAGAAAATACCGCCGGCCCGCCGTCATCGTCGATCGCATCCCGCCACCAGCAGAGCGTCGCCGATAGCGATATTCCGTCCAGATTGACGGGGTTGAGCGAAGGCGATGAGCGCGGCCGACAACCCGATCACGAGAAGTCCGACAGCAAGCGCCGTCCACACGCGTATATTGGACAGCAGCAGTGCGGCGCCAGGTTCAATTTCAGCGTCAATAATTCCGTCTAATTGGCTGAATTAACTGGAGTTTGATCCGATCTAGGTCAGCTTCAATTCCAGGTGGATGGCATCGGGATCCCAGCCCTTTGCGCGCACGAATCCAAATCTATCGAAGAGGCGGAGCATGGCTGCATTCTCGGGGAGCACCTCTGCCGTCAGTTCGCCCAGCCTGGCGTCGCGCGCCAGCGCGATCAGGTGACGCAGGAGCAGGCCACCGATGCCGCGCCCCTGCCAGGCGTCGATCACCATGAAGGCCATTTCGGCGCGGCCTGGCTCTACGACGATGTAGCGACCGCCGCCGACGATGCCCGCATCGTCCACGCAAGCGACCAGCGCGACATGGCGCTCGAAATCGATCTCCATGAAGAAGTCGCGCTCCCTGTCCGAAAAATGCTGCTTCGGGACGAAGAACCGACGCCGCCGCGACTGCGCGCTGGTCTGTCCCAGCGCCGCGAGCATCTCGACCTCGTCCTCAGGGTGGAGCGCCCGAATTTCGACGGACGTGCCGTCGCGCAACGTGTCCCGGCGCGTGTAGCTCGCGGCATCGATCATCGGTGTCTCGCTGCGTTCGTGAGGCGGAGACGACGACCGTCGTCAGCATCCGGCGATCAGGCTGGTGACTGCGGCGGAACTGCTTGATCTGGATCAAGCCGGCTGCACGAGCGGAGCCGCTACGCTGAGCAGGCTCCTGAGCACACGGGCACCGCGCTTGAAGACAATTCGACAAGTTCTGACGACCGACGGCGTCATCCAGCTCGTGATCCGGCTCGGATTGCTCGGACTGCTGGTGGCGTGGACCTTCCTGATCATCAAGCCGTTCGTGCCGATCCTGACCTGGAGCGCGGTGCTGGCGGTGGCGTTCTATCCGGCGTTCAGCTGGCTCGCCAAACTCCTCGGCGGCAGCCCGCGTATCGCGGCGGCCATTCTCACCGTGATCATGCTCGGCATCGTCATCGGCCCCGCGGCGTGGCTGGGCTTGAGTGCCGTCGACGGGATCAGGGACATCGCAAGCCAGATCAGTGCTGGCGAACTCGCGTTGCGGGCCGCACCCGAGCAGATCAAGAGCTGGCCCGTGATCGGCCAGCAGCTCTACGATCTCTGGAATCTGGCCTACACCAACATCCGAGCGGTGCTGCAGGAGGTGACGCCGTATCTGAAGCCGCTTGCGGGGTTCATGCTGTCCTTCGTCGGCAGCGCCGGCATTGGCATGCTTGAGTTCCTGCTGTCGGTGCTGGTCGCCGGGCTCCTTTTTCCCTACGGCCCGCAGCTTGCCGGTGCGATCCGTGGCTTTCTGTTCCGGATCGTGCCGGAACAGAGCGAGCATTTTCTGGAGCTTTCCGGCGCCACCATCCGCGCGGTGTCACAGGGCGTGATCGGCGTTGCGATCATCCAGGCGTTGCTCGCCGGCATCGGCTTCAAGCTCGCCGCCATTCCGAGCGCGGGCTTACTCGCTGTCATCGTTCTATTGCTGTCAATCGTGCAGATCGGCGCGGCCATCGTTCTTCTTCCCGTGGTCATCTGGATCTGGATGGACAAGGACATGACCGCAGCACTGCCGCTGACGATATTCTTCGTCATCGTGGGTCTGCTCGACAACATCCTGAAGCCGTTGGTCATGGGGCGCGGGCTGACCACGCCGACGCTCGTGATCCTGATCGGGGTGATCGGCGGAACGCTTGCGCATGGGATCATCGGGCTCTTTATCGGGCCAATCATCCTGGCGGTTGCCTGGGAGCTTGCGGCCGCCTGGATCCGCATCGAGCGGGCCGCGCCGGTGCCGGACGTTGTTGCCGACCGTTGACCCAAATCAACGTCGACGATTGCAGCCGCTCTTGGATGGCTGTTTGGCGCGCTTCAGGGGGCGGTCGATGCCGGAGAGGGGCGTCGGCTGTCCGGGACGGCTTGCGCGATTGAGGTCTGGTCGAACCCTATGCTGTTGCAATTGACGGTCGGCGCGCTGATCAGCGCGGTCAACATCGGCATTCACGCACTGGTTACGCTCATCGCCGTCGCAATTGCCCGCAGCGCAGGCCTTCGCAAGGTCGAGCGGCCGAGATTGCATCTGATGGGCGTGATGGTTGCGACCGCAGCGGTTCTGAATGTCGCGCATGCGCTGGAAGTCCTGATATGGGCATGGACCTATGCCATCGTCCAGGCCGTGGCCGCTCCCGAGAGCGACCTCATCTATTTCGCTTTCGTCAACTACACGACGCTTGGCTATGGCGATATCACGCCGGTGCGCGAATGGCGGCTGATCGGGCCGCTGACCGCGATGAACGGCGTGCTGCTGTTCGGCTGGTCAGCCGCAATCCTGTTCGAGGTCTTGCGCAAGACGCTCGACCACGTCGGACTGATCACGGACGATGTCGTCAGAGGAAAGGAACACGTGCCGTGAGCGCGACCGGCAGCGTCCCGTGCCGGCCTGGCTCGTACAAGCGCCTTTTGTGGCGCAAGCGGAGCTGAGGCCAGATGCCCAATTTCGTGACATCCCGCTGGGTTGCCGATTTCTTGTTCGGTTTTGGCGCGCTGTTTGCGATCATCAATCCTTACGGACTGGCCTTCATCTTCCTGGACCGGACCAGAGGCCTCTCGGAGGACGAGCGCGCGGATCTTGCGCTGCGCGTTGCCGGATACGCCTTCGCTGTTCTGTTAGCCTCGCTATTTCTCGGCAGCCAGATTCTGAACTTCTTCGGCGTGACCATACCAGCGCTGCGGATTGCCGGGGGCCTCGTGGTCGCCGCAACCGGCTGGTCGATGCTCAACGCCACGTCCGGTGCGGCCGGCCCCCACGCCGAGGCGACCGCCGATCTTGCGACCATGAAGCGCATGGCGTTCTTTCCGCTGACGATCCCGCTCACAACAGGACCTGGAACGATAGCAACCGCCATCGCCATCGGAATCAGCCGGACCGACAGCCTGGATGCAATGTTTGGATCGTCGATCGTTTCGCTGGCGGTTGCCCTCGCCGTAACCGCGGCAATATACCACGCCTACCGCAAGTCGAGCGCGATGGCACGCCTGTTCGGAGAGGAGGGCACCAGCGTGGTTACAAAGCTGTCGGCGTTCCTCCTGCTCTGCATCGGTGTGCAGATCATCATCACCGGGACAACGGACGTCGCGCGAACGATCCTGGATGGTGCTCCACACAACGTCCATGAGCGACTTCCCGTCAGGTCAAGCCGGTAGATCGAGGCTTGCAAGCTGGTGCCGGTCCAGCAGCACGATCTGACGCTGCGTGTTGCCGATAAAGCCGATGATGCCGAGCTCGTGCAAACGCGACAGGGCGCGTGAGACGGTCTCCAGCGTCAAGCCGAGATAGTCGGCGATATCGCGCCTCGACATGGGCAGCGCCATGACACTTGCCGCGGTCAGCCGCCTGTCCATCTCGAGCAGGAACGCCGCAACGCGCTCCAGCGAGGTCTTGCGCCCGAGCAGCAGCATATGATCTTCCGCATGCTGCAGGTTGTTCGTGGTCATGCTGAGCAGGTTCCTGGCGACCATCGCGTCATTTTCGGCGACCAGTTCGAGGCTCTGCCGCTTGACCAGACGTACTGTGGTATCGACGATCGCCTCGGCCGTGAATCTGTGCTCGCTGCCATTTTCCAGCCCAAAGATATCGCCGGTGAGATGAAAGGCGCCGATCTGCCTGCGACCGTCCGACAGCAGCTTGTAGCTCCGCACAGCCCCGGACTTGACTTGATAAACATATTCGGCGGGTTCTTTCTCGCCGTAGACTTCAGCGCCTTTCTTGTAGGAAAATTCGCTCAGACTGACCAGCGCAGTTGAAGAGCTGGTCATGCCGAGGTCGCGGAGCGAATTGGGGCGCGGTGCAGAATCAGTGGTGATGCGAACGAACATAGGCCAACTCCTCAGCTCTACGCCGAATTGGTCCGTCGGACAGAATATCTCGTCGCAGGAGATGCGGCCGCGCTATCCCATTCCCGCTGAAGTTGATTTACGACTAACGCGGTATTCCCAACCATTGTCCCAAGGTACATGGTACCCAGGGACCGAATGGACTTACTTGCGCGGATTGAGAAGTCCTTTGCCGCCTACGGAAGGGATCTCGTGAGGAAGCACATATTTTGATTTTCGTTCAATTTGCCGAATATCGCTTCGGTCATTCATTCGTCATCGTTGAACTCTGCGATAGGTGAAGAGTGCCCGGTCTGGTCCACGTAGTTGATGACGACGCATCGTTCCGGACGGCGATAGAACGCCGGCTGAAGCTCGCCGGCTATGATGTCGCGACCTATGCATCGGCGCAGGACCTGCTGGACGCCGCGCCAGGTGACGATCAGCCCGGATGCATTTTGCTCGACGTGCGGATACCGGGACTGAGCGGCCCCGAATTGCAGAGCCGGCTGGTAGCATCGGGCTCGACGCTGCCCATCATCTTCCTGACCGGACATGCCGATACGGCAACCACGGTGCGGACGATCAAGGCCGGAGCGGAAGACTTCCTGACCAAGCCGGTCTCGTCAGAGTTGCTGCTTGACGCGATCGAACGCGCGCTGGTGCGGCAGGACGCGGTGCGAAGTCAACGTGGCAGGCTGGAGGTATTTCGCGCGCACCTCGCCAGGCTGACCCAGCGTGAACGACAGGTGTTTGATCTCATCGTCCGCGGCAAGATCAACAAGCAGATCGCTTATGAACTGGGGACGACCGAGCGAACCGTGAAGGCCCACCGCCACCAGGTGATGGAGAAGATGCAAGTCCATTCGCTTGCAGAGCTTGTTTCGATCGCGGAACGACTTGGATTGCTCGATACGAAGGGCGATTAGCTCTCTGATCGCGCCGGGATCGTGGTTTGCGGCAACGGGACTGCCCCAAGGGACAATATGAAAGTTCGTGGGGCGGTGCTGCCATGCGAGCGTCGCGCAGCAAATAGCGCCGGCCCGAGAGGTCGCTCCTTGCCGTCCCGCGAAACAGTTTTCGTCGTCGATGACGATCCTTCGATGCGGACCAGCCTGAGCAGGCTGCTTCGTGCGCACGGGTTCGTTGCGACGCTGTTCGATTCAGCGAACGCCTTGCTCGATCAGGGCAGGTTCGAGGAGGCGATCTGCATCGTGCTCGACATCAATCTTGACGGAAAGTCCGGCATTGAGCTGCGGCTCCGACTGGCAGGGCAGGGGGTTGTCGCGCCGGTGATCTACATCACCGGCAATGACAGCGCGGCAAATCATGCCGCTGCGATCGCATCAGGCTGCGTTGCATACCTGACAAAGCCGTTCTCGGCGGAATCGCTGATCGCCTCGGTGATGCGTGCATCGGCCGCCTGATCTGCCGGATCTCTCATTCGTCGACATATTGCTCCAGCGTTTTCGCCGGTGGGCCCTTGTGCGCGGCTGCGAACTGCGCCAGGGGAATAGACGTCGTGAGCGCCAGCAGATTGGAATCGACGGTCTCGAGTGTCAGCGTCTTTCCCGCCTCCAGCTGCTTGACCACGTCTGCCGACGCGACGTCGGCCGCGATGCAGGCGTTAGTCAGGCACCAGGTATACGGCACGCGGACTGGAGCACCCTCGTCGATGGTGAGTTTGACCGGTTGCTGCAGATACATGCCAACGGGCACGAACAGCTGCAGTCGCGCTGTCGGGGTATCGTCGCGCTCGATCAAGTCGATGCGCACGGCTATCTGACCGGTCGGGAATTTGCCTGTGATCGTGGTCCGGCACAACGTGGGTGCGCCGCCCGCCTTAAAGCATAGTTTCCGCCAGTCGCCGTAGTTGATGTCCTGGGCCTCGCGCTGACCACGCGTTGCGACTTCGGCAGGGAACGCTGACGTCGCGGTGATGAGGAGGACCAAAAAGGCTGAGAGATAGTTGAGAGCGCTGGTCATGGTTCGCGTTTCCGGATCGGGGCGCTATTTTTGCGCATCGAGAAATTTCGCCACCAGTGGCGACCAGATCGGGATCGCATCCGGTGAGCCGATGAAAAAATGGCCCTCGTGGCCGAATGGCGGCATCAAATGGTACTCGGCCTTGCCGCCGGCGGCCGTGAACGCATCGCGCATCCGCTTCGACAATTCGGGGCCGAAGAACGTGTCGTTCTCGATGTAGATCCAAAGCATCGGCACGCGCGAGGTGCCGCCAAAATCGGCGGTCGCTTCCACCAGTTTGTCAGGCGCACAGTTGTTGTTGGGCTTGCCACCGACACGGCCGCCGCGGCCGGCGGCGAAGGTGATGATCGCCTTCACCGGCGGCGGGTTCAGGCTTGACAGGGCGATCGCCGCCCAGCCGCCTGCGGACTGCCCGACCACGACGACGTCTTTCGGAATGATGCGTTTCTCGGCCGCCAAGTAGTCGATGATCCAGAGGTCGACTTGCGCGAGGGCGAGGCCGGCATCGTGGAAGTTGGGGTTGATGCAATTGCCGATTTTGGAGAAGAACGGACCGTAGAGCGCCCGTTCTGGAATATCGATGGCGGCGGCCCCGTAGCCGCTTCCGACCGGCGCCACCACCAGATTGCCGCGCTTGGCGAACCATTTGGCGGCGTCGCGGAATTCGACCAGCGGAAAGAAGCTACGATCGGTCGGTTTGAGCGAGACGCCATGGTTCATGATCACCAGCGGGAAGGGACCGTCACCGACCGGTCGGGCCAAATAGGCGAACATTGGCAGCGGCAGCGGCAGGGCCCAGATCTCCTCCTGAATCCGCACGTCGTCCTCGGCATGCGCGCGCACCGCAAGGACGAGAAGGACAAGGACGGCAGTCATGAACCGGCGGAGGATTGCAGGCAAGGGACCCATCATGCCCTCCGTCATCCCGAATACGTGGCGGCGACGACGATCGGACCGAGCACCGTCAGCACGACGTTGCCGACCGCATACGGCACCGCAACGCCAAGCACCGGCGTCTTGCTCTCGGCAACATCGCAGGCACCGGTCACGGCGGCATCCACTGTCATGGCGCCGGCCAGCGCGCCGCACGTCACAACCGGGTTCATCCGCAGCACGTAGTAGGCGACCAGCGTTCCGACCGTCATCGGGACGAGGGTGACGACCACGCCCATGCCGACGAGGAGCAGGCCATGGGCCTGGATCGCCGACCAGGCAGCGAGGCCGTTGCCGAGGCCAATCGCCGCAATGAAACCGCCAAGGCCGATATCACTCAAGGTCTGCTGGGCGGCTGGCGGCATCGCGCCCATGGTCGGCCTGCGCGAACGCAGCCAGCCGCAGACAAGGCCCGCAATCAACGCGCCACCTCCGCCGCCGAGCGTCAGCGCCACGTTGCCAACCTTGAGGCTGGCGAGGCCGGCCAGAAGACCGACGGCAATGCCGGCGGCAAGAAAAGCAATATCTGTGCGATCGCTCGTGTTGAGGGCAGAACCAACCTGCGCCGTCGCCCGCGCAATATTGCCGGTGCTGCCGACCAGCGTCATGACGTCGCCGACATAGACGCGCGTATCGGGCCCGAGTGGCACTTCGCGGCCCATCCGGGTCAGTGCGCGCAGGAAGACGCCGCGGGCTGCGTCCCCGACGATGTCGACCACCTCGCGGAGCGACCGGCCGTGCAGCTTGCGGGTTTCTATGAGCACGTCGACGACGTTGCCAGGCAGGTTGCGCAGCAATTCGTCGGCGTCGATTTCAGCGCCGATGACCGGCTTGGCCGCGACGATCGCCGCGGTCGGGCCGGTCAGGACGATGTCGTCACCGTTTTCGAGCACGACATCGTGATGCGGTCCGACGTCGGCGCCATGGCGGACGATCCGCTCGACGACGGTACGTCCGCCGATCTCGGCTTCAATGGCTTCGACGGTGCGGCCGGCGGCGGCCGAGACGCGATAGGCCCGTGCCTGGAATTTGCGGTAGGAGAGATTATCCGTCTTCGCGGGGACGCCACCGGCAAGCTCGGTCTCGAGTTTCTTGGCCTCCGCCTTGAGATCGACCCGCATCACCCGCGGCGCGACGAATGGGACGAACAGCAGCGTCAGGATGTAGCCGAGCACATAAGTAACAGCATAGCCGGCTGCGATATTGGCTTCCTGTTGCTTCAAGATGTCGGGTGCGAGGCCGAGCTGCGCCAGCGCGCCAGACGCGGTGCCGATCACCGAGGACTGGGTCAGCGCGCCGGCGGTGAGGCCCGCGGCGGTGCCGGTATCGAGCTTGAGCAGGTGTGCAAGGATGAGCACGAGCACGAGGCCCGTTGCCCCGATCACCAGCGACAGCACGACCTGCGCCAGCGTCCGGACGCTCAAGGAGGCAAAGAACTCCGGCCCGGACCGGTAGCCGATCGTGAAGACGAACAGGCTGAACAGGATCGCCCGCAGGATCGGTGGAAAGGAGAAGGAGCCGAGCTGTCCGATCAAGACAGCGACAACAAGGATACAGGCGGTGGTGCCGATCGAGAATCCGCTGATCTTGATCCGGCCCAGGATGGTGCCGATGGCAATCGCCAGCAGCAGGAAGATTTCCGGTGCGGTGACGATGATCCACCTGACGGTTTCCATGGTCGACGTTCCCCGGCGCTTTTGCCGCGATTTGATTTGCTGCGGGAGGAGATTGCTTGATCCAGATCAAGCCCCGGCGAGGACACGGCGGGGTCTATGAAACGATGAAGGATTTACGCCCCGTAGTGTCGACATGAGCACCTTGAACATTGCCGCCGGCGCGGTCCGCCGCGACGAAACGGTCGAGATTGTCCTGCTGCTGGCCTTCGCCGGCGGCTTCATCGATGCTTACACATGGATCATCCACGGCGTGTTGGCGAACGCCCAGACCGCCAACGTGATCTTTCTCTGGGTCAACGCCATGGCCGGCGATTGGACCAAGGCACTGCATTTCGTGCCGCCCATCCTGGCCTTCACCGCCGGCATCGTCATGGCCGCCTGGCTGCGCCGCGTGGCCGGCGAGCGGGCCAGTGCGCTCAGCGTCCTGGTCGAGATAGTCTTCTTGATCGTGATCGGAATCTTGCACAACAGGTTGCCGGATGTTGCCGGAACGCTCGGCATTTCCATGGTCGCGGCCATGCAATCGGCCATATTCATCAAGGTCGAAGGCGCAGCCTGCAGCACGGTCATGATCACCGGGAACATGCGTCAGACCATCGAGAACCTCTTCGCGGTCGCCTACGGAGGTGCCCCGCTGGGGACGCTGCGCAAGTCGGCAACCTTCTTCGCGCTATGCGCGCTGTTCGGCTGCGGCGCAGCCGCCGGGGCTTTCGCCACCGGGACCATTCCCAGCCTCGCGCTCGGCATTCCCGTGATCGCACTCCTGATTGTCCTGCTGCGCTGCGAAGCCACACCACGCGAGGTGGTCACATGAATGCGCCATCCGAATCGAAATGGACGCGGTTCTTTCCACCGGCCGGCTGGCTTGCCGCCTATCGTCGCGAATGGCTTCCCTCCGATGCCGTCGCCGGCGTCACACTCGCCGCTTACGCCATTCCGGTCTCGCTGGCCTACGCCGCACTTGCCGGCCTGCAGCCGCAGATCGGTGTCTATGGCTATATGCTCGGCGGCATTGGTTATGCCTTGCTGGGGACTTCGCGGCAGTTGGCGGTTGGCCCGACCTCGGCGATCTCGCTGATGATTGCCGCGACCGTCGGCACGCTCGCCGGTGGCGATGCCGTGAAGTATGCGCAGATTGCAAGTCTCGCGGCTTTCGGCGTTGCCGTGCTCTGCTTCATCGCCTGGCTGTTCAAGCTCAGCGTGCTGGTCCGGCTCGTCAGCGACAGCATCCTTGTCGGATTCAAGGCGGGGGCGGGGCTTACCATCATCATGAGTCAGTTGCCGAGCCTTTTCGGCGTCGCCGGCGGCGGACACAATTTCTTTGACCGTGCCTTCAAGCTGGTCGGTCAGCTCGGTCATCTCGATCTCCTGGTGCTCGCGATCGGTGCTGTCGCCCTCCTGCTGCTTCTGCTCGGCGAGCGGCTATGGCCTGGCAAGCCGGTCGGTATCACCGTGGTGGCGATTGCGATCGCGGTGGCGACGATATCAGGCTTTCCCGGCCTCGGTGTGCCCGTTACCGGGAAGATCCCGGAAGGGCTCCCGGCGCTGGGCATGCCGACGTTCGGCCTGCTTGAGTTCGACGAATTGTTTCCGCTCGCCGCCGGCTGCGTGCTCTTGGCTTACATCGAGGGCGTTTCGGCGGCGCGGAGCTTTGCGGTCAAGCACGGCTATCCGCTCGACGTCCGCCAGGAATTTTTGGGGCTGGGCGCCGCGAACCTCGCGGCCGCCTTCGGCCATGGCTATCCTGTCGCCGGCGGCTTGTCGCAATCGGCGGTCAATGACAGCGCCGGGGCGCGAACGCCTCTGGCGCTCGTCATCTGCTCGGTCACGCTCGGGCTCTGTCTTCTGTTCTTCACGGGGCTGCTGACCAACCTGCCCAAGGCGGTGCTCGCGGCCATCGTCTTTGCCGCGGTCTACAAGCTGGTCGATATCCGTGCGCTGGTGCGGATGTGGCAGGTGAGCCGGATCGACTTCTATGCTGCGTCGATCGCCCTGATCGCTGTGCTGTTGCTCGGCATCCTCCAGGGTGTCCTGCTGGCCTCGGTCGCGTCGATCTTCCTGCTGCTGGCGCGCGCCTCGCGGCCGAACGTCGCATTTCTCGGCCGCTTGCCGGGCAGTGGCCGCTATTCGGACAGTGCGCGGCATGCGGATGTCGAGCCGCTTGCTGGAATCATCGCGTTTCGCCCCGAGGCGTCGCTGCTCTACATCAACGCGGAAACTATCCTGGATGCGGTCCTGACCGCGCTGCGAAGTTCGCCGGGCATCCATCTGGTCGCCTGCGACCTTTCGGCGTCGCCCACGATCGATCTGGCGGGCGCGCGCATGCTGCACGATCTCTGCGACGAGCTTGCCGCACGCCGGGTGGGCCTCTGCATCGTCGGCGCGCATGCGCAGCTTCGTGACCTCCTGCGCGCCGAGGGGCTCAGTGAGAAGACCGACAGCAGTCAGTGGCTGCGCTCGCTCGACAGCGTGCTCGGCGAAAGCACAGGCGGTCCGGCTCAGCGAACGGCTTGACGAGCTTGTTGCAATGCGAACGGCATAGCGCCTGCCGAGAATGCGCGCGACCGTTGACTTGGATCAATGGAGCGACAGGCGCGCAAAGCACGATCCCGCATCACCTTTTGCCTGTCAGGATCGGGAGAGACATATGTCCAAGGACACCAAGGCGGCGCAGAAGCGCATCGACCAGTTCTTCTCCGGTCCCGGCGCGCGGGCGGACGATTGGCGTGATCTGGTCGAGGCTGCCAAAGCCTGGGCGCGCGGCGGCGATCGCGCTGCCTATGACGAGGCGCTGGCCAGTCTGTCGGTGACGGAAGAATTCCACGGCTATCCCGGCCTGCAATTGATGGCGGCCCTGCGCGAAGCAGCATCGTCAGGCGATGCGGCCGCGTCGCGGTCGCTTGCGACCCGGATCACTCAGGCGTTGGCCACGCGATCGTTCCGCCAGCATGCCGGTGATTGGAATGCGAAGGATGACGGCAATGGCGATGCGCCCGAACTGATCTCGCCCACCTTCGCCGGGCATAAGGCGCGCCGACCCTATTTCGAGACTTTGATCGTCACCGGCATATCGTCCAGCCAATGGCCGGCTCTTGCGGCCGAATGGCGCAAGCTGCGCCGTCCGGAGGATGGCTTCATCTACGAACCCGTCATCGTCGGCAGTCTGGAAGACGCGTTCTGCGCGACCATGCTCAACCCGAATCTGGGGGCTGTCGTCATCAACGAGGGCTTTGGCCTTCGTTCGCGGCACGACGCGCCGGTCCTCCGTTCGCTAACGGCCATGGCCGGCCTCAAGGATGAATCCGATGCGTCCGCCTTGCGCCTCGCCCAGATCATCAAGCGCGTCAGGCCAGAGCTCGACATCTACATGATCTCGAATCGGGACGTCGAAGAGCTTGCCGGCAATCCTGAAACCAATGTCGTTCGCCGGATTTTCTACTCGGTGGAAGAGCTGTTGGAGCTGCATCTGTCGATTCTCGAAGGCATCCAGGATCGCTACGACACGCCGTTCTTCGACAATCTCAAGAAATACGCGCAGCGCCCCATAGGCACCTTCCACGCGCTGCCGATCGCCCGCGGCAAGTCGATCTTCAAATCCGACTGGATCCGCGACATGGGCGAGTTCTACGGTCCGAACCTGTTCCTCGCCGAGAGCAGCGCAACCACTGGCGGTCTCGACAGCATGCTGGAGCCGACTGGCAACATCAAGAAGGCCCAGGAAAAGGCGGCGAGGGCGCTTGGCGCCGACCGCGTCTTCTTCGTCACCAACGGCACCTCGACCTCGAACAAAATGGCGGTGCAGGCGCTGCTCGCGCCGGGCGACATCGCGATCGTCGATCGCAACTGCCACAAGTCGCACCATTACGGCATGGTGCTCGCCGGTGCGCAGCCGCTCTATGTCGAAGCGTTCCCGATGACGGAATATTCGATGTATGGCGCGGTGCCGCTGAAGACGATCAAGCAGGCGCTGCTCAACGCCAGGGCCGAGGGCCGGCTCGATCGCGTCAAGATGCTGGACCTGACCAACTGCACCTTCGACGGCCACATCTACAACACCCGCCGGGTGATGGAGGAATGTCTCGCCATCAAGCCGGACCTGATCTTCCTGTGGGACGAGGCCTGGTTCGGCTTCGCGCGTTTCTCGCCGTTCCTGCGCCGCCGCACCGGCCTCGGCGCCGCCAACGAGATCGAGGCGTGGATGCGCGATCCGAAGTCGGTCGATGCCTATGAGAAGCAAAAGGCGCAGCTCGGCAAGAACCCGACCGATGAGGTGCTGCTCAGCACAAGGCTCGTTCCCGATCCGCGCCAGATTCGCCTGCGGGTCTACCAGACCAACTCGACCCACAAGTCGATGTCGGCGATCCGGCAGGGTTCGATGCTGTCGGTCAAGGACGTCGAATTCCACACGGTCGAGCAGCAGTTCAAGGAGGCCGTGTTCACGCATGCCTCCACCAGCCCGAACCAGCAGCTCATCGCCAGCCTCGACATCTCGCGGCGACAGATGGAGCTGGAGGGCTATGGGCTCGTCGCCAATGCGATCGAGATCGCGCTGGCGATCCGCCAGGCGGTCAACAACAATCCGCTGCTCTCAAAATACTTCCGCATCCTCGGCGCCGACGCCATGGTGCCGGCGCAATACCGCCAGAGCGGCTTCACGGATTTTCTCGCTCCCGGCGTGAACTGGGCGAATACGCTCAAGAGCCTGGATGAGGACGAGTTCTGCCTCGACCCGACCCGCATGACGCTGGTGTGCGGCATGGCCGGCTATGACGGTACCCAGTTCAAGGGCATTCTGGCCAACGAGTACAACATTCAGGTCAACAAGACCTCGCGCAACTCGGTCCTGGTCCAGTCCAACATCAACAACACCCGCAGCGATGTTGCGCATCTCATTCGGGTTCTCGCCGAGATCGCAGGCGAGGTCGACCGCGGGCTGCTGCAGGGCGGCGAAAACGCGCGCAAGACCTTCGAGGCGCGCGTCAAGAGCCTGATGAAGGACGTGCCTGACTTGCCGAACTTCTCCCACTTTCATCCGAGCTTCCGCGGCGATTCCGGCACCAAGACCAACGAGGGCGACATTCGCAGCGGCTTCTATGCCGCCTATGACGTCGCGGGCTGCGAGCATATCCGCCTCAACGATCCCGAAATCGACCGTCGGCTGAAGGCCGGCCCCGAGCTGGTCTCGGCGAACTTCGTGATCCCGTATCCCCCGGGCTTCCCGATCATGGTGCCCGGCCAGGTCATCACCCAGGAGACCATCGACTTCATGCGCAAGCTCGATGTGAAGGAAATCCATGGTTACGACGCCAAGGAAGGGCTCAAGCTCGTGCGCACCGAAGCCCTGGCGAAGATCGGCCGGCCCAAGCCCGGCGCGCAGCCGAAGCTCAAGGCGGCTTCATAAGTATCGGAGGGACCGCCATGCAGGGATTTTTCACATTCCTTCAGCAGAACCCGTATCTGCTGCTGTTTTTCACCGTCGGCCTCGCCGTTTGGATCGGTCGGGCCAGTGTCAAGGGTTATGGCCTCGGCATGGTCGCCGGCGCCATTGTGGTGGGTGCCGGCCTCTCGGTTTGGGCGTCCACCTACGGCGTGAAACTCGAGCTCAACAACTTTGCCAAGAGCCTGTTCTACTACCTGTTCATGTATGGCGTCGGCTTGCGTGTCGGCCCGTCCTTCGTCAACAGCCTCGGCGGCGATGGCCTCAAATTCACCCTCCTCGCCGTGGTGTCGAGCGTGATCGGCCTTACTCTCGTCGTGGTCGGCGCAAAGCTCTTCGATCTGCCGGTGGGCGCTGCCGGAGGCATGCTGGCGGGCTCGCAGACCATGTCGGCCGCGATCGGATCGGCCGAACAGGCCGTGACCTCGGGAGTCGTCAAGCTGCCAGCGGGCATGGCTCCTGAAGCGGCTTCGGGCATGATCGCGCTCTCCTACGGCATCACCTACATCTGGGGCACCGTGGGCATCATCCTGATCTGCAAATATCTGCCGCGCTGGTGGGGTGTCGACGCCAGGGCCGCCGCGAAGCAGTATGAAAAGGAATTCGGGGTCAAGGATCTCGAAGGCGGCGGCCTGACCGGCTACCGCCAGTTTGGCCTGCGCGCCTATCGGCTGGAGAATCCCGCAATAGCCGGACTCAGCATTGCCAAGTTCCGGGCGATGAATCCGGAATACCGGATCGTCAATGTCGGGCGCGACGGCGAACCACAAGGCGCCGATCCCGAGTTCGTGCTGCAAAAAGGCGACATCATCGCTCTGGGCGGCTCGACCGAGCACCTCACCGAGAAGATGGGTTTGATCGGCCCCGAAGTGGCCGATGCCCGGACGCTCGGCATCCCCATGGATCAGGCCGAAATCGTGGTCTTCAACAAGGATGTCGTCGGGCGCACTTTCGAATCCTTCCGCGAAACGGCCATCGCTGGCCAGTTGCAGGTCACCAAGGTCGAGCGCGGGGGCGTGCAGATCCCCGCTGGTCTGAAAACCCAGCTGCAGCGGATGGACATCGTCTCGGTGGTCGGCCTGAAGGGGGCCGTGAACGAGCTCGGTGAGATGTGGGGACGCATCGCGCGTACCAACACCTCGACCGACCTGCTGACGCTCTCGGCGGGCATGATCGTCGGCTTCCTGATCGGCATGATCCAATTTCCCGCCTTCGGCGCCAAGATCGGCCTCGGCAATGCCGGCGGCCTGCTGCTGTCAGGCGTCCTGGTCTCATCGATCGTGTCGCGGCTGCGCTTCTTCGGCAACACCCCCAATGCGGCGCGCAACGTGCTCGAGGATCTCGGGCTCGTGGTCTTCGTCGCCATCGTCGGCATCAATGCGGGCGCCGGATTGCTGTCTCAGCTGACGGGCGCGGTGGCCCTGAAAATCTTCATCGTCGGCTTCATCGCCTGCACGATCCCGCCCTTCATCGTCTGGGCGATCGGGTACCACATCTTCAAGATCAATCCGGCCGTGCTGATGGGCGGTGTGGCCGGTGCGCGGTCGCACTCCGGCCCGTGCCGCGAGGCGGCGGTGGAAATCCAGAGCACCGTACCCTGGATCGGATTCCCGGTCGGCTATGCCGTTTCGGGCATCCTGCTCACGGTGTTCGGCTACTTCGCAATGATCTTGGCTCAGTAACTCAGTGTGACTGCAAAGGGGAAACTACTCATGAGAAAGTCTGCAACGCGCCTCGCTCTCGCCGCTCTGCTCGTCGGTGTGGCCGGCTTCGGCACGCCGTCGCGTGCCGATACCGGCCAGGTCGCCGTGGTCTTCACCAAGGGCGGCTTCATCGTCGGCGTCGGCGGCGGGGAGGGCGTGCTGCTCTACAGGGGCCACAAATATCCCTTCACGGTATCAGGGATGAGCGTCGGCTTCACGGTCGGTGCCTCCACGACCAAACTGGTCGGTCGAGCGCTCAACCTGAAGGGGCCGCAGTCGATCGAAGGCTCCTATGCCGCGGGCGGAGCGGGTGGGGCCGTTGCGGCCGGCGCCGGCGCGGTGCAATTGCAGAACGGCAATGGCGTGATCCTTCAGCTCAGCGGACCGAAGGTCGGAGCCGAAGTGTCGGCCGCGGTCGGCGGCGTCACGATCAAGCTGAAATAGCGGGAGCAAGGCTTGCGCAAACAAAACGGGCTGCGTCAATGCAGCCCGTTTTCATGTGGCGATCGTGCACGTCAATATCGCTCCTCGACGAATTTGAGTCCGCGCAGGCTGGCCTGGTCGTTGTAGCGACCCTTGTGGGAGCGCGGCGGCAGCTTGACCTTCTCGCGCTTGATCTTCTTGTAGGGGATCGTCTGCAGGATATGCGAGATGACGTTGAGCCGGGCGCGCCGCTTGTCGTCGGAGCGGATCAGCCGCCAAGGCGCATGCTTGGTGTCGGTCGCCTCGAACATCATGTCGCGCGCGCGGGAGTAATCATACCAGCGGCCAAATGACTCGGTGTCCATCGGGCTGAGCTTCCACTGCCGCAGCGGATCCTCGATCCGCGCCTTGAAGCGGAGCTCCTGCTCCTCCATTCCGACCTCGAGCCACAGCTTGATCAGGATGATGCCGGCGTCCACGGCGAACTTCTCGACCAGCGGGCACAATTCCAGGAAGCGCTTGTGATCGGCCGGCGAGCAGAAGCCCATGACATATTCGACGCCGGCGCGGTTGTACCAGCTGCGGTCGAAAATCACGATCTCGCCGCCGGCCGGATATTGCTCGATATAGCGTTGCAGGAAGAGTTGGGTCTTTTGCCGGTCGGAGGGGGCGGGCAGGGCGCAGACGCGGAAGACGCGCGGGCTGACCTTTTCGGTCAAGGCCTTGATGGTCCCTCCCTTGCCGGCGGCGTCGCGCCCCTCGAAGATGATGATCACTTTCAGTTTTTGGGTCCTGACCCATTCCTGAAGGTGGCAGAGCTCGACCTGGAGCTTTTCGAGCTCCTTCTCATAAGCCTTGCGCTTCATTTTCTCCGCGGGCTCGTTCTTGGCCATGCCTGTCCTTTCGCTGCTAGAGCATGATCCGGAAAGGTGTGAAGCGGTTTTCCGATAGGATCATGCTCAAACAAAGAGCTAAAGCGCGATGTCGATTCAACCGAATCTCATCGCGCCTTAGCGTCGTTATCAGTCGTCCCATGCAATGGTCACGCCGATGTCGCCGGGCATGCCGCCCGGAAACTCGATGACCTGATAGGCGATGCGATAGCCGCGTGGCTGGAGATAGTCCTTCCAGAGCTGGAAGATCTCTTTGGGGATTCCGGTCAGCGTATTCTCCCAACCCTTTTCCATCTGGTTGATGGCGCGCCCCTTGTCGGTGCAGAGCGAGTTGGGAAAGCGATAGACCATCACTTCGGTCAGGCCGTTTCGCACGGCACGCTGGATGATGGTCGCGGCGAGCTTGATCTTCTCCTCCTCGGTCTTGCCGGAGGGCTTGCTCAATCGCTCGATCAGCGCGTGCTTTTCGGCCTCGGCGGCCGCAGCGAGCCGGACATACTCTTCCGCCTTCTCGGCCTCCTTCAGTGCGGCCTCTTTGCGGATCTGCGTCGCACTGGGAATGAGATCGTCAAGCCCGGGCATGGCTGCGGCTCCCTGTGATTGTTCGAACAGCGTTGACCAACGCTAGGTCCGGCGCGCGGCGTTCCCTTGATTCAAATCAAGCAATCTGGGAGGCTAGCCGAACACAGTGCCGCCCAAGGCGTTTCACCGGGAGAGAGGCAATTGGACAATCAGCTCAATCCGATGGCACCGCACCATCTGCCGTTCTATCTCGCGCCGGGGAGCGGGGCCGACACGCTGATGGTGGTGATGGGGATATTCCTGGTCGGCGCCGTGCTGTGGGTCGGCACGCTGTATTGGAAGCTGCACAGCCTGCCCGAGCGGATGGCGCACAAGTCGCAGAAGCTGCAATTCGAGTTCGTTGCCGTGCTCGGCCTGATCTCGCTGTTCACCCATATGCACATCTTCTGGATCGCCGGCCTGCTGCTGGCGTTGATCGATATTCCCGACTTTGGAACGCCGTTGCGCAGCATCGCTGACTCCGTCGAGAAAATTGCCGACGCGACACCGGGAGAAGCGAACGAACCAGCTGAAGCACCGTCGCCGGCCGAAACGCCGGTTGCCGCCAAGGAGAAGGAGCATAGCCATGTTTGAGCTCATGTTCTGCTCGCTCCTCACGATCGTGCCTGATTACCTTTATCGCCGTTATGGCCAGGGCAAGCGCTTTGGCAAGGAGATCACGTTCTTCTCGGTCTGGTATGAGCTGCGCTGGGGCATCACCGGCTGCCTGATGCTGACGATTTCGCTGATCACCATGATCTTTTACTTTCATCCGGCCACGGACTCCGCAACGCTCTATTTCCGCACAGTGCCGATCCTGCCGGAGGGATCGGGCCGGGTTGCCGAAGTAAAGGTCGGTTTCAGCCAGGCCGTGAAGAAGGGCGATGTCCTGTTCACGCTGGATAGCTCCAAGCAACAGGCCGCGTTCGAAACCGCCAAGCGGAAGGTTGCCGAGGTAGACGCAGCGATGCAGACGGCGCAGGCCGACGTAGCCAAGGCGGAAGCGCAAATTGGCGAGGCGAAAGCTAATCTTCAGCAGGCCAAGGATGAACTCGACGTCAAGAGCGAGCTACAGCGCCGCAATCCCGGCATTGTTCCGCAACGAGACATCGAGAAGCTGCAGGTGCTGGTCGATCAGCGTCAATCCGGCGTTGACGCCGCGACCGCCGCGAAAGAGTCCGCAAGCCTGCAGGTCTCAATTCTGCTGCCGGCGCAGAAGGCCAGTGCCGCAGCGGCGCTTGATCAGGCCCAGGTCGATCTCGACAAAACCATTGTCCGCGCCGGCGTCGACGGCCGGGTCGAGCAATTCCTGATTCGCCCCGGCGACGTCGTCAACCAGTTGATGCGACCGGCTGGCGTGCTCATTCCGGAGGGCGCGGGCAAAAAAGTGCTGCAGGCTGGCTTCGGACAGATCGAGGCTGGCGTATTGCAGGAAGGCATGGTGGCGGAAGCCGCCTGCATCTCCAAGCCATGGGTCATCATCCCGATGGTGATCACGACGGTGCAGGATTATATCGCTGCAGGACAGTTCCAAAGCGGACAGCAACTGATTGAGGCACAGAACGCGCCCAAGTCCGGCACGATCCTCGTGTTTCTCGAACCGCTGTACAAGAACGGGCTCGACGGCGTGACGGCGGGCAGCAGCTGCGTCGTCAACGCCTATACCAGCAATCATGAGGAAATTTCCGCGGCGCATACCAGCACCAGCCGGGCCATCGCGCTCCACGTCGTCGATGGCGTCGGCCTCGTGCATGCGATGCTGCTGCGCATCCAGGCCTTGCTGATGCCCATCAAGACGCTGGTCCTGAGCGGTCATTGAGGGCTGGAACAAGGTCGCTTAGGTCTGTCACGCCGGTGCGTCTCCCGCTAGAATTATGAGTCAGAAGCGGCCGAAAAAGGTCGCCGGCGGAGGCGAGATGAGCGGGCGCAAATCCCGGATGTCGGTCAAGCTGGGGCCGGTTTGGCTCTGGCTCAGTCTGTTGCTGGCCGCTCTCTCCGGCAGCGCGGATGCCGCCCAGCGCAGCGCGCGCGGCGAACTCAAGCGTGTGCTCATGCTGCATTCCTTCGGGCGCGAATTCCGCCCCTGGAGCGAGTATGCGCGAAGCATCAAGGCTGGGCTCGAGCAGCGATCGGCTTGGCCGCTCGACATCCAGGAACACACGCTGCTCAGCGCGCGTTTCAACAATCCTGGTCCGGAAGCGCCCTTCGTCGAATATCTGCATTCGCTTTACGAGGGCGCGCCGCCCGACATCGTGTTGAGCATTGGTGCTCCGGCGGCGAGGTTCGCGCAGCGATATCGCGCGAAGCTTTTTCCCGATACGCCGATGGTGCTGACCGTGGTCGAGGAACGGCTGGTGGATCGCGCTGATCTTACCGACAACGACGCCGTTGTGTCGGCCCATCTCGATTTCATGGCGGTGTTTGACAATATCCTGCGCGTCCTGCCGGACACAAGAACCGTCGCCATTGTGATCGGAGCATCACCGCTCGAGAAATTCTGGATCGACGCGTTGAAGCGGGATCTGATCCCGCTGGGCGATCGGGTCGACCTCGTTTGGTATTCGGACCTGCCGTTCGAGGCGATCCTCGCGCGCGCGGCCAGGCTTCCGCCCCATACCGTGCTGTTCTGGGGGCAGATGTCGGTCGACGCCGCAGGCATCGTCCACGAGGGGGACCTCGCCTTGCGCAGCCTGCGCGCGGTCGCCAACGCGCCGATTTTCTCTTACCAGGACCCCTTCTTCGGCGGCAGCACCGTTGGCGGCCCGATGCAGCTCACGGCGGAGATAAGCCGCAAGACGGTCGATGCGGTGATGCGTATTCTCGGAGGCGAGAAGCCGTCTGCCATCACGTACGAGCCGATCGAATTCGGACGGCCGAAATACGACTGGCGCGAATTGCAGCGCTGGGGCATCAGCGAAAGCAGTCTGCCTCCCGACAGCGAGATTCTGTTTCGCGAGGCGACCGTGTGGGAGCGCTATCGCTGGCAGATGCTGCTGATCGCCGCCATCATCCTGATGCAGGCCGGCTTGATCAGTGGATTGTTGCATGAGCGTCATCGCCGCCGGGGTGCGGAGATCGAGTCGCGCCAGCGCCTCGCCGAGCTCGCCCACGCCAACCGCTATTCGGCCGTTGGCGAGTTGACGACCTCGATCGCGCATGAGCTCAATCAGCCGCTGGGCTCGATCCTGACCAATACCGAGACGGCTGAGCTCATGCTCCAGGGCAATTCCCCCGATATCGACGAGATCCGGCTGATCCTCGCCGATATCAGGCGGGACGATCAGCGGGCAAGCGAGGTCATCCGCCGGCTGCGCAGTGTCCTGAAGAAGACGCCGTTCGAGATCAAGGATATCGAGCTCAACGACACGGTCCGCGAAGCGGTCGGCCTCGCCAGGGCCGTTGCCGATGGACGCCGGATCACGCTGACCTGCACGCCGGTGTTGATCGATCTGCACGTCAAGGGCGATCCCATCCAGCTTCAGCAGGTCGTTCTCAACCTGATTATCAATGCGATGGACGCGATCTCCGATGCGAACACCGGCAAGCGTGAGGTCCGCGTCTGGACCGTGCGCGCCGGTCGGGAGGCCGAGGTCAATGTCGTCGATACCGGGCCGGGGGTGACGGCCCCCGATCTCGCCAATGTGTTCGATCCCTTCTTTACCACCAAGCCTCAAGGCATGGGCATGGGGCTTGCGATCGCGAAAACTATCGTCGAGGCCCACCAGGGCACGATCAGCACGACGAACCAGCCGGCGGGCGGGGCACGGTTCACCATCCGCCTGCCACTCCTCCGCTGATCACCGGCATCTGGATCCAATGGTCTGTCGCGTCGCAACAGCGCGGAGGCTCCGTTTCGTTGATCTCGATCAACAAACGCCGATGTCCCGGCCCGATGGTCGCGGGCGGAAAGCTTCGTGGAGGTCGTGATGTTTCGCTGCGGCAAGATCCTGATGGCGCTTGCGCTGGTAATGGCGGTTCCTGCCGCGGCAATGGCTCAAGCTACTACGCCGGCTGCACCGGCTGCGCAGACGCAGCCCGCAACGCCACCAGCCGCTGCCGCCGAGCTGCTGAAACCAGAGCAGCTCGAGGCGTTGGTCGCGCCGATCGCGCTCTATCCCGACGAACTGCTGGCCAACGTGCTGGCGGCATCGACCTATCCGCTCGAAGTGGTGCAGGCCGATCGCTGGCTGAAGGATAACAAGACCCTCAAGGGCGACGCGCTGAAGACGCAGGTCGACAAGCAGAGCTGGGACGACAGCGTCAAGGCGCTCGCCAGCACCGCCGATGTTCTTGCCATGATGAGCGACAAGCTCGAATGGACCCAGAAGCTCGGCGACGCCTTTCTCGCCCAGCAGCCCGACGTGATGGATGCAATCCAGCGTCTGCGCAACAAGGCCTACGACAACAACAAGCTGGTCACCACCAAGCAACAGAAGGTCAGCGTCCAGTCCCAGGAAGGCAAGCAGGTCGTCGTCATCCAGCAGGCGGACCCTGCGACGATGTATGTGCCCTATTACGATCCGGCGACGGTCTACGGCACCTGGCCCTATGCGGAATATCCGCCGTACTACTGGGGCTACCCCTCCTATATCGGTGCGGGCGTGGTCGCAGCCGGCATCGCTTTCGGCACCGCCTGGGCGATCGGGCGCTGGGGCAATTACTGGGGCGGCGGCTGCAATTGGGGTAACCGCAACGTCTACGTCAATCATCGCACCACCAACATCGGCAACGGCTGGCAGCACAATCCGGCGCATCGCGGCGGGGTGCGTTACAACAACGTCAACGTCCAGCAGCGCTTCGGCAACAACAATATCAGGGCCGGCGCGTCGGACCGCATGGATTTTCGCGGGCGCGACGGCAACCAGGTGCTGCGTCCCGGTCAGGGCGGCGCGGGCGACCGTGCAGGCGATCGTGCAGGCGATCGTGTCGGTGATCGGGCAGGCGATCGGGCTGGTGATCGCGCCGGCGATCGTGGCGGCGCCGGTGATCGCGGCGGTGTCGGTGATCGCGGAGATCGTCCGGGTGCAGGCGATCGTGCCAGCGCAGGGACGCGCGATCGGCCTGGCGGTGGTGATCGTGCTGGCGCAGGTGATCGTGCCAAGGGTGGCAACAAGGGTGGCAACAAAGGCGGTGGCGACCGCGCCAAGGCAGCCAACCGTGCCGGCGGCGGTGGTGGTGGCAATCGCGGCGGCGCCATGAACGTCTCGTCCGGCCGGTCGGCAGCCGCGGCATCGGCACGCGGACGCGCGAGTATGGCCAGCATGCCGCGCGGCGGCGGCGGTGGACCGAGCATGGCCGGGCGCGGTGGCGGAGGAATGGCCGCGCGTGGGGGAGGCGGCGGCTTCGGAGGCGGAGGAGGTCGTGGTGGCGGCGGCGGTGGCCGGCGTTCCGATCTCGCGCTCAAGCACGACATCGTCCTGCTCGGCCATCTCTTGAACGGGCTCGGCTATTATCGCTTCAGCTATATCGGCAGCGACAAGGCCTATGTCGGCGTGATGGCGCAGGAGGTCGAGCAGGTAATGCCTGACGCGGTGACCCGGGGCAGCGACGGATATCTGAGGGTCTATTACGAAAAGCTCGGGCTGACATTCCGCACCTACCGCGACTGGCTCGCGGGCGGCGCGAAAATCCCTGCGGAGGTGACGCCATGAACGGCGCGACATGGTTCCATCGTGCGATCATGCCGGGCGTGGTCGTGCTCGCACTGTTCGCCTCGCCGTCATCAGCGCAGGAATCCTACAAGTCCCCGGAGGACGCTGCCGCAGCACTTGCCGACGCAGTCAAGGCGGGCCCGAAAGACATCCTGAAAGTGCTGGGCCGGGCAGCCGCGGACATCGTCTCGTCAGGCGACGAGGTCGCCGACAAGGACATCCGCCAGCGCTTCTCCTCGATGTATGACGCCAAGCATGGCATCAAGGCGGAGGGCAACAAGACCGCGACCTTGTTGCTGGGACCGGATGATTTCCCGTTCCCGATTCCGCTGGTCAACACCAAGAACGGCTGGGAATTCGATACGGACGAGGGCCGCATCGAGGTGCTTCGCCGGCGCATCGGCCGCAACGAGCTCGACGCGATCCAGACCGCGCTCGCCTATGTCGACGCGCAGAATGAATACGCGGACAAGGACCGCGGCGAGGGCGTCGGCGTCTATGCCCAGCGCTTCGTCTCGTCGCCCGGCAAGAAGGACGGGCTGTTCTGGCGCGACGACAGCGATCCGAGCCCGCTCGGCCCCTTCGCGGCAGCTGCTTCGAAGGAAGGCTACGAGGCGAGCGACGTCGGGCCCGCACCCTATCACGGCTACTACTTCCGCATCCTCAAGGGGCAGGGGCGCGATGCGCCGGGTGGCGCGCTCAACTATGTCGTCAAGGGCAAGATGATCGGCGGCTTCGCCCTGATCGCCTGGCCCGCCGAATATGGCAATTCCGGCGTGATGACCTTCCTGGTCAATCATGCCGGCACCGTCTATCAGAAGGATCTCGGCAACCGCACAGAGTTCATCGCCGCGCGCACCACGCTGTTCGATCCCGATCAGACCTGGAAGAAGGTCGATGCCGCAAAACCTTGAATGGCGCAGCGCCGTCCGCCGTCGCGCGTTCCGTCTGATCGCGGTCCTCCTGCTCGCGATCGGGCTGGCAGCGCCGGCGACGCCGTCCTTTGCCCAGGCGGCCGGCCATGTCAGGGTCAAGATCGTCAAGGCCGGCCTGCTGGTCGGTGGCGGCGTCGGCCGCGGTGTGCTGACCTATCGCGGCAAGACCTATCCATTCAAAATCACCGGCCTGAGCCTCGGCATCACGGCCGGCGCCACGGTCGGTCGCTTCGATGGCTGGGCCTCTGATATAAGCGACGTCAGCGACTTCGCCGGCACCTACAGTTCGGTCGGCGGCGGCTTTGCGCTGGTCGGCGGCGTCAATGGCGTTCAGCTCCGCAACGAGAAGGGCGTCACCATCGTGCTGCAGGGCCCAAAGGCTGGGCTCGAGCTTGCGGCCAATATCAGCGAGATCACGATCTCGCTGAGGTGAGCCGCATCGCGCGTGCCATGTGGTTGGCCTCAGGCGATCCTCAACTTGAGCGTCAAAAGTGCTGCTGAACCAAGAGCAACCGCGACGCCAATTGCGCACGCAGTCCATCCCATCAAGTCAAATATCTGTCCGAGCACCGCGGTACCCGTCAAACCTCCGAGGAAATAGCAGGCCAGATAGGTACCGCTGGCGACGCCGCGGTTTTCGGTCGCGGCCTGTCCGACGAAGCTCGTCGCTACCGCTTGAGCGAAGAACGTCCCGACGCCGACCAGGACCATGCCGGTGAGCACCTCGGCAAGATGCGGGCGCAGCATCAAAAGCACGCCGAGCGCCGCGAGGGCGAGCGCGCCCCAGATCGCCGGTCGTGTCCCGATGCTGGTGGCGACCTTGCCGGCCAAAAGGGTGGTGACGATCGAGGGCAGGAAGACGAGATAGACGAGGCCAAGGTCCATCATGCCGAGCGAGAGTGGCGGCCGCACCAGGACGAAATTCACGAAGGTGAAGGTGCCGATGAAGGCGAACAGGATGCAAAAGCCGATGCCGAAGGCCGCGCGCAGCCGTTCATTGCGCCAGTGCGCGAACATGGCGGCAAGCGGCGAGGCGGCCGTGGACATCACATGCATTGGCTGGACGCGATTGATGGTGAAATAGACCAGAGCAGCGCCGGTCAGATTGAGTGCGGCAAAGAAGTAGAAATTCCAGGACAGCCCAAGGCTGTCGGCGACCGCGGCCGAGATCAGTCGCCCGATCAGATTGCTTGCGACATTTCCCGTGATGTAGGCAGCAAAGGCCCCGCCGGCATCCATCGCGCTGCATTGTTCGCCGAGATGAGCGAGCGTCAGCGCAAACGCCGAGGCCATGCACAGGCCTTGCGCGATACGGAGACCCGTGAAGACAGCGAGGTTGGGCGCCACCGCAAGCAGACTGGTCGGGATGGCCAGCAGCGTGAGACTGAGAAGAATGCCAAGCCGCCGGTCGATATGCGGGCTGAAGACACCGACGACGAGGCTTGAGATGGCCATGCCGAAGGTGGAGGCGTTGACCGCAAAGCCCATCGCCGCCGGCGTCACCCCGTAATGGCGTGTCAGGGACGGCAGGATCGCCTGCGTCGCAAAGAGATCGACGACCGTCAGGAATGCGGTCAAGCCGATGACGAGCGAACGGAAGGCGACGCCCGGCGAGGGTCCATGCATCGTCATGGTGGTCGGTCTGATGCGGGCGGACAAATCAGTCATGACACTGCATCTCCTGACGAGAAGGACGATGTGACGCCCGGCACGCGGGGCAGCATGGGGAATTCCGGGCGCCACATCCAGTAACGAGGGCAGGGGCTTGATGCACTCGCTACATATTGTGGTCGTGCTGATCCTTGCGGACGTCGCCGACATAGAGAATGACGGTCTGCTTGCCGAGGTTCTTCCACCAGTGCGAGGTCCCGAAGACTTCAGGCCTGATATCGCCGGCCTTGTGCACGATCGGATCGACGCAGTTGGAGGCGTATTCGACGATCTCGCCCTGCTGCACGAAAATCAGTGCCGGACGGTCGTCATGGCTGTGCCAGGGCACGATGCCGCCGGGTTCGATCGTCAGCTTGCGAAAGCGCAGCTCGCGATCCCTGATGTTGGCCGGCTGCTTCTCGAGGTCGATCGAGCCGAGCGTGACGTCGGTGACGCCGACTGGCTTGTAATCGACCATCTGCCGGGCATTCGGCTTCATCTTGTCGGCCGGGCATTCGCCGGCAGAGGCGGGTTGGATCGCGAACATGACCGCGCCGGCCAAAGCGACGGTGGGCAAGAGGGTAAGCGACAGTCTCGAATGCGTGATCATGGATCGTCTCCGTTGTTGGCCGCAACCGCGAGGGTCATTGGCAATGGCGTCAGGCTCGCCGAAGACGCGCGCTGAATGAAATGCCGTCTCGCTCTCGACGCGATAGCCCCGCGCTATCGCGGCGCGATAGGCAGCGGCTATCGAACCAATCGTGGAATGGCATTTCTACCGGCCGACGATCTGGCGTCGGATGGCAATGCCCCCTTGCAGGGTGGCGCGAACGTCAAAATAATGCGAACCCATGGTACCGGAGCGGAAGATGACGTCGTTGACCCCAACCGATGCAGAACGGCTCAAGCTTGCCTTTCAACGCTGCCGCGACATGGAGGGCACGCTGAACGAGCAGCTTCGTGCCTATGCGGAGGCCGGCCGCGAGATATTCCCCGCTTACGGGGAGGCGGTCGATCGCCTGGTGGATCGATTGAGCCAGAACGGGGGCGGCGAGAACGCGCCGCGTCCGGGCGAGGTGATGCCGCCCTTCATGCTGCCCGACGATCGGGGGCAGCTCGTTGGGCTGCCATCATTGCTTGCGCGCGGGCCTGTGGCCGTGATGTTCTTTCGCGGACACTGGTGTCCCTACTGCCGGTTGAACGTCCGCGCCGTGATCCAGGCGCAGGACCGGATCCGTGCGATGGGCGCGCAGATCGTCGCGATCATGCCGGAGACGCAGGAATATACCGAAAAGTTCATTGCCGATTCGGGCGCGCCGTTTCCGGTGCTCACCGACCTCGACAACGGCTATGCATTGTCGCTTAACCTCGCAATCTGGCTCGGCACCGAAATCCAGCGGTTATTGTCTTACCAGGACATGGCAAAGTTCCACGGCAATGACGGCTGGATGCTGCCGATCCCGGCTGTCTTCGTGGTCGGCCGAGACGGCCTCGTCAAAGCCCGCTTCGTCGACCCCGATTTCCGCAAGCGCATGGAGATCGACGATTTGCTCGCAGCGCTGGAGGGCGCGAGCCGGGAGAATTAGGTCTGCCGCTGCGAAATCCTCTCGGGCAGGACCGCAAGCTCACCCCGCGATCGCCCGCCAATCCGCGCCGCGCAGCATCCGCATCACCGCGTTGGCGACGGCGGTCCGCTGACGGCCGGCGACGCCGTAGAGGTTAACGGTGCGGCGCGCGTCGAGGCCGCTCACAGCGGCGCGCTTGAGGTTGTCGGGCAGCGGTGAGGTGCGCGGCACCATCGCGATGCCGATGTCGGCCTCGACAAGCTCGATGAGGTCGCGCTCGCTGGAGATCTCGTGGCCATGATCGACGTCGATGCCGTGCTCGCGCAAGCTCGATGAGATCCGGCTGGCATGCTCGCAATAGTTTCGGCTCAGCATTTGCTCAGCGCGAAGATCGTCGAATTCGATCGTGCTCTGGCTTGCAAGCCGGTGCCCTTTGCCGATCACGAGGTCGAAATTCTCGGTGAACAGCGGCCAGACGTCGAGCCTCTCCCAGGCCCCGTCGATCTCGGCGGCAATGCCGAGCTCGGCTTCACCCTTCTTGAGATACTCCGCGACTTCGCGGCTTGAGCCACGCAAGAAGCGGAATTCGAGCCGGTTGAACTGCCGCCTGATCTGGTTGAGATGCGGAATGAGCAGTGACAGATCGATGGCATGGGTCAGGGCAACGCGCAGCGCGCCGACTTCACCGCTCTTGAATGAGGAGGCGAGCGATCGTGCTCCGGCGGCGGCCTCATAGCACTGCTTCAACAGCGGATGCATCCGCTGACCGAGCTCAGTCAGCTGTGCGGCCGGCCGCTCGCGGCGAAACAGGTCACCACCAAGCTCGGCCTCGAGCTGCTTGATGGCCCGCGTCAGCGAGGGCTGCGTCACGTTGCATTCCTCGGCTGCGCGCGTGAAGTTCAGCAGTTGCGCTACCGCGAGGAAATAGCGGACCTGGTGCATTTCCATGGATCGGCTCCCAGCAGGATCATGACGGAACTTAGCCGATCGGGACGGGGAAGGACATCCCGCGCCCGATAGCGGGCGCGTATCATTTCGGAAGCCATCCGGCATTTCCCCTTCTTGAGGCCATCGCTCACAATTCGCATCAGTCAGGGGCCCGGCCAGGAGGCCGCCCCGGCGTCATTGGAGGATCGGCCATGAATATTCCCCTCAAGCCGCAAGCGTCCCAGACCGCACGAACACTCGCCGGCAAGGTCGCCCTGGTGACGGGTTCGACCAGTGGCATCGGGCTCGGCATCATCAGGGCACTCGCGGCTGAAGGCGCCGATGTTGTCCTGAACGGGCTCGGCGTCGCCGCGGAGATCGGCAAAGTTCGCGAGCAGATCGCGGC